>NZ_CP054139.1:1511024-1813229 GCF_013283875.1 Mucilaginibacter mali
CCACCACCACCGCCGAAACCACCGCCATAACCACCACCGCGGAAGCCGAATCCGCCCGCACCCATACCTTTGCTGTACTGGCCGGTAAAGTCTTCGTGGTGCAGGTGTACCCAGTCATATTTCAACAGATCGCCCTTTAATACTTCCTCATCATACAAATAATCGAAAGGTATCTCGGCGTATTTTAATACCAGGGCAACGGCATCTTCCAGGTTGCCTTTGCTTTTAGGCGAGTATAAAGCAATTTTAGGCGCTTTCTCTAACTTTACCACATCCATGTTTACCGATGGGTCAGCTATCTGGTTCATAATGGATGTTACGCTGGCATCGGCCAAAACCTCGAAGGTAATTCCGCGCACCTTGCATTCATCTTCGGTCTTTTTATCGTATTTGGCCAGGAAACTGCCGCCGCGATAGTTCAGCAGCCAATCTACCGTACCACCTGCTTTTAAAACCCAAAATGCTATGCCGTAAGATTTTAAATGATCCTTTTGGGTGTCATCCATAGGGATCAGAATAGAGGCGGCTCTGCCCAGAAAAGGCAAAAAAAGGAAGATAAACACTAAAAGAATTTTGGGCTGCCGCGTCATTATACCAAATATAATAAACAATATAACAAGGTATTAGCATGTTGCATAACAAATAACTAAAGTGTAATGCAAATATGACAGAAGCTATGCCCCGACACAAAAAAAGCCGCCCTGTTTACACAGGAACGGCTTTTTAGAAATCACATTATAATTGTTTAGCTTTTAGGGTTCAGTGCCGCGGTGATCCTTTCAGAAAGGTCTTGCAGGTGATATTTGCTCATACTGTCGCTTGTGCCAGGCAGAGCGGAAGTGATCTGGCTGTTGATGAGGCGTAACTGGGCTTTAGCTACCGAAACAACATCGGTTTGCTCCAGTTCGCGACCACCACCGCCACCACGACGGCCACCGCCGGCCGGGATAGCCGTAGCTGCTGCCGCAGGCTCAGGTGCCGGGGCTACAATGTCTATCAGCTTATCTACATACAGTTTTTGCAGGTTACGGCGATAGATATCGATAGCCGCATTAGTCTTCAATTCGCGGAAGATAATGTTCTGCATATCCCCGAAGAAATCGGTGATCTTGTAGGTGTTTTTATCCTTCGATTCGGCAATCAGCAATTTATTCATTTGGTGCTCGGTCACAATGCGGTTAAGCACGGCATCCTGTAAACGGTAGATCACGGTTACGCCGTTACCACCGGTTTGGTTAAGGATATCGTTATTAACCAACCACATTGGGGTAGTGAACAGCTGACGGTCTAAAAAGTCCATCGCTTCCTTCTGCGTAGCGGCCGGGGTCAGTTCATAAACAAAACCAGCCTCTTCAACCGATTTAGGGTTCTCGTAGATCCCACCGATGTTTTTAGCCACGTGGCCCATGTACCTGCCAAACTGAGTGGTCAACTGACCGTACATATTGTTCAGGTTATCGTAATCCTCGTTAGGCTCTTTGGTCCACTCAGGCAATTTAACCAATATGCGTTGCAGGTTCTTGATACCATAATCGCTGGCTTTCATAGCGTTGTCGCCCAAGTCCTCGTTTTGTGAGTGCGGGTCGTCAGGGTTAGTTTCGGTACCGAACCAGTTGCGGCGGTTTTTCAACGCCTCGATGGTCATTTTGTTTAATACCGGTACTTCAGCCTCTGGAGATTTTACGCCGGGCAATACACGGTAACCCCAGTTAATGGCCCATTTATCGTAGTCACCAATGCGTGGATATAAACCGGCTTTAGTGATGTTATCTTCGGGCTGTGCCACGTAGTTAAAGCGGGCATAGTCCATAATCGAGGCGGTGTGGCCGTTGGCTTCAACCCAGGCTTTGTCGCGCAGTTTTTCAACCGGCGTAGCCGAGCTTGAGCCATAGTTGTGGCGTAAACCAAGTGTGTGGCCAACTTCGTGCGATGATACAAAGCGGATCAGGTCGCCCATCAACTCATCGCTGAATTGCATTTTACGGGCACGTGGGTCAACTGCCGCGGTTTGGATCATGTACCAATCGTGCACCAGTTTCATTACGTTGTGGAACCAGTTGATGTGTGTTTCCAGTATCTCGCCGCTGCGCGGGTCGGAGATGTGCGGGCCGCTGGCATTCTCAGTTTCTGATGGTTTGTAAACCAATACCGAGTGGCTGGCATCGTCCAGGCTCCAGGTAGAATCTTCCTTAGCGGTAGGGGCAATTTTAGCTACGATAGCGTTTTTGAAACCGGCAGCTTCAAAAGCTTTTTGCCAGTCGTTAACGCCTGCTATCAGGTATGGCTGCCATTTTTTAGGTGTGGCAGGGTCAATGTAGTATACAATTTGTTTTTTAGGTTCAACCAGGATACCTTTTTTGTATTTCTCCATGTCCTCCGGTTTTACTTCAAGCCTCCAGCGGGCAATCATCTGGATGTTTTTGATACCCTGTGGATTAGCATCGAAATCGGTATAGCCATGAGCGAAGAAACCAACACGTGCATCAAAGAAACGGGCTTCCATTGGCTTTTTAGGCAGGATCACCATCGAAGTGTTTAACTCAACAGTAACCGAACCCGTGCTGCCGCCACCCGGAGTAGGGGTAGGGGCGCCGCCACGTGCGCCAAACGGAGAAGCTGCCGCGCCTAAGGTATAGGTTTTAACAGTGCTGATCTCTACATTGGTTTTAAAGCTGCGTACGCTTTCGATATAGCTACGATCAGACAGTTGGTTGCCTAAACGGAAGCGTGATTTGGCAGCGGCAGAGCTAAAGTAGAAGATATCGTTATCGCTATTGATATAATCGGTCATATCTACTACGCTACCTTTGTTATCGGGCGCGTAGGCCGCAATGTTGAAGGCGGCAGCGATAGCCTGCACGTTTGAGCGCTGAACCACCGCGTACATTGATTTGGTGCTGTCAGGGCTGTAGGTGCTGTATGATATTTTACGCATGAAGATGCGGTTGGCAGGGCCTTTTTCAAAGGTGATTACGGTGTTACCAATGATATCGCCAGCGTAACCATCGGCCACGCGCACATCTGCGCCCGATTTGGCCACGCGGTTAACCACCAGTATTTCGCGGTTAAGGATGCTGTCGGCAATTTCAAAATAGTAATGATCGTCAACCTTGTGGGTTTTAAATAAACCATCGCGTGTAACCGCCTTATCGGTAATTACACTTTTGTACGGACGTGGTACGGCTCTGGCCGCTGTCGCACCGCCACCGGCGCCCGGGAAGCCTCCCGGTAAAGCCGCGCCACGGCGACCACCACCGGTGGTATCTCTTTGCTGAGCAAAGGCAGCTACCGCCAATGTTGTCAATAAGACAGGTAATAAAACTTTTTTCATATAATTAAAAACAATTTGAGGATTTAAATGTAGGGACTATACTGCATAGAAATATTGTATAACTTATATGTTACAATAGATGTGATAACCTATAAGTTAGTGTTATAACTAACGTGATACCAGGCCCGATACCACGTTGATGCTCAAGGCCAGTATGGCCGTGTTGAAAGCAAAAGCGATCAATCCATGCACTAAAGCCAGCCGGCGGATAGGGCGGGCGGCTATCTCTACATCCGATACCTGGAAGGTGGTGCCCAATACAAAGGAGAAGTACACGAAGTCGAGATAATCGGGTTCGTCTTCGTTGGGGAATTGCAAGCCGCCAATAGGTTTCTTGCCGTCGCCATCGGGATCGGTACTGTAATACATGTGGGCGTAGCGCATAGTAAAAATGGTATGCACCAGCCACCATGATACCACTACCGATACCATACTTAACACCACATGCCCGGTAATTTCGGCCTCAGAAAGGTTTTTGTCGCTTTTGAGCAGGAAAAGTATGGATACCAGGCTAAATAACGAGGCCACAATTACAAAAACAAATATGAGCGTACGGCTGGAATCTTCCAACTTGGCCACCTTCCTCACCTCGCGGGGATGGCAGGTGAAGATCAGGATCCAATCTAAAATAATAACCGATAGCGCGAACGACGACCAGGTAAGCAACACCACGCCGGTTGTAGAAAGCACTGTACGGATAAAGAAGAACACCACAGCTGCCACCACCAGCGAAAAGTATAGCTTGTAGTGCGCATCCATTGTAAAAAAGTGGCGGTGGTTCTTAAATGAGTTCATGGTTGCTAAAGATAGCTTATTGTAAATGAAAATACGATGAACCATCAATTATGAACCATGAACTAAATTAAAACTCATCCTCATCAATAATATGCGCGACGCGGCCAACCTGCCCATCTTCCAGTTGCACTTTAATACCACGCGAGTGATAAGCGGCGCTGGTGAGCAGGCGCTTTACAAAGCCACGGGTTAGGGCACCGGTGCGCTGGTCTTTTTTAAGGATGATATCAACTTCAAGTCCGGGGTATATGTCTTTCCTGTTTTGTCCGTTCATGTATAAGCGTTATTTCAAATAGCCGTTAATAGTGGCTAAGATCTTGTCTTCGTTCTCTTTTTCGAAGCCGCCTAATTTAGTAAGTAAGTTGCGTTTTCCGTCAATAAAAAATATCTGCGGGATGTAGTTAAGGTTATATTGCATTTTAACACGCTCCATGATGGCCTGATCGATAGAGAGTTGCTGCCAGGGCATTTGCTCTTCGCCCATGGCTTTTTTCCAGCGGTCTTTGTCATCATCAATAGATACGCTCACCATCCTGAAACGGTCGTCCTTAATTGTGGCGGCTATCTTTTTCAGCGATGGGATTTCCTGCCGGCAAGGGCCGCACCAGCTTGCCCAAAATACTACCATGTTTAGTTTTTTGGTGGTATCTATCATAGGGATGTGCTTGCCGTTCTCGGTAGTTAACATGTTGTTGGGGCGTAAAGCCTTTTCATCGGGGCGGGTATCTAAAAACTCTTTTATTTTACGGCCGCTGTAACCGTTGCGGCTTTGCTCGTCGAAGGTGTTGTATATTTTCCTCAGTTCATCATTGTTTACCTGGAACTTTAAATTGCTAAGGGCAAACATGCACCAGTACGCATTGGGCATGGCATTTAACTTTTGCACAAAACTATTAACCTGCGCCTGGTGCTTTGCAGGGATGCTGCTGATATCATTAAAAGGCAGATCGACGTTTTGAAACCGGAATTGATTTTGCGGCCCGCCGGTAAGCGTTATACCCCGGCTTTTTTCCAGATCACCGGTTAATTCGATAGTTCCGGTCTCCATCAAAAAATCGCCGTATAAATTCAGTTTGCCATCTTTTGAAGTTACAGGGTTAATGATCCCTAATCCGGAACGGGGATCATTCTTATCGCGAACGATATACACCAGCTTGGTTTCAAAAATAGTATCAGGTTTAAAGTGGAAGGTAAACGTGCCATTATTGACCGCTGCGGAATCGAGCGGGGGCTTTTTAGTTACCGGGTAAACATTATACAGATACACCCATTTTGACTTTAAGCCCTGGATATTCCCTTTGATAATGATCTCGTTACTTTTTTTGATGCAGGATAGCGTTGTTACCAGCAGAACGAGCGATAACAATTTTAACAGTTTGAATGATTGCATGACAGGTATGTATAAGGATTACGTGGATATTAATGCTATCCCTAAGATATCTTTAAAAAGCACCTGTCAGCAAGTGTCGATTAGTATTTGGTCAGCTCGGCTACAGCTTGTTCTACTTTTTCGAACTCAAATTGTGCTAAAAGTGCATCCATCGAATTAGCAATTTGCTCGTTATGTAAATTACCGATGCTGCCCTCGTGGGTATGGTTCACGGTTTTTTCGGGGTTGAAATTGCCTTGTTCAATATCCAAACCCACCTGTTTATAAGCATCGCGGAAAGGGGTGCCATCCAGCACCATTTTATTCACCACTTCAACACTAAACAGGTATGCGTATTTAGGATCGTTCAGGATATCGGTTTTTACGGTGATGTGCTGTAACATGAAATTGGCCATGTGCAGGCATTGTTTCAGCTCGGCAAAGGCCGGGAACAGTAATTCTTTCAGCAATTGCATCTCGCGGTGATAGCCGGATGGCAGGTTGGTGGTCATCATGGCCACATCGGTAGGCAGGGCTTGCAGTCGGTTACATTTGCCGCGCATGATCTCCCAAACGTCGGGGTTTTTTTTATGTGGCATAATGCTGCTGCCGGTGGTCAGGTTTTCGGGATAGCTTACAAAGGCGAAATTCTGGCTCAGGTACAGGGTTTGGTCCATAGCCATCCTGCCCAAAGTAGCCGCCACGGCCGATAAGGCCTGCGCGATGATGCGTTCGGTTTTGCCACGACCCATTTGCGCGTAAACTACGTTATGGTTCAAACCGGCGAAGCCCAGTAATTGGGTGGTCATGGTGCGGTTAAGCGGGAACGATGAGCCATAGCCCGCCGCCGAACCCAATGGGTTTTTATTGGTGATCTTATAAGCGGCCAAAACCAGTTCCAGGTCATCAGCCAAACTTTCGGCATAAGCGCCAAACCACAAGCCGAACGATGAAGGCATAGCTACCTGTAGGTGGGTATAGCCGGGCAGCAGCACATCCTTATGTTGTTCGCTCAGGCTCAATAACAAATCGAACAGGCTTTTTACTTCCTGCACCACCTGCTGCAATTCGCTGCGGAAGAACAGTTTCAGGTCTACCAGTACCTGGTCGTTGCGGCTGCGGCCGCTATGTATCTTTTTGCCTGCTTCGCCAATGCGGCGGGTAAGTAGCAGTTCAATCTGCGAGTGTACATCCTCTACGCCGTCTTCTATCACAAAGCCGTTTTTAGTAATATCGGCATAAATGCTTTTCAGTTCCTGTTGCACGGTGGCCAGGTCTTCAGCGCTCATCAGGCCAATGCTTTGCAGCATTTGGGTATGGGCTAACGATCCCAAAACATCAAAAGCGGCCATTTGCTGGTCAAACTCGCGGTCGCGGCCAACGGTAAAGTTTTCTACCAGTGCGTTTACGTCGGTTGTTTTTTGCCAGATCTTGCTCATGTGGGTGTAGATGAAACGGGTGCTTACTAATGGGGCAAAAGTACGTTATTGAGAGTTGTCTTGCAACGATTCATCATCAATAACAGCATCGCTTTTAATCCGAACCAAACTTACGAAGTTTTTAAAACTTCGTAAGTTTTGATCTTCGTGATAATTATTAAACTACGATTGTTTCGTAGTTTAATAAAATATGCTTAACATTGGTCATCAACATTTATCTAATGACAAAGCAAACCCCTCTCATTCTTTTAACGGTAGCTTTATTAAGCAATTCCTTCTCAGCCATTGGCCAAAAATTACCAAATAAGCAGGAAACCAGCGTTTACGCGCCTGCCGATATTAAAATAGATGGTAAGTCTACCGAATGGAACGATAAATTCCAGGCGTACAATCATGCGGTGGAAGCCTGGTATACCATTTCAAATGATGATAATAACCTTTATCTCATTTTCCGTTCTAATGAAACGGAGGTGACGCAAAAGATCATTACCGGGGGATTTGTTATAACGGTGAGCCCGGTGGATAAAAAAAGTGAGCTTACGCCTGTGGCCATGAATTACCCGGTGGTGCCGTGGATGAGTTCGCAGGTTGATTACCTGTTAAAACCTTCGGGCCCGGTTAAGGATGCCGATGTTAAATTTTTGAATAGAAAGATCAATGATCAACTGAAAGAGATCAAGATCAGCGGTGTAAAGTCTATACCAGATGGATCGATATCTGTTTATAACGACCTGGGTATTAAAGGCGCGCACCTTTTAGATAACCAGAAGAATTACACCTGCGAAATGGTGCTGCCCCTATCGTTCATTAAACATTTAATTGATGATAAAGGAACCTTCGCTTATCGCGTGCAAGTGAATGGTATCGATCTGAAGACAACTGTAATAGTAGGAGGCCGATCCGCAAGCGACCCTGCTGCACCATCGTCAGATGCCGTACCGCATGGCTTGTTGTACGATACATCGCCCACCTATTTTACGGCGACTTATACGCTGGCTAAGAAACCGTAGTGGGAATATGTCATTGCGAGCGATAGCGTGGCAATCTCGTACTAAGCAAATCAAACTACGAGATTGCCACGTCGCTCCACTTCACCATGCCCCGCTGCTCCTCGCAATGACATGGTAGGGAGGTTACGCCTCCAACTCCATTATCTGCTCGGCCAGTGCTTCCCATTTGCTTTGCAGGGTGTTTAGTTCGGCTTGTTTAGCTTTGTACAGTGCGTTGGTGTCTTTTAATTTGGCTGCATCGTTAAACACAGACGGATCGGCCAGTTGATCTTCCGCTTGTTTTACTTCTTTTTCCAGCACTGCAATTTGCTCTTCCATTTTACTCAGGTCTTGGTTAAGCTTTTTTAACTGCTGATGCTTGTTATCGTTCGGTTGCTGCTTGGCAGGCTCCGGCTTTTTCTCTTCCTTTTTAGGCTGAGCGGCCGGAATAGCGGCCTTGGGCTCTAACTTGCGTTTGCTGTTCCATTCCTCGTATTCCTGGTAGGTGCCCGGGTATATTTTTATCTTTTGGTCTTCAATGAACCAAATCTTGTTGGCTACATTATCCAGGAAATGGCGGTCGTGCGATACCACAATTACCGTACCCTCGTATTGCTGCAGGGCTTGTATCAGAATGTTTACCGAAGCCATATCCAGGTGGTTGGTAGGTTCATCCAGTACCAGGAAGTTGGCATCGGCGGTTAAAGCTTTGGCGAGTGCCACACGCGATTTCTCGCCACCCGAAAGTACTTTGATTTTTTTGAAAACGTCATCGCCGGTGAACAGGAACGAACCTAATATCGAACGCAATTCGGTATCGGTATGTTTGGGCGCGAAGGCCTGCAGTTCCTGCAAGATCTGGTTCTCAAGGTGCAGCGATTCTAACTGGTGCTGCGCGAAGAAGGTTTGCGTAACGTTATGACCCACTATGGCCTTGCCAGTAAAATCCTTATCGGCCCCGGCCACAATGCGCAGCAGGGTAGATTTACCTTTACCGTTGGCACCAATAAGGGCTATCTTATCGCCTTTTTCAATTACGGCCTCGGCATCATCTAAAATATCAATAGCCGGGTATTTTTTGGTGATATGTTCAAGCATTACCACGTGGCGGCCCGATTGCTTGCTGAATTTAAAGCTGAAGTTAACTTCAGGGTTATCATCGTCCACATCTTCCACTCGCTCCATTTTATCCAGCATTTTGATGCGCGACTGCGCCATTTTTGCTTTCGATGCCTTGGCGCGGAAACGCTCGATCAGGCGTTCTTCCTGCTTTATTTTTGATTGCTGGTTTTTGAACTCGCCGCGCTGAATTTCGGCACGCAGGGCCTTCTCTTCCAAATAGAAAGTGTAGTTGCCCGCGTAAACGGTCAGCTTGCCTTTGCGCGATTCTACCGTGCGGTTAATTACCTTATCCAAAAACCACCTGTCGTGAGATACGATAACGATGGCGCCTGTGAAAGCTTTCAGGTAATCTTCCAGCCATTGGATCGAGGGGAGGTCTAAGTGGTTGGTAGGCTCATCCAGCAGCAGGATATCGGGTGCTTGCAGCAGGATCTTGGCCAGCATTACGCGCATACGCCATCCACCCGAAAAGGTGCTTAGCTTGCGGTGGCAATCTTCCTCGCTAAAACCCAAACCGGCCAATATCTCGTGCGCTTTATACTCGATGTTATAACCGTCCAGCAGTTCAAATTCATGCTGTTTATCGCTTAGCTTGTGCAGCAGGTCCTCGCTGTAGTCGGTCTCCAGTTTTTTCAGCAACGCTTCAATCTCATCGTGCAACTGGTTCTGGCGCTCAAAAGCTTCCATAGCCACGTGAACGATGTTTTTATCAGACGAGTAGGAGAGCAGATCCTGGTTAAGGTAACCCATGGTCAAATCCTTAGCCATAGATATGGTACCCGACGTAGGTTTATAATCGCCTACAATTATCTTTAAAAGGGTGGTCTTGCCGGTGCCGTTAGCACCTATCAGGCCAATTTTTTCACCGGGTTTAATATGCCAGTTGGCCTCATCGTATAATGCCCTTGCACCTATCTCGAACGTCAGATCGTTTATTGCTATCATTTCGGGCGCAAAGATAGGGTTTTTGAGGCGTAAGGTAAAAGGTTAAAGGCGAAAGGTATAGGTTCGGGCTACAGTGTGTTTGGAACTTACTATAGCTTGTTTATTATTTGAAAAGCAGGGCCAGTACTGCTATCAATGTTTGCTCCTGCTATCCGTTCCAACTCCTCATTTCGCTGCGCTGCATTGCGGGGTTTCCACTGCTATCAGGTTTAGGTTGAATGGTTGCACATTTCACCTGCTCGCTAACTCTGCTTTTAAGGGGCTGGGGGGAATACCTCTGCCAGTTTTTTATCCAAAGCGGTTGCGTTATCACTATCGTATCTGCCAATGATGATACCGTTTTTATCAATCAGTATTTTGGTAGGGAAAACATGTACATTATACTGCCCGGAAATGTGTTTTTCTTTGGGTGTAGCCGTGTCATCCCGCGGTATATCCATCACGTTATGCCACAGGGCAGTACCATCAACTTTTATGGCCTTTTTCCAGTCGTAAGGGGTATCGTTGCAGGCAATGGCTACCACCTCTAAACCCTCTTGATGATATTTAGCATATAGCTCTTTTAAATGTGGCGTACTTTGGCGGCAGGGCAGGCACCAGCTTCCCCAAAAATCAAGCAGCACATATTTGCCTTTTAAATTAGCCAGGCTAAAGGTTTTGCCATTCAAATCGGCTTTGCTGAAATTTACGGCTGGCATGGCAGCTTTAACTTCCCGTTCATCAATCGCCCTTTTTATTGCCAGGCCAGAAGTTGTGCTTTTAACGGCCTGGCTAAAGCTATTATACACCGTACGCACCGAATCAAGCGGCCATGATACGGCATAAACGCTCATTTGTATGGAACTGAGGTATGAATTAGGGTGACTGATAATAAACTGCCGCGCGATATCCTCGTATTTTTTAACAAAAGGTATACGCTGCTTTTCATAAACTACTAATTCTTTTTCCAGCGAATCGATAACATGCTCAGGCTTATTGGTGCTTTTGGCCAGCTTTACTTCCTTGTTCATCCGGTTAAGGTTTGCCGATACAGGTTCGAATCCTTTATTCACCTCGTCAAGTTGAGCCTGCAAGGCTATGTTTTCGTCCTGTGTTTTTGATCCGGTGAGCTTTAGCGCGCTGAAATTTGCCATAGTTGCATCAATGATCATGTTTGTTGGTTCAAGGTATATGCTGGCGAAGCTGTTCTTCGCGGCTTTTAGCATCAGGCTGGCCCGGCTTGGTTCGGCCAGGGCGCCTTTAAAAGCAAAAGCATCGGCCTGTAGGCGCATGCTATCCCTAACGCTCTTTTTTTCAGTATTTTGATAGGTGAGATATATCCACGCATCACCGCCCCCGGTAACCTTTCCCGAAAGGGTAAATTGCTGTGCGAATAAACGTGATGAGCCGAATAATAAAACAATAACAAGGGCTTTGGTTAACAGATGCTTATACATAGGTTGACAGGTTTGGAGATATAACTATTAGACAACCGATATATTGCACCGTTGCAAAAAGGCAGCATGTTTTTTAACAATGTTTAACAAAGCCTGTTACGCCAGTATTATCCTAATTACTTGATCGCTTCCAGCCAGGTATGGGCCAGAAGAGTGATGCCCGCCATGTTGGGGTGTACACCGTCGCCTGTCCAATAAGCCCCCGGTGCCTTTTTCATAGCCTTATCAACAGCCGATTGGAACGGAACGAATGCCGCACCATATTGATCGGCTATCTCCCGCGCCGCCACCTGGAACTCAGGGAATTTAGGGTACCATGCATCGGTTACCGATTTTACACCATTGATGGCATAAGGCTCGCAGATGATCAGTTTTACATCGGGCAGGGCTTGTTTGGTACGGTCGATGAGTTTTTTATAGTCGGTGCGATAGGTTTCAATAGTGCCGGTGTATGGTGGTTTAGCGGTAAGCGTATGCCAGTAATCGTTAACACCAACAAAAATACTCAGCACGTTAGGTTTCAGGTCAAGGCAATCGGCATCCCAGCGGTCGGCCAGTTGAAATACTTTATTGCCGCTGATGCCTTTGTTATAGATCTGCAGGTTTTTATCGGGATTATTAAACAATAGGGTAGAACCCGCTACAAGCGCGTAACCGCTGCCCATACAGGCCACATTGTTGGCAGCTGTACTCTTTTTATCGCGGCCTGAGTCGGTAATGGAATCGCCTTGAAACAGTACCACGTCGTTATTATTAAGCGTGATTTTTTTACCATTGCCTTCTGCAAAAGCGGCAGCGGCAATTTCGGGGATAGATAAACTTGCCAATGTACCGATGGCAGCAGTAGTAATAAAAGAGCGGCGCGAAGTGTTCATTTTTTTGTTTTTATAGGTTTATTTAGCCCATGGACTATGGTCGATGGTCCATGGACTAACAACGCTAAATTATAAATATTCTTAATATGTTAACGCACAAAGCGGTAAATTCGCGGCATGTATTCGCTGATCAAGCCCATCCTTTTTAAATTCGACCCAGAGAACGTTCATTATTTTGTAACCGACGGTTTGCACCTGGCCAACCGCATACCTGGCGGGGCCGCGTTAAGCCGTGCCGTGTGGGATGTTGAAGATAAACGATTGGAGCGCGAGGTATTTGGCCTGAAGTTCAAAAACCCGGTAGGTCTTGCCGCCGGATTTGATAAAAATGGCCTGATGATAAAAGAGATGGCTAACCTTGGTTTTGGTTTTATAGAAGTTGGTACTGTAACACCATTAGCTCAGCCGGGTAACCCCAAACCACGTATGTTTAGGTTACCCGCCGATGAAGCGCTGATCAACCGCATGGGTTTTAACAATGGCGGGGTTGATGCCATGGTAGAACGCATTGCCGAATACCGTAACAGTCCCGCTGCCAAACAGCAACGCGTAATTATTGGGGGTAATATCGGTAAGAACAAAGTTACCCCTAACGAGGACGCTGTTAACGACTATATTATTTGCTTTGATAAGCTGTTTGATGTGGTTGATTACTTTGTGGTGAACGTGAGTTCGCCCAATACCCCCGGTCTGCGCGAATTACAGGAAAAAGGCCCGTTGCTGAACATCCTGAATACACTGCAACAACGTAATAACAAGAACGGCGTATCGCGCCCCATCCTGTTAAAGATAGCTCCCGATCTCACCAACGAGCAGTTGGATGATATTGTAGAGATCGTACAGCAAAGCGGCATTGCCGGGGTGATAGGCACAAACACCACAATTAGCAGAGATAATTTAGGTTCACCTGATACGCTGAAAAGTGAAACCGGCGGTTTGAGCGGCAGGCCATTAACTAACCGTTCAACCGAAGTGATCAGCTATCTGCATAAAAAATCAAATGGTTCGTTCCCCATTATAGGGGTGGGTGGGATTCATTCGGCAGCGGATGCTTTAGATAAACTGAACGCCGGTGCATCGCTGGTACAGTTATATACGGGCTTTATTTATGAAGGGCCAGCGTTGATAGGGTGGATAAATAAGGCTTTATTGAAGTGATACGTTGATCGTTACCTCGTCATAGCGACGTGGCTATCCCCCGGCTTGTATATCGTCTCTGTATATCGGGGATAGCCACGCTATCGCTCGCTATGACGGGAGATTTAAACAAAAAAGTCCCGCTGGCATCACCAACAGGACTTTCAATAATTTTTACAACTAAAAATTAGTTAGCAGCAGCAGCTGTAGCTAAAGCTATGTTGTTTTTAGTGATCTGGCTGTGTTTTGATTCAGCAGAACGGCTACCTAATTCAATGTTGGTAGCTAATTTCAGGAACTGTACTTCTAAACGTGAGAAAGTTTTGTTCCTTCTGTCTTTTCTTTTTAAACGTGTAACGCCCATTGTAATATCTTTATAAAGTTAACCTCGAGGTCGAGAGCGGATTCGAACCGCTGTACAAGGTTTTGCAGACCTCTGCCTAGCCACTCGGCCACCCGACCATTTTTCAGGAGTGCAAAGTTAATTAATTTTTATTGCCTATCAAGTTTTATTTAAAAACCTTTCCGAAATATTTCTGAACAAAATATCGCGGTAGCAATGGCTACGTTTAACGATTCGGTCATATTATCACCCGGGATGGTAACCGAATTGCTGATGAGCTTTTGTACAGCCGGGCGAATGCCGTTGCCTTCGTTCCCCATAACGATCAATCCTTCGTTATGAAAATCAGTGTAATAGATGTTTTTACCATTCAGCATGGCGCCGTATACCGGCATTTTTAATTGAAGGATGGTAGTTTGCAGATCGGTATAATAAATATTCATCCGCGCCAGCGAACCCATAGTAGCCTGCACAACTTTAGGGTTGTATACATCAACCGAATCTTGCGAACATATAATGTGCCGGATACCAAACCAGTCGGCTGTGCGGATGATGGTGCCCATATTACCAGGGTCCTGCACGCCATCAAGCACCAGCGCGTATTTATTTTTTAATGTAGACGCTTGTAATGCGGGTAATTCGGGTATTTTTATCAGGGCGATAACTTCCTGCGGGGTGGTTAAGTTGCTGATCTTACCCAGTTCGTCTAAAGAAATTTCCTGGAACTTTATTTTTGCCGATAAATTCAGCATTTTTGGGGCAATTGCTGCTGTATGGTAAACAGTTTGTACCGGGTACCCCGATGCGATAAATTCAGTTACAGATTTTAATCCCTCGGCCACAAATAAACCATGAACATTGCGGAACTTTTTATGTTGTAAAGATTTAAATAAACTGATCTGAGATTTTGAAAGCATATACCGGTATAAAATATCAAAGCTTTACCATACTTATCGCCCTGTTTGTTTTCGTGGTTTCGGGATGCAGTTTAACGCGCCGCTTAAAACCTAATGAATCGCTGGTGCGCAAAATTACAATAAAAGGTGTAGATAAAGAATTTAGTGAAGCCGCGCTCACCTATGTTGATAAGCAACAGCAGCCAAACAACTGGATAAACCTGAACCTGTATTATATGTTCAGCAAAAACGGGAAGAACGATGTGGGTGAACCACCCGCTATTCTCGACAGCAGTTTGGTTGAATACTCGCGGGTGCAGATAGAAAAATTCCTGCAAAACAAAGGCTACCTGAAGGCTAAGGTTATCGATTCCATCATTATTAAAAAGAAAAAAGCCCAGCTGATCTTTACCGCCACTGAAGGGCCAATGTTCAGGATCCGTAAGTTTCAGGATAGTATTGCTGATAAAAATATCGAGCGGCTTTATCGTAACAACCGCACGCAATTTTCGCACATACAACCGGGCAAGCGTTACGATAAGGATAGCCTGGCCTACGATCGTGATGAGATATACCAGCTGATGAAGCGTAACGGTTATTACGATTTTTATCGCCAGTATATCACCTACGATTACGATACTACTTTTAACAATAGCGTGGCTGATGTGATCATGAAGATCAGGAACCCGGAAGGGAAAGCCTTTCACCCGGTTTACCGGATCAATAATACCCTCATCACCATATCAAACAGCAACAGCCGCTACCCGGGTAAGCCCGATACCCTGCAGGTTGACTCGCAGTTTCGCTTTGTGGATTTTTCCCGCTTTTTTAAACCAAAGGCGGTTACTTACTATGTGTTCCAAAAAAAGGGTGATATCTACAATATCGATATGCAGGGCCTCACTACCAGCCGGCTTTCCGAGTTGAACGTATTCCGTAATGTGCCCAATCCCACTTATACCAAGCTGCCCGATAGTACCAACCGGCTGGATACCAAGATAGAACTGATCCCTCTGAAAAAGATGAGCGACCGGATAGAGCCCGAGTTTATCTTTAATGGCGGGCGATATGGCTATAACCTGGGTAATACCTTTACCAACCGTAACCTGTTTGGCCGTGCCGAAATATTACAGTTTAAAATAAACTGGAGTGTGCTGTTTGATAAATCGAGCGGGCAGGGCGCGGCGGGCATCCAAAACCAGGATTTCAGGACGGGTATCAGCCTGGCTTATCCGCGTATTATCACGCCGTTTAACTTGCCTATTTTGGGTAAGTACGGGGTGCCGCATACTACTTTCTCCACCAACTACTCTTTGTTTTATCAAAAGGGGCTGGTTACCCGCGAAAGTTTTATTAACTCCCTTACTTACGATTTTGCCGAGACCGGCCATAAACTGCACACGTTAACGCCCATCAGTATCGAGTATTCTACCGGTAAGATTGATTCGGCCGCACGTGAGGAGTTGCTGAAGATCAACCGTTACTCGTATGTGTTCCTTATCGGCCGTACCGTATTTACTATCGGCAGCCAGTACACCTACCAGGTAAATGCCGACTTGTTGAACTCCATCGGTAGCTTCGAATATTTCCGTGGTTCGCTTGATGTGGCTGGTAATACGCTCGGTTTGCTCACAAAAGCGCTTAATACCAAACGCGATACATCCGGCGCGTATACCATTTTTGGCCAACCCTTTTCGCAGTATACCAAGGCCGAGGTAGATTTTAGGGTATACCGAAATGTAGGCGGCGAGCGACAGATCGTGTTCCGCATCAATCCCGGCATCGGTGTGCCTTACGGCAACAGCAGGCAATTGGTGTTCGAGAAGAATTTTTATGCCGGCGGCGCCAATGATAACCGTGCCTGGCTACCGCGCACTTTGGGCCCCGGTAATTTTAACCGCTCCATTTACCCCGACAGTACTACCCGCAACCGCCTGAAATACCTCGACCAGTTTGGCGAAATTAAGATACAGGGTAACCTGGAGTACCGTTTTAAGATAGCCGATAACTTTTTCGGTTCGAAACTAAAGGGCGCTACCTTTACCGATTTTGGCAACGTTTGGCGCCTGCGTAACGAGGTGGAAAGTCCCGGCGGCCAGTTTAGCTTAAACAGCCTGTTTAAAGGGGCAGCAATTGGCGTGGGTGCCGGTTTGCGCTTTGATCTTACCTTCTTTGTGTTCAGGCTGGATGCTGCCTTTAAATTTAAAGATCCGCAATTCACCGGGGCCGATCAGTGGGTGTTGCTGCGCCATGGTAACGAGTTATTCCATGCCGGGGCATTCAAAAATAATTACCTCATCACCAATGGCGAAAGCTACAACTTTATGCAGCTGAACTTTGGTATCGGCTTGCCGTTTTAGGCGCTGCGCTGTCATTAATTTTTGATGGCGGGGCCTTTGCGGTTTTCCGTCATCGGGAGGGATTTCTCTTTGGCGTTGCTATAGTGTAGAATCTTGTCTTTGGAAATTTTTTCAAAATTCTGTTTTTAAACTTTTTTTTCGTGATGCCTTTTATCCATGTAATTGAACTGTTAAGATAAAAAACGTGGATTGGGTATTGCTGGTGTGCTTTTGTGCTTTGTATGATCAAAGAACGTTGCTTTTTACTGTTTGCCGAAGCTTGTTTTGGCGGAATATTATTTGGCGATTTAGATTTTTCCGAAAAAAGGGCCTTTGCAAATATCGTACAATCGACTGATCGGGATTTGAAGTTTTATACAATATACTAAAAATTTGCCGGAACTGCAAGATCGCCGGTTTCGCATTTTTTCCTATCTTTGCCCTGCAAAATTCAATAAAGCACCGCTCCATTATATGTGATCAGCTAATTCCCTTCAGGACAAATAAACAGCCGGCGACATGCTCCGCGTGGCTATTATTCACCCGCTTAACGAAAGGAATTTATGCTTCTTCTTCAGGATATTACTTATATACACCCCAACAAGGATGCCCTGTTTACCGGCATCGATCTTATTGTAAATAAACATTGCAAAGCCGCGCTGATAGGGAATAACGGCGCCGGAAAATCAACCCTGTTACAACTGCTGGCCGGCAACTTAAGTCCTTCCTCGGGATTGGTGAAAGCCAGCTCCCGGCCCTGGTATGTGCCGCAAATTTTAGGTCAGTTTAATAATTGTACCGTGGCCCGGGCTTTGCAAATTGATGGCAAGCTGACCGCCCTGCACCAAATTTTGGCCGGTGAAGTAAGCAGCGAAAATATGGCCCTGCTTGATGATGATTGGGGCATTGAAGAGCGCTGTACCGAAGCTTTTGCCTATTGGCAACTGGATGGTGTTGACCTGCAGCAAGCAATGGGTAGCCTTAGCGGCGGGCAAAAAACTAAGGTGATGTTAGCGGGTATCAGGATACACCGCCCTGAAATTGTGCTGCTCGATGAGCCGAGCAACCACCTTGACATGGCAGGCCGGGCATTGCTTTATCAATACCTGCAAACTACCAATCATACGCTGCTGGTGGTGAGCCATGACAGGACTTTGCTTAACCTGCTTGATACGGTTTTTGAACTCAGCAAGCGCGGCATAACCACTTATGGCGGTAATTATGATTTTTATGCCGCCCAAAAAGCCATCGCCACCGAAGCGCTGAACAACGATGTACGTAACCGCGAAAAGGAACTGCGCAAAGCCCGGGATACCGAGCGGGCGGCGATGGAAAGACAGCAGAAACTGGACGCCCGTGGTAAAAAGAAACAGGAAAAGGCCGGTGTGCCCACCATCATGATGAACACATTGCGGAACAAGGCCGAGCGCAGCACCGCCCAAATGCGCGGCGTACATGCCGAAAAAGTAGGCGATATTGCCCAAAAGCTAAGTGAACTGCGCCGCGAATTGCCCGGTACCGATAAAATGAAGATGGACCTGGATAATTCGGCTTTGCATAGGGGTAAGGTGTTGGTGAACGCAAATAGCGTTAATATTGGTTATGGCGATAATTTGCTTTGGCGCGATGGCATCGACTTTAAAATAACCAGTGGCGCGCGGATGGCCATTAAAGGGCCTAATGGTTCGGGGAAGACCAGTCTCATCAGGCTGGTGTTGGGACAGCTGTTACCGCTTGCGGGGAAACTTGATAAAGCCACGTTCACATCGGTTTATATCGACCAGGATTATTCGCTTATTAACCAGCTGCTTACGGTTTACGGACAGGCGCAGCAGTTTAACACAGGCGCATTGCAGGAACATGATATCAAGATCCGCCTTAACCGCTTCCTGTTTACGGCCGATGACTGGGATAAATCCTGCAATGCCCTAAGCGGCGGCGAAAAAATGCGGCTGATGCTGTGCTGCCTGGCCATTGGCAACCAGGCGCCCGATATGATGATATTGGATGAGCCGACCAATAACCTGGATATGCAAAATGTAGAGATATTGACCAATGCCATTAATCAATACCGGGGCACGCTGCTGGTGGTATCGCACGATGAATGGTTTTTAAAGGAGATAGGAGTGGAGGAAGAGATTGTGGTGGGGGGATAATGGAATGATATCAATCTCATCGGTCGAGCCGTGAACGCTGTAGCCTTGAAACATAACATCAAAAATGTCATGCTGAACTTGTTTCAGCAACCCATTATAAAAAAGCGACAAGTAAAGCTTAAACAATGCAAATGGGATGCCGAAACAAGTTCGGCATGACGTTCTGTTTTAAATCCCGCCCATTGAGGCGTCCACGCCTCAATGTAATTCCATGTAAGCGTCCACGCTTACGATGCCAGTTACGTAAGCGTGGACGCTTACAATCTTTGGTATCCGGGCGTGGACGCCCGGATAGGCTTGAATATATTTTTTTAAGAAAATCTCACGCCTTCTCCATCACCGGCAATTTAAAATAAAAAGTACTGCCCTTTCCCGGTTCGCTTTCGGCCCAGATGGTGCCGCCGTGGCGTTTGATGATCTCGGCGCATAGGTACAGGCCAATGCCAAAGCCGGCTATATGGCTAATTTCGGCTTCCTTAACGCGGTAATAACGCTCAAAAAGACGGGGCAGGTCGGGTGGATTAATGCCCATGCCTTCGTCGGTTACGCTCACCTGCACATCGTTACCCATTGCTATGCAGGCAATATTAATTTGCGAGCCGGTGGATGAGTACTTCACCGCGTTGCTCAGCAGGTTATTAAAAACCTGGCCAATCTTTTCGCGGTCGGCATTTACCCATATCTCATCCATCGGCCAAAACAGCACCTTATGGCTATATATGGTGGCCATGGCCTCTTCCTTTATTTCCTGCACCAGTAGCGCCAGGTTAAATGGTTTATGATCTATCTGGATATGGCCCGATTCTAAACGCGAAACGTTGAGGAACCCGTTGATCATGTTGGTCATTTTATTAAGCTGCTTCCCGGCGCGGGTCAGCATATCGGCCGATACCTGGTCATTGTTTTCGGCTGCCCGCTTTTGGGTGATCTGTACGTAGCTGATCACCGATGTAAGCGGCGTTTTTAACTCGTGGCTCACCATGCTGATGAAGTCGTTCTTACGCTGCTCGTTGGCCTTGATCTCGCTGATATCGCGCGTGGTGCCGGCTATCGATTCTACCTCGCCCTGCTCGTTAATTACGGGAACGAGTATATAATCATAAACGCGGCGGCCCAGCGTAGCGTGCGGAAAGGCCACCTCGCCACGCACGGTTTCCTTTGTGTTCACAATATGGTCTATCTCGCGCTCGTGCATTTCGGCATGCCAGGGTTCGTAGCCGTTCTCCAATAATCGTTTGCCAATGGCCTCTTCACGGGTTTTGCCCCACATGTTCAGTAAGGCCGGGTTGGCGTAGGTGAAACTGTAGTCAAGGCCAAAAATATACACCAGGTCGGGCGTGTTTGATGCTACGGCTTCGTAAAGGCGTTTTTGCTGCTCAGCCTCTTCTTTGGCTTGCTGCAGGGCCTCTTCCATCTGCTTGCGGTCGCTGATGTTATTTGCCGCGCCAAACCATTCAATTATTTCGCCCTTGTCATCCAAAATAGGCACCGCTTTAGATGATGTCCAGCCCAATTCGCCGTCGGCCGTCAACACCCGGTGCTCTAACTGGAACATGCTTTTGGTACGGATGGCCCCGGCAATGGCAGCCTTAACGCGCTCCTGGTCAACCGGATGAATATATTTAGCCATCCAGTCGGCTATGGGTTTGCCCGTATCGGTAAGGAAATCGCCGCCTTCCAGCTGTCGCATCACGCTCCAATCGGGGTTCATACGATAAACTACATCTGATGTAGCGGTTACCAGCGCGCGGTAACGCGCCTCGCTTTCACTAAGACCCTGGTTATGATCGATGGGGTTTATTGGAGCCATTTAAAAGGAATAATTGAATGCTAATGTACTAAAACGCAATGGGCGAAAAATAGTTTAGAGTTAATTATTATTCAATATTTGATCTGAAAAGTAACAATTTGTTCTTTTAAGGGATAATGACATAGGATAATAGCGCCTCTGCAAATCCCTGCTTTTTTTAATCCTGCAACAAAATAGAGATAATTAAAAAATACCATAAATAATCCGGCCGGTATTGTTTACATTAGTTAACCTTTTTACAATTAGCTATTTACCTTTCGTGTCATGACCGCTCAACCCCTAACCGCAAAGCACCGCATCGAATCGATAGATATCCTGCGCGGGCTGATCATGCTTATTATGGCTATTGACCATACCCGCGATTTTTTCCATGCCGGGCATCCCGAACCTACCGACCTGGCCGTTACCACGCCGTTATTGTTCTTCACCCGGTGGATCACGCATTTTTGCGCCCCGATATTTGTATTCCTGAGCGGAGTATCGGCTTACCTGGCCGGCACAAGGCGTACCAAAAGCCAGTTCAGCGCCTTTTTAATAAAACGCGGGCTTTGGCTGCTGGCTATCGAATTTTTAGTGGTGCGCCTGGCCCAAACCGGCGATCCGTTTTTTCATACCATCATTTTCCAGGTGATATGGGCCATTGGCGGCAGCATGGTACTGCTGGGCCTGCTGGTATGGGCGCCGCTTACCGTCATCTGTATTATAGGCGCGCTGATCTTCTTCGGCCATGATATCCTGTACCTGGTAAACGTAGGTGCGGTGGGTAACACCTTCTTATGGAAGCTGCTGCTATCGGGCCGTGGATTTGGCGATGTTTGGGTGATTGACAGCGATCATATAATGATAATGGCTTACGCCCTGTTGCCATGGACGGGAGTGATGCTGCTGGGATACGTTTTTGGCACCCTGTATAAAAAAGATGCAGATGCAGCCAAACGCCGGAAAACGCTATTGAATTGGGGCCTGGGCTTGCTGGCGCTGTTTGTGGTGTTGCGGTACTTTAATTTTTATGGCGATCCGGCGCCGTGGTCGTCGCAAAAAACTGCCAGCTTAAGCATTATCTCGTTTTTTAACGTAAGCAAATACCCACCCTCGTTGCTATATCTCTGTATGACCCTCGGTGCCGCTCTTATCGCTCTTTCGCAAACCGAAACCGTTAAAAATAAGCTGACGGATATATTGGTTATTTATGGCAACGTGCCCATGTTTTACTACCTGTGCCACTGGTACCTGCTGCTGATCACGTTTATCAGCCTGTATTTGGGTTCGGGCTATCATTTAAACCAGTTCGACCCAAAGACGGGGCAGCCACCCGCGTCGTTTGGTTATGGGCTTGGTGGTGTTTACCTGGTTTGGCTCATCGCGATCATTATCCTGTATTTTCCATGCCGCTGGTATAGTAAATACAAGCGCGCACATACGCAGTGGTGGTTGAGTTATTTGTAGGCTTTTTGGGGATTTCACCGATTTTAGAATGATTTCACCGATTTAATATTATCCAACAATCGGTGAAATCAACCATTAAATGATCCCTATCAAATTCGTCTCCCGGTTGATAATATCTGCTATGCTGGTTTCGCTGAGGATCTTCAGCGTGGCGTCGCGAACTTCAATAAACACATCGCGGATACCGCAGGTGGTTTCCTGGTGGCATTCATCGCAGCGATGGTAAAAATTTAAGCTGGCGCAGGGTACCATGGCAATAGGGCCATCGGTAATGCGCAATACGTTTACCAGGTAAATATCCTTGGGGTCTTTGTTTAAGCTGTAACCGCCACCCGCGCCTTTTTTGCTGTACAAAAATCCCGCGTTACGTAAATCAAGCAGTATCTGCTCTAAAAACTTCTTGGGGATCTTCTCTTGTTCAGCTATCCACGAAATTTGCAAGGGTGGTTTGTCCCGGTGTTTACCCAGTATTACTAATGCCTTAATGGCATATTTGGTTTTTTTGGAAAGCATTTGAGCAGTTAATACAACAAAATTAGCTAATAATTATGGTAAAGTTTTGCGCCTGTGCCCAAATATTCTGAAAAAAAGTTAGTTTCCCTATGGTTTTAATATATTTTTTTTATTTGCGCAGCATTTAATATGGTTTGTCCGCTTAGTGGTTTAAAGCCAATGGTGATGCCTTGTCCGCCCTTTGCCACCACAACCGTGCTGGTAGAATAGGCCATTTGCGGCTCAAGATAGTTAGCGCTGCCCAGGGCGTTAATAAACGACTGCCCGTTCACCGAAACATCAAACGCGCGCGATTTAACCGTAGCGGTTTGCTTTGCATCGTTCCCCAAATTGTATACCAGCAACTCGCCATTTGATTTGGCCTGCAACTCGGCAAAGTGCAGTGTTACTTCGTATTTGCCATCAGGCACGTCGGCTTTAAAAGCTTCGATACCCAAACGCTGGGTTTCGTAAACCGGGTCATAACCGGTGCCGAAGATATCCTTGTCCGATCCCATACTGGTACGGCCACCGCCGCTTTTCAATGGCTCGCCGCCAACGTAACCCCATCCGCCTTTGGTGTAGGCTTGTTCGGGCAGCCAAACCTGTTGCAGTTTATCATCAACAAAATAACGGGTATCACCAAGGCTAACGTTCAGTTCGGTAAAGGGGATGCGGGTATCGTTCAGTTGGGTAGGGAGGAGTTTGAAATCTACAACCTGGTCATCGCTGGTGTTAACCCCGGTACCGATAGCCCGTAGCTTGTTAATGCCATTTATAAATGGAACGTTAAATACCGCCATATGATCTACTACATTCGCGCTGCCCAGGGTTTTGCCGTTAAGCCATAATGTAACCGATGGCTGATTGCTGAAAACGGTAAGCGGCTGTGTGCAGGTAGCGCCATCGGTACTCATACCCGAGCGCAGCTTCCACTGGTTACCGCCTATTTTAATGTATGGAGATGTCAACAGGTTGGCCTGGTATAAAAAGTAAGTCTCCTTAGGGTCGCGGGTTTCGGTGGTGATGCCCTTGCTGTTGACATGTGGGGTAGATTCAGCCCGGCCTTCCGAGTTAAAATCGACCAAATTCCATATCGCCGCGCCGGCCACAAAAGGGCGCTGCATCATCTGTTTGATGTAATGGGCGTGGTACATCACTTCATATTCTATCGATTTATCAAAGCGCTCAGGCTTCATGCTGTGGCTGCGGGAATCGGCATCAGCGCCGTATTCGGTAATAATGAATGGGGTTTTGGGGTTCTCTTTATGAAACTTATCCATAAACTCCTCAAAACCGTTAAGGCCCGCACTGTACCAGCCGTTATATAAATTCCAGCCTACTATCTGCGGGATCCTGGTTAAGCCAACGCTGTTATAAAGCGCATAAGCGCCATGGCAGGGGATCATGGTATAACGTGCCGGGTCTTCGGCACGACTCAGCGAATCGATGCTCTTAGCCAGTTTGGCTACGTTGGCAAAATAGGTTTTCTGCCGATCACCCTGGAATTGCGGGCGCAACAGCACCTCGTTCATATAGGTCCAGATGATGACCGCCGGGTGGTTAAAATTCTGGCGGATCATCTCGGTCTGCATATTCAAACAGTTCTGCGTGAACCCTGCCGATTCGGTAATGCTGTTCACAATAGGGATCTCTACCGATGCCAGTATGCCCAGTCGGTCGCAGGCTTCCAGTACGGCAGGATCCTGCGGATAATGGGCTATGCGGATAAAGTTGGCGCCCATATCCTTTAGCAGGTGCATATCACGTTCGTGCAAGGCGTTGGGCAGGGCATTGGCCATGTCTTTATAATCCTGGTGGCGGTTGGCGCCCATCAGTTTAACCGGCTTGCCGTTCAGCATAAAACCTTTATCGGCATCAAAACTAAACCAGCGCAAGCCCAGCGGGTTGCTTTGCTCGTCTAAGGTTTCGCCGGTTTTGGCATCGGTGATACGGGTAACCACATGATACAAATAAGGATCTTCCGGCGACCATAAATGCGGCTGTGGTACAGTTTGCTGTTGATCGAATGCCTGCTTGCCCGACGCGTTTATAATAAGCTTTTGCTCGGTTTTATTGATGATCTTGCCCTCCGCGTCGATCACTTCGCTAACTACTTTCAGGTTTTGTTTTTGGGCTGATGTATTGCAGATGCTCCCACCAATGCTAACAGACGCCTTTGCGTTATCAACCACAGGCGTTTTAACGCGGATGCCTGCCGACGCATGATCGTCCATATCAAAATGTACCGGGTTGGCGGCCACTAAATATACATCGCGATAGATGCCGCCATAAAAGGTAAAGTCGGCACTCAGCGGTGGGATATCGGCGTTGTGGCTGTTATCAACCTTAACGGTAACCTCGTTGGCACTCAAACTATCGCTTAAATTTAAGTATTGGTTAATGGAGAAACTGAACGCGGTATAACCCCCAATATGCTTACCGGCCGGTTTGCCGTTCACAAAAACTTCGGTTATCTGGTTGGCACCCTCAAAGTACAGGTAGATGCTTTTATTTTTCCATGCGGCAGGGATATATAGCGTTTTTTTATACCAGCCGATGCCGCGGTAATAGCCGGGGGTATCGTCGTAAACATCGGCGGTGTTCCAACTGTGGGGGAGAGACACCTTTTCCCAATCGGTTTTAGCACCGGCGGCGATATCGCCCTTATGAAAATTCCAGTTACTGTTTACCGATTGAACGATGCGGCCCTGCGCAAAAATTTGTCCGCAAAAAAACAGGCAGATGATAATTGCCCTAATGGTATATTTATACATAAAATTAAAGCCTTTGGTAAGGTATTGTAATGCCTTGGTTCAGCATTACAATTTTAAATAACATTGGCCTGATATACTTCAATAGCATATTCCTACATATCATTTGGGTATGCATAAGTGTCTGTTGTACACTAAACAGGCGGTATAGATTTAATCAGGCACGGATTTTTTCGAATTTAGGCGAATTACACGAATTGAAAATAATGATTCGTGCAATCCGGTTAAATTGTAAACAACAAGCAAGGAATTCGTGCTCATAAAAAATAGCCCGCGCAAACCAATTATGGTCTGAACGGTTTATCTTTATATACTAAAACCATACAGCCATGAACCCGGATAATTTTGATGAATTTGATAACGAAGAGAACGACAGGGACCGCACCCTGCGCGATAGCCTTGGCGAAACTACCGACGAGGACGAACTGAAATACGATCCCGATAAAAACAGTTTTGAGTTTGACGTAAAAAGCGATGACCCGGATTACGATCACCCAGACCCGTACGATACTACGGTGGCTAACGGCGACGATATCAGCTCGACTTACGACGAGGCTAACCCCTACGATGTGAACGGCGAGTACGATAGCAAGCGATCGATAGAAACCGACGTTGACCAGTTGGGTATGCACATTGATGATGGCGACATTGTTGAGGTTGATCCTGCCGATGAGTTGTTATCACGCACTCCCGAAGATGATCGTGATGACCTTGATGAAGAGGGGTATCCGAAAAATGACGGGAATTATTTGAAGTAGTAGCAGTTTGCAGTGGGCAGTCCTGTGCAAACTGCCCACTGCAAACTGATTATTCTACATCCAAATTAAACTTCTTCCGCAACTCCATCAGTTGCGGGTTTTTGGCGGCCATGTGCTGAAACTTCTCTACCGCTGTATACGGGCGCTTGCTCACCATATGTTCATCTACCCGGGTAATCACCGTCAGGTCGAAGTTTTTTAGTGTGGTACGCATATAGTTCAGTAGGTTTGGCTTTTCCTCGCGGAATGCTGCTTCCTGCGCTTTGGTGCTCACGGCTATCTCGTAATCAACCGGGCCTAACTGCTTAGGTGCATCGCCCGAAAATATGGTAACCAGTGTAGGTTTATTATCCTTTTTTAGTTTAGCTGTATAATCGGCCCAGCATTTCAAAAATTCATCGTAGGTAAAGCTTTCCTTATCGGTGCCTTTCAGGTACGGGTCGTCATCATTAGCGGCCTCTTCTTCCACCTGCTTACCCATATCGCTGAATGATGGGATCTTGATAGACATGGACGATGAACCCGAATTAGGCACAAAAACCTTAGGCTTCTCCACCGGTGGAGGAGTTGCAAGCGCTTGCTGTGTTTGTGCCGCAGGCATAGAAGAAACTGAGGCACTTACAGGCTGCGATATTGGTGCAGCAGTTTGCTGTACCTGTGTAACAGGGACAGCTGGCGGTGCCGAAACAGGCGTTTTTTGTTCAGAAACCGGCGCTATTGCTGAGGTATCAGGTTTTTTTTTTAATTGCCCCTCGGGCATCGCGGCTAAACTAAAGGCCGATGGCAGGTGGCATATCTTCAACAAGGCCAGTTCAACTTGCAATCGCTGGTTTTTGCTCAGGCGATAGTTCAGGTCGCATTGGTTGGCAATGGCCATGGCCGATAACAGGAATGATACCGATGTAGCCTGCGATTGCTGCAGGTATTTATTACGGATGCCCTCGCTCACTTCCAGTAGTTTCAGCGTACCGCTATCCTTGCCAACCAGCAGGTTGCGCAGGTGGGCGGTAAGGCCGCTGATGAAGTGCGCGCCGTCGAAACCCTTGCTCAATATCTCATCAAACAGTAATAAAACCTTGGCCGTATCTTCCTTTAAAAGGCTGTCGGTAATGCTGAAATAGTAATCATAGTCAAGGATGTTCAGGTTATCGATAACCGAACTGTAAGTAACGTTACCGCCCGAAAAGCTAACGATCTGATCGAACATCGAGAGCGCATCGCGCAAACCACCATCTGCCTTTTGGGCAATAATGTGCAGGCCATCGTCCTCGTATTTAATGCTCTCTTTTACGGCGATCCCGGCCAGGTGGTTGGCCATATCTTCAACCCTTATACGGTTAAAGTCAAAGATCTGGCAACGCGACAGGATGGTGGGCAATATCTTATGCTTCTCGGTAGTGGCCAGAATAAAGATGGCGTAATGCGGGGGTTCTTCCAGCGTTTTCAGGAAGGCGTTAAAAGCCGCCTGCGATAGCATGTGCACCTCATCGATGATATATACCTTATATCTTGCACCCTGTGGCGGTATGCGCACCTGGTCTATCAGGTTACGGATATCATCTACAGAGTTATTCGATGCTGCATCCAGCTCATGAATGTTAAAAGAATTTCCGTTCTGGAACGACTTGCACGAATTGCACTCGCCGCAGGCTTCGCCATTGGGCTGCAAATTCTCGCAGTTAATGGTTTTTGCCAGGATACGCGCGCATGTTGTTTTACCCACCCCACGCGGCCCGCAGAATAAAAATGCCTGCGCCAGCTGATTATTTTTAATTGCATTCTTCAGCGTATTGGTAATATGCTGCTGACCTACAACGGTTTCAAATGTAGCGGGGCGGTATTTTCGGGCCGAAACAATAAAATTCTCCACATGGCTAAGGTAATAATTTTTTAACAAGTGGTGAGCCGTCAATAACAAGATTGTCATTGCGAGCGATAGCGCGGCAATCTCAGACGACAAGCAACGGGGACTTGCCTATGAGATTGCCGCGTTGCTACGCTCTCCTCAATGACAGATGATATAGCTTACCCAAACAAAACCCTATCCGTACAATGCAGGTCCTTAGGGTCGAAATAGCGTTTGGCCCAGCTATCGTTATTATAAAGATTTAGCGTATGTGTTGCAGGGTGCGTGGCGGCCTTTTTTGATGCGGTTGTATTATCCTCGCCTTTAATAGCTGGTTTAGCGGTGTCTTTTTTAGGTGCGGCATGCGCGTTGCGGAAGTCAAAATGATCTACCAGACCAATGGCTTCAATAGCAAACGCTGTAGCAATATCAGGGTTGGCAATGCGGATCAGGTTGTCGCCGTTTGCTTTTTCGCCGCCCTCGGCCAGGTTTGATGAGCCGCAGAAAACTACGGCATGGTCGGTATTAAAATCGCAGATGATAAACTTATGGTGCACCTGGTGCCCGAAGGATATGGAGCGTTCCTTATTAAAGGGTGGCGGTAGTATGGTGGTGCCGGGCTTGCCACCTACCAGCACGCCGGTTTTATTGCCCGGTTTATACAGGTAGGTACCCGCGCCCGGGGCATCGGATATGCCATAGCTAAAGATATCCTGGTTTTCGTGCAGGTGGGTTAATGCCGGGTATACCGATCCGCCGCCTGCCATATCCATCACGGCGAAGAGCACGCTGCTGGTAGCGGCATTTACCCGGTTGGCCACTTCATCAAGCACGTTTTTGGCGATATCGTCGGGATGCGGCGAAAAACTGATGGTCAGTGGTTCCGCATCGCCGGTTTCAAATACCGAAGCTATTTCGGCCAGTGGCGATTGATTGAAGCTTACGCTTACCTTGTCTTTCCAGGCTTCGGCAAACACAGCGGCATATGCCCCGGCTATTTGCGGATTGTTAAACACCAGCACATGGTTTGAGTTAACATACATACCCGTAACCGAAAAATTGGTAGAGCCGGTAAGTACTTTAACCGGCTGCGGTGCAGTATGTGGCGCGTTTTTATAAACAATAAACACCTTATGATGTGCGTAACGGCCAAACTTGCCGCGCATAATAGCGGCGTTGCCGGTAGCTGCTGCTTTAAACTGATCGGTAAAATCATCCTCCGGTTTACCGGGGTGATGCAGGGCTGCGTTATCCAGTATCATCCGGATGCGGCCCTGGGCAGCCAGTTTAATGAAAGCTGCGCAAACATCAGGCTCGTTCAGGTCGTAAGCGAAAATATCTACCGACAGGCTTGGGTCGGCAGTAACTTCATTGATCACCTCAAATATCCGCTCGCGCGCTGTAAAACCCGACCATTCGTATTCGTCCTGGAAAGTGTATGATTGCCCGGCAGCATTGGTGCCGGCATTAACGGTAGTATCAAATAATAACTGTTTGCCGACGGGGCGAAAATCGGCATCCTTGCCAAAGTGGCGTGTAAACGCCTGCGATTGCACAAAACCGCGGGTAAAGCCCAGTTTAACCTCATCTATGGAAAAACGATCTACAACAATATCAACCGAAACGCTGAGTGTGGTATCGATAGCTTTGAGCAGTCCTGCCGCGTCAAAATATCGCGGGGTGATGGTATAGGTATAATTGCCGTAAAAAACACCTTCGTCCTGGTGAAACTGACCGGGCACATGCAACCACCTGAATTTTTGAATAGGGGCGTTGGCGGTTGAGTTTGCCGGTTCATTAGCTACAAGGGCATGGGCACCCGGTGCCAGGGTAAGGTTATTTAAAAGGTAATAATCGGGCTTAGTGCCGGGCTTTACGCAAATGGAGAACCCGGCCAGGTTGGTTACGGGTGTGTCATTAGCAAAATTAAAGGCAAGCAAGGTTTTAGCATCTCCGCGCCAGGCTTTCACCGAGAAGCCGGCACCGTTTGATCTGTTTTCAAACATGGCAATGGGTTTAGGGATAATGTGAACTATCGTGGGTTAATAATCAATCAAATATAAATAGCACCATGCTATTTATAAGTTAAAATTGGATTAATAATTACATTATTCACCGGGTGATTTTACGTTTTTGGGATACGTGTTTTCACCTGATGGCTTCCCTAAGTTGTCATTGCGAGCGATAGCGTGGCAATCTCATAGCAAGTTTACAACCTAAGAGATTGCCATGTCGCTCCTCCACATATTCCAAAGCTAATCTCCGCGCAATGACAAATATTTAAAAAGACATTTACTCTGCCAGTTTCAGCAACCCCTCCACATCCAACCGGCGGGTAAACATTGTAAGCTTACCGTTTTCGTCAACCGGCCATTGCTCCTTCGGGCGGTCCCAGTAAAGTTCAACACCGTTTTGGTCGGGGTCATCAAGGTATATCGCTTCAGATACGCCATGGTCCGACGCTCCGGTTACCGGGTAACCGGCATCCAGCAGGCGTTTAAGGGCAACGGCCAGATCCTTACGCCCGGGAAACAGGATGGCGGTATGATAAAGACCCGGCGCAAATTCGGGGGCCGGAGGGGCGCCTTTACTTTGCCAGGTGTTCAGACCGATGTGGTGGTGGTAGCCGCCGGCCGATATAAAAGCGGCCTGATCGCCATACTTCATCATCAGTTCAAAACCCAGCAGGCCGCAATAAAAATCTAACGACTTTTGCAGATCGCTCACTTTCAGGTGCACATGCCCGATGCGGGTTTGCGCGGGTATCTTGTAATCGCTCATTTTAAATTATGTGTTTAAACATGTAAATTTAAACAGACGGATTTGAATTGTTGTTATATAAATGTAATGTTTACTATAATTCAGCTTTATTTATCAAACTTTCCCTTTTATGTAAGCCACCAGCATCCCCCAGCTTTTAGCCTGCAATGCCCTGCTGATCACTTTGTCCCATTGCTTTTGGGCATCGGCATTGCGGCCGTTATTGGTTTCTTTTTGGTAAACGGTATTGATGCGGGCCTCATCTCGCGACAGCTGATCGCGTATACCCAATATCCCGGCGGCATAATCGCGGCTGTCGAAAAAGGTTTCGCTCAATTGTGTCTTTAATTCGGCAGCCATCAGCAGGTGGATATCGTAATGGCCCTGTTCGTGGTTAAGCACTTTGGCCTGTAGGTCGGGGTTATGCTTCACCGTATCGGCCAGCCAGGAATTGAATGAGAAGTAGGGGATGATCTGGAAAAAATATTTCGACTTACTGCCGTTTACCTGTAAAGTTTGCAACTTACGCAGGCCGATGAGCATTTTAGTGTTCGATGCGTTGTCGTTACCGGTGGGCGCGTTGCCTTTAAATTCGGCTGCGGTTAGTTTCATCGGGGTCATTGTGAAGCCGTTGATGAGGCGTGGATCTATCGATGACAGGTTTTGTGCTTTGGGCTGCGCGCAGGCTAAAGTGCAGACCGCTAAAAATGCTACAATAAGGACAAGGTTTTTGCTCATGCTGTAAATATGCTAAAAGCGGGTAAATGGTGCAAGTGGGTGCCTGATGCTTTATTACGATCAGAAATTTAATAACCTAAATATTACAAAATAATATCACCCCGACTTGCCAGATATAAAAGTATTTCTACATATTTGGAAACAAACTAACCTTATAGTTACTTAATGTACAAACAATTATTGCTGCCTGCCCTGCTGGTATTATTGGCATTTATGGGTATGGCACAAAACCGCGCCGAGATAAAGGGAAAGATCATTGATTCTGCCGATAAAAAACCTGTTGAAATAGTTACTGTAGCCGTTCTGCACGCCAAAGATACCACCGCGGCAGCACTGATAGCTTACGCCCAAACCGATAAGGATGGCTTGTTTAATGTCCGTAATCTGCCCAGCGCAGTGCCGTTAAAGGCAGTGATATCTTTTGTTGGCTTTAGGCCGTATGTGAAATTCTTCACGCTGATAAAAGGGCAAACGCTGAACATGGGCACCATTGAAATGGCCCCGAAGCTATTGAACGAGGTAACCATCACCGCCGAGCGCATGCCCATTACCATCCGCAAGGATACCATTGAATTTGACGCCGGCGCCTTTAAAACCAAACCCAACGCCGTTGCCGAAGACCTGTTGAAAAAACTGCCGGGTGTGGAGGTAGACAACAGCGGCAAAATAACGGTAATGGGCAAAGATGTTAGCAAGATATTGGTTGACGGCAAGGAGTTTTTCTCCAGCGATCTGCGTATCGCTTCAAAAAATCTGGATGCAGATCTGATATCAAAAGTGCAGGTATATGATGACCGTGAAAATGATCCGAACCACCTGATCCCTGACAATGAGGTGAACAAGATCATCAACCTGAAATTTAAAAAAGCGCTGAAAAAAAGTCTTTTCGGTAAAATGTATGCGGGTGCTGGCACGCAGGATCATTACCAAACCGGCGGTTTGTTCAACATGTTTAAAGATACCCTGCAGGTAAGCGCCCTGGGGTATACCAATAACCTGAACAGTACCGGGTTCGATTTTAACGACCTGTATACCAATGGTGGGGGCAACCGCGATGGCGGCGCCTTTTCACGCTCGGGAATTGGCTTTAACTTTGGCGGCGGCAATGGCCGGCAAACAGCTACATCAACCGGGATCAATATTAATACCGATTATGGCAAGAAGTTTAAGGTAAACCTATCATATCTGTATCGGCATACCAACTCTGCCTATAACACCATCACCAATCAACAGCAGTTTTTAAAGGATACCACCGTAATCACCGGTTCGGCCAGCGACAGGATGACACTGAGCGATAATCACCTGATCAGCGGTTCGCTTACCTGGAAACCGGACGACGCTACGCAGTTGCGGTATACGCCCAATGCCACCATCGCCAGCGGATCATCGAGCAATGCCAACGGCAGCAATAGCTACAGTAATTTTGTAAACCCTATCAACAACTCGCTCAACAGCAGTAATTCGTCAAACAGCAGCGCGTCGTTCAGTCAATCGCTCAACTATAATCATCAGCTTGATAAAAAGGGGTCATCGTGGGGAATTGATCACAATCTGAACATCAACCCGGGCTATAAAAACAACAGTTACGACAACCAGAACCTCACCTCGTATGTGGGTGCGTTACCATCGTACCTGCTGAAGCGCTTTGCCGATAACCTGAGTAAGAGCAGCAGCGGAACCGTATCGGCCAATTATCGCAAACAGGTGATAGAAAAGAAACTGAACATTGATGTAAGCGGCGGCGTTGATTATAACAACTCGCTGGATAAGGCATCTACCTACGATTACAACCCCATTACCGGCGAATACGACAGTTTTGTACTGATGTTAAGCAGTGATCTGAACCGCATTAGCTGGAAAGAAACCATCAACCCCGGCTTTACTTATAATATATCGCAGAAAACCAGTATTGTAGGGCACCTCAGTACACAGTGGCAGCAGGTTACTAACATATTTCAGCGCGGCTATAACGATATTAAACAGCAATTCTTTTTCCTGACGCCAAATGTAAGCCTGCGTTTAAACCATATATCTATTGGCTATAGCCGTAATGCCAATATCCCCAACATTGGCGATATGATCCCATATAGCATCGTATACAGTCCGCAGAGTTCGGTTACAGGTAACCCTGATCTAAAACCCGCTGTCAGTAACAGGTTCACGGTTAGCTACAATAATTACAATTATCAAAAGGGCCTGAGTTTTAACCTTAGCGGCAGTTATAATTTCGACGAGAATAGCATCTTCAGGCAGCGCACCATCAATAGCCAGCTGGTGGAAACCAGCATGCCGATAAACCGCGATGGGCGCTATGGTTTGAGTACCTATGCGTATTTATCTAAACAGGTAAAAAAAACAAAGGAACTTCAGCTCAGCATCAGCGCCAATGTTAACCTGTCGCAAAACCACGATTTTTTTGTGATCAACCGCCAGGACGGCTTTCAGAATAGCTACCGGGCCAGTTTCTCGCCAAGGGTGTCGCTTAATTATAAGGATATCGTCCAGTTCGATCCGTACTATTCCATATCGCAGGTATATACCCGTTACACCGGTGTAGCCTACAATGCCCAAAGCAACCTGACGCATAGTGGCGGCGCGCATTTTATGCTGTACTTTCCGGCTAAATTTAACCTGGAAGGAAACTATACCTATCAATTCAACCCGCAGGTGGCGCCGGGCTATCAAAAAAGCAGCAACCTCCTTAACCTTAACCTGGCCCACCAGTTTTTGGCTAAGGATCATGGCGAGATCAAACTCTCCTGCTATGATATCCTCAATCAAAACATCAGCAACTACCGTTACGTAGGCGCCAATACCATTACCGATACCCAATCGCAAATTATAAAGCGCTACTTTATGCTGACATTCCAGTACCGCTTCAATAAATCGACAGTTAAAGGCGATGAAAAGCCGGCACCAAGGCCATCGGGTAGTATGCCTATTATTATTAGGTATTGACGCCTGCGGCAGAGATTAGAGATTAGTTAATCAGAGATTAGTACGCATAGCGGATGGAAACTAATCTCCAACCTCTGATTAACTAATCTCTGATCTTAATCACTACCTTTGCCCCCATGATCATCAAATCAGCCGATTTTATTTGCAGTAACACCCAGATATCCAAACTGCCACCGCCGGTAAAGCCGGAGTATGCCTTTATTGGCCGATCTAACGTAGGCAAGTCATCGCTGATCAATATGCTGACCAATAAAAAAGGTTTGGCTAAAACATCGCAAACTCCGGGAAAAACCCAATTGATCAACCATTTTCTGATCAACGATAACTGGTACCTGGTGGATCTGCCCGGGTATGGTTATGCCCGTATCTCTAAAAGTAAAAAGGAGGATTGGGATAAATTCATCCGCAACTACCTTAACAAGCGCGAAAGCCTGCAATGCGTAATGGTGCTGATCGACAGCCGCCTGGAGCCGCAAAAAATAGACCTGGAGTTTTGCAATGTGCTGGGTGAAAAGGGTTTGCCCTTCGCGCTGATATTTACCAAAGCTGATAAGCAATCGGCTACCAAAACCGATCAAAACATCGCCAAGTTCCGCAAGGCCCTGCTGACTACTTTTGAGGAAGTGCCGGATATTTTCATTACATCGTCTGAAAATATGTTGGGCAGGGATGAAGTTTTGAATTTTATTGATGGCGTTAACCAGGGGTTTGTAGTGCCGGAGTTTAAGAGTTTTGAGTAGTTTTTATAATCCCGCGTTATTGCGCGGAACGAAGCAACTTCTACGCTTTTAGGTTAGTGCTTATTTAAATCAATTGTCATTGCCACGCTATCGCTCGCAATGACAATTGATTTAAATAAACCGAAACATTACTACCTTTGCAAACCATTTCGGTTTACAAATGAAAAAATATCTATCCCTGGTTACTTTCTCGCACACCATATTCGCTATGCCGTTTGCTTTTATCGGCTTCTTTTTGGCAGTTACTACTACCAGCCACCCCTTTAAATGGCAACTGCTGGTGCTGATGGTGTTGTGCATGGTATTTGCCCGTAACTCGGCTATGGCGTTTAACCGCTACCTGGACAGGGATATAGACGCTAAAAACCCGCGTACCAAACAACGCGATATACCGGCTGGCCGTATTACGCCGCAGGCGGGTTTAACGTTTACCATTATCAACTGCTTGTTATTTATCACCACTACATGGTTTATCAACCCCCTGTGCTTTTACCTGTCGCCGGTGGCTTTGCTGGTAGTGTTGGGATATAGCGCTACCAAAAGGTTTACAGCGCTTTGCCATTTGGTTTTGGGATTGGGCTTATCGCTGGCGCCTATCGGGGCGTATTTGGTGGTAACTGGTGAGTTCCAGTTGCTGCCCTTATTCTTTTCGCTATCGGTATTGTGCTGGGTGAGCGGTTTTGATATCATCTACGCTTTGCAGGACGAAGACTTCGACCGTAGCGAGAACCTGCACTCAATCCCCTCATACCTGGGTAAGATAAATGCCCTGCGTCTGTCTACCTTTTTGCATGTACTGTCGGCTATATTTATTATGTTGCCGGTGTTTTTTACAGCAGTAGGGGTATTGTATTATGTGGGTATTGTATTCTTTTGTTCGATGCTGGTCTATCAGCACCTGCTGGTTAAGCCAAACGATCTGAGCCGGGTAAACTTCGCCTTTATGACTACCAACGGCATTGCCAGCGTGGTGTTCGCCTCGCTGTTTCTGTTGGATAGGGTATTTGTGATCCATTTGTGGGAGCATTTGGGGAGGATGTAATCCGGTGAAAATGGTTGGCCCTTTTGACGATACTAAAGCGACCAGGCTTTTGGGCTTTTGGTTTCGGGGTGTTATATATTTATTTCTTTTGGGGGTGATCGTTTGGTCGTTATTGGGGCCAAGCAGAAAGGAAATAATAATGAAAAATGATTTGGCTGAGCAATTTAATGGGAAAGTTGATTCTATTTATTGCGATGAGCGAAACCATAGCATACAGATGGAGGTACTTTCAACAGGCTGGCTTTTTTCTACACTTTCCCAATGGGCGTCGAAAATTGAAGTAGGGGATTCAATGGCTAAGTCGCGGGGTTCTTTAAAATATATCTTTATAAAAAAGGGAAAGAACCTATTGTGTTAGATTATAAGGAAACTTTACCAGAAAAATAGCCTTTCTTCAAATAGCTATTATACTTGAAATGGCGGTGTTCTTCAGTTATCTTAGCCCAATGAATGCTGCCCAAACCCTCCGCACCACCAGCGCCAATCCACACTTCCGCACTTTAGTAACCCAGCTCGATGCCGAACTGCGCCTGATGTACGCCGACCTGATGGATACCTACGATCAGCACAATATCATTGAACATAACGATACCGTGGTAATTGCTTATGCTGATAGCCTGCCTGTGGGTTGCGGCTGTTTCAAACCTTTTGATAATGAGGCCGTGGAGGTAAAGCGAATGTTCGTTCACCCGGATGTGCGGGGCCGGGGCATCAGCAAGCTTATCCTTGGCGATCTGGAAGCCTGGGCACGTGAACTGGGCTTCACATATACCGTACTGGAAACCGGCCTGAAAAATTCCGACGCGCACCATTTATATCGTAAAACAGGTTACGTAGATATCCCAGGATTCGGGCCTTACATTGATCTTGAGGAAAGTATCTGCATGCGGAAAAGTCTGAACCATGATTAAACAGATTCACCTGATGACAAGATTTTATCTGTACACCTGATCCTGTTATCCTATAAATCTGTTTAATCATGGTTCAGGCAATCAATTGTAACAAATTTTAAATAAATTCTATTATTTCTGTAGACTTTATATATATTTGAAACATGAACGTAATTCCGGCTTGCCATATTAACCATATCTGGTGCTGCATGTACGCCGGAAGTACGCGGTAGTGATTGATTCAACATATTGTATATCAGCCTCTACAGCCAAAAGCCGCAGGGGCTTTTTTATATCATTGGTAAAAGAAAATAAGAAATGCAAAGCTTCAGAACCGAGCTGGAAAACCCGATAGTAGAAAAGGACATTATTGACCTGGAGCGTAAAATTCGTGCCTTTCGCGAGGGAAACATACACGAAGAAAAATTCCGCAGCCTGCGTTTGGCGCGCGGGATATACGGCCAGCGCCAGCCCGGTGTGCAGATGGTGCGCATTAAACTGCCCTTTGGCAGGGTTACTTTTAAACAAATATTGCGCATTGCCGATATAGCCGACGAATATGGCAGCGGCAACCTGCACCTCACTACCCGCCAGGACATACAGATCCACTACGTAAGCCTTGACCGTACGCCCGAATTATGGGCCAAGCTGGAACAGGATGATATTACCCTGCGCGAAGCCTGCGGTAACACTGTGCGTAACGTAACCGCATCGCCAACAGCCGGTATCGATCCGCTGGAGCCCTTTGATGTTTCGCCTTATGCGCAGGCTACATTTCAATATTTTCTGCGTAACCCTATCTGCCAGGAAATGGGCCGCAAGTTCAAGATCGCCTTTTCATCAAGCGATGCGGATACTGCTTTCGCCTACATTCATGATATAGGTGTTATTCCCAAATTGAGGGGTGAGGAGCGCGGCTTTAAAGTATTGTTAGGCGGTGGTTTGGGCGCGCAACCCGCTATTGCCAGCATTGTACACGGATTTTTGCCTGAGGATGAACTGATCCCGTTTATCGAGTCGGTTATCCGCGTGTTCGACCGTTATGGCGAACGCAACAACCGCAATAAGGCCCGCATGAAATTTGTGGTGGCCAAATTAGGTTTGGATGAATTGCTGCGACTGGTAGCATTAGAGCGCGTAGCCAATAAAGTAAAAACTTTCCCAATAGATAGGACAACTATCGCCACGCCTTTTATTCCCGAAAATACCAGTTACCCCCAAGCACCGGTTAGCTTGAAATATGAGCAATGGTTGGCAACCAATGTTTTTGAACAAAAGCAAAGCGGTTTTTATGGGGTATATGTAAAAGTGCCGGTAGGCGATATCAAAACCGCCGAAGCCCGCAAACTGGTGGAGGGTTTACGCCCATGGGTAGCCGATGAAATGCGGGTAACCGTTAACCAGGGCCTGTTACTGAAATATGTGCGCAAGGAAGCCCTGCCGGCCGTTTACGCAGCTTTAGTGGCCGTTAACCTGGCCGAACCGGGTTTCGACAGTGTGGCTGATGTAACCACTTGCCCCGGTACAGATACCTGCAACCTGGGTATCAGCAACAGCATGACCTTTGCGCGCGTGCTGGAAGATGTGGTGTTTAACGAGTATGAAGATTTTGTTTACAATCGCGATATCAAGATAAAAATAAGCGGCTGTATGAATAGCTGCGGTCAGCACGGGCTGGCGCATATCGGCTTCCACGGTAGTTCGCTAAAGGCAGGCACCCGGGTGTTGCCATCAATGCAGGTATTGCTGGGTGGTGGTACGGTGGGCGATGGCATTGGCCGTGCAGCTGATAAAGTGATCAAAGTTCCCGCGAAGCGTGCTGCTAATGTGCTGCGCTGGGTGCTGAATGACTATAAGGCTAATTCGGTAGAGAGCGAGGTTTTTCATGATTATTATGACCGTAATGGCAAGGATTATTTCTACCAGTTACTGAAGCCACTGGCCGATCTGACCAATTTGACTGACGAGGAATTTGTAGATTGGGGCCACGAGGAAACTTTTAAAACCGCTATTGGCGTGGGCGAGTGCGCCGGTGTAATGATTGACCTGGTTGCCACCCTGATATATGAAAGCGATGAGAAATTTGGCTGGGCCGAAGCCGCGTTTAACGAACAGCGCTGGGCCGATAGCATTTATCATAGTTACAGCGTTTTCATCAGTTCGGCAAAAGCTTTATTGCTTGATAAGGGTGTGAACAGCAGTACGCAGACAGGCATCATCAAATCGTTTGATGAGAAGTATGTGGAGACTGGCGAAGTGTCGCTGAATACAACTTTTGATGAACTGGTACTGCAGATCAACAAAAACGAACCAACAGAGGCGTTTGCCGCTGCTTACCTGCGCGACGCGGAATTATTTTTAACACAGGTAAAAGAAAAAAGAGAGGAAGCGGTGCAGGCATGATAACACAAAACACAAAAGAACCACGCATTACTTTGGTAGGCGCAGGCCCGGGCGATACCGACCTGATCACCATAAAAGGCCTCATCGCCCTGCAAAGCGCCGATGTGGTTTTGTATGATGCATTGGTGAACGATGAGATGCTGCAGTTTGCTCCGGCCAACGCCGTAAAGGTTTATGTAGGCAAACGCAACGGCGATCATAGCTATTCGCAGGAGGCGGTTAACAAGTTAATGGTTGATTACGCTTTGAACTACGGGCACGTGGTGCGCCTTAAAGGCGGCGATCCGTTTGTGTTTGGCCGTGGTTACGAAGAACTGGATCACGCGGCAGCTTATAGCATCCCTACACAGGTAATCCCCGGCATTTCAAGCTCAATTGGTGTGCCCGGCTTGCAAGGTATCCCGGTAACCCACCGTGGCTTGGCCGAAAGCTTTTGGGTGGTAACCGGTACTACAGCAAGCGGAATGCTGTCTAACGACCTGTACGATGCGGCTCGCAGCCGTGCTACAGTGGTTGTATTGATGGGATTGCATAAACTGAAGGAAATAGTTAAATTGTATCAAAACGAAGGCCGCGGTAAACTGCCCGTAGCGATAGTGCAAAGCGGATCTACCGCCGATGAGCAAATTGCCATTGGCGTGGTTGATACCATTGTTGAGGTAGTTGAAGAAAATAAAATAAAAGCGCCGGCGCTGATTGTTTTGGGCGAAGTAGTATCGCTGCACCCGAAGTTCCAGCCGATAAAAGATTTTTATGCCATTGCTGACAAAGAATAACGAGTTACCTGGTGATGCAGTGAAAGCGCCGGACAAGAACGAGTTGTTCCCGGTGTTTTTAAAGCTGAACGAATTGCATACGGTGCTGATTGGCGCGGGCAATATCGGTTTGGAAAAACTGACGGCCCTGCTTGGTAACAGTCCGCAGGCAAGGGTAACGGTTATTGCCAACAGTTTTGTACCTGAAGTGCATCATTTGGCATCAGCTTATCAGCAGGTTACCATTCTGCAAAAAACTTTTGCCGATACCGATCTGGATAATGCCGACCTGGTGGTAGCCGCTACCGGCAACCCCGAGTTGAATGATTATATCCGCCAGTCGGCCCGCGACAGGAAGTTGCTGGTTAATATTGCCGATAAGCCTGACCTGTGCGATTTTTATTTGGGTTCTATTGTGCAAAAGGGCAATCTGAAGATAGCCATCTCCACCAACGGCAAATCGCCAACAGTGGCCAAGCGCATCAAGGAGGTCTTGAACGATGGCATCCCCGATGAAATAGATACCACTCTTACCCAGGTAAACCAGCTACGCAACGCTCTGCATGGCGATTTCAGCGAAAAAGTGCGCCAGTTGAATAAGCTGACCGCCGTACTGGTTGAGCAAAAGAAACCGGTTGAAGAGAAAAAGAATTTTAAATGGCTGATATGGGGTACCATTGTGCTGTCGGTACTAATTATTGTTACTACGCTTTGGTTTAAAGATCCATCGGCCCAGGCTTTTATACGCGATATCGACCCGGTATTCTATTATTTTTTAGGTGCGGGGTTTTTATTTGCCATGATAGACGGGGCCATCGGCATGTCGTATGGTGTTACTTCAACCAGTTTTTCGCTAAGCATGGGCATCCCGCCGGCTTCGGCCAGTATGGCGGTGCACTTGAGCGAGATCATGAGCAACGGGATTGCCGGCTGGATGCATTACCGCCTGAATAATATCAACTGGAAATTGTTTTGGTTGTTGTTGATACCTGGTGCGGTCGGTGCGGGGATCGGCGCTTTCCTGTTATCATCTTTAGAACATTATAGTGCTTACACCAAACCGGTCGTATCGGTATATACATTGATATTAGGCTGGGTGATATTGAATAAAGCATTTAAATCGGCTAAGAAGCGCTCGGCCGATAAGATCAAGAAAATATCCCTGCTGGGTTTTGGCGGTGGTTTTATTGATGCTGTTGGCGGCGGTGGCTGGGGATCTATCGTGCTGTCGAGTTTAATTGCCGGCGGTCGTAACCCTCGCTTTTCGCTGGGCACAGTTAAACTGTCGCGATTTTTTATCGCAATGGTAAGCTCAACTATGTTCATTACCATGCTCAGTCATGAAAGCCGTTGGGATGCCGTGGCCGGGCTGATCATCGGCAGCGCGTTGGCAGCGCCTATCGCGGTTAGGGTATCCAACAAAATATCTGTTAAAACCATTATGGTGGCGGTGGGCATTATTGTAATGCTCATCAGCCTGCGCAGTATCGTATTATTTTTAATGAAGGTGATTTAATGAATGCCCTTGTAGAACATATCAAACAACAAACAGCCGGGCTATCACCCGTGCAAGCCCTGCAGCATCTGGCCGATACTTATCCCGGTGGCGTGGTATTCTCCACCAGTTTTGGCTGGGAAGATCAGGTGATCACGCACATGATCTTCGCCAATAATATCCCCATCAAGGTATTTACGCTGGAGACCGGCCGCCTGTTCCCCGAAACTTATTATGTATGGAACCGCACACTGGAAATGTACGGCAAACAGATAGAGGCTTATTTCCCTGACGCGGAAAAAGTGCAGCAGATGGTAAGCCGTAAGGGCCCGAATAGTTTTTACGAATCGGTTGATAACCGGAAGGAGTGCTGCAACATCCGTAAGATAGAACCACTGAAGCGTGCCCTTGCAGGCAACCAGTGCTGGATAACCGGTATCCGCGCAGAGCAATCGGCCAACCGCCAGCACATGGCGGATGTGGAGTGGGACGAGGGTAACAAGCTGGTGAAATTTCACCCGGTATACGATTGGGACCTGGGCGATGTGAAGCAATACATCCGCGATAATAATGTGCCCTACAATACCCTGCACGACAGGGGCTTCCCCAGTATTGGCTGCGCGCCCTGTACCCGTGCGGTACAACCCGGCGAGGATTTCCGTGCGGGCAGATGGTGGTGGGAAGATCAATCGAAAAAGGAATGCGGGTTGCACAGCGTGGATGCAACTATCGATGAAGAGACTAAGGAGTTGAGGCCGTTGTAAAGCCGGTTGGTGGCGAAGACTCACCCGGTCGTGGCTTCGCCCGACCACCCTCTCTCCGCTGCGCGGAAAGAGGGGAGATACAACAGTAGCGATGGGTTTCAAACCCATCGCTATATCGATAAAAGCAATCCTGCCGGCTACCCGCGCAGCGAAGAGAGGCCGACCAGCGAAGCGTTGTCGGGGTGAGTAAGGCGGTAAGCAGAGCCGCAACCCCGCGATAGGGATAGCAGTGGAAAGCCCGGAGCGCGGGCGGGAATGAGTGAAAGAAAAGCGAGGACTTGGAACGGATAGCCCGGGCCACAGGCATCGCCAAAAAAAGAAAGACTAAGGTGTCATGCCGAACTTGTTTCGGCATCTCACTTGCAAAGTAATAAATGTGTATGAATGACCTGTTTGATGGGGTGCCGAAATAAGTTCGGCATGACATGAAGGTTAGAGAGCAAAAGAGATAAAATAGTAATGACAAAACCGGATTATTTAGACGAGTTGGAGGCCGAGGCTATCCATATTTTACGGGAGGTTGCCGGGCAGTTTGAAAAGCCGGCGTTGCTGTTCTCGGGTGGTAAGGATTCTATTACGCTGGTGCGCCTGGCCGAGAAGGCTTTCCGACCGGGTAAGTTCCCGTTCCCGCTGGTGCACATAGATACCGGTCATAACTTTGAGGAAACCATCCGCTACCGCGATGAGATGGTAGCCCGCATTGGCGAGAAACTGATCGTCGGCCATGTGCAGGATGATATTGATGCCGGCAGGGTGGTGGAGCAAAAAGGCAAAAACGCCAGCCGTAACCAGTTGCAAACGGTTACCCTGCTAAACACCATTGCCAGGCATCAGTTTGATGCCTGTATAGGTGGTGCCCGTCGCGATGAAGAAAAGGCCCGTGCTAAAGAGCGCGTTTTCAGTGTGCGCGATGAGTTTGGCCAATGGAACCCCAAAAGCCAGCGCCCTGAACTTTGGGACCTGTATAATGGCAAGATACATAAGGGCGAGAACGTACGCGTGTTCCCCATCAGTAATTGGACCGAACTGGATGTGTGGAACTATATCCGCCGCGAAAATATCCCGCTGCCAAGTATCTACTTCGCGCATGAGCGTGATGTGATAACCCGTAACGGGCAACTGATGGCCGCATCACCTTTCCTGAATATGGATGACGAGGATGTGGTACAACGCAAGAACGTTCGCTTCCGCACCGTGGGTGATATGAGTTGCACGGCGGCGGTAGAATCGTACGCGTTTGAGATAGATGATATTATAGCCGAGATAAGCGCCAGCAATATCAGCGAGCGCGGCGCACGTATGGACGATAAAGTGAGCGAAGCCGCCATGGAAGACCGCAAGAAAGGGGGATACTTTTAATATGAATATGCTTAAATTTTTAACCGCCGGTAGTGTGGATGACGGAAAAAGTACCCTCATCGGCAGGTTATTGTACGATACGGATTCTATTCTTGATGACCAGCTGGAAGCGCTGCAACGCAGCAACCGCAAGAATGATGATGGCACCATCGACCTGGCCATCCTTACCGACGGTCTGAAAGCCGAGCGCGAGCAGGGGATTACCATTGATGTGGCCTACAAATACTTCCAGACCGAGAAACGCAAATTCATTATTGCCGATACTCCGGGGCATATCCAGTATACCCGCAACATGGTTACAGGTGCATCTAACGCCGGGCTGGCTATTATTTTGATAGATGCCCGTAAAGGTGTTATCGAGCAAACCATCCGCCACTCGTTCCTGGTATCGCTGCTGGAAATCCCGCATGTGATCGTTTGCGTTAACAAGATGGATATGGTGGATTACAGCGAGGAAGTATTTGACCAGATCGTTGCCGACTACCGCGCCAAAATAGCCGTTAAACTGAACCTTAAAGATGTGCAGTACATACCGGTTAGCGCCTTGAAGGGTGATAACGTTTGCTATCCGTCTGACAGGATGTTTTGGTATAAAGGCACCCACCTGTTGGAGCATCTGGAGACCGTAGAAACTCATACCGGCGAAGAAATCAATGTTACCCGCATGCCGGTACAATGGGTGGTACGCCCTCAAACTGACGAACTGCACGACTACCGCGGTTATGCCGGTAAGGTACTTAGCGGCAGTTTTAAACTGAACGATAGCGTTACCGTATTGCCATCGGGCTTTACGACCACGCTGGACAGGATAGAGCTATTTGATAAACGCCCGGAAGAAGCGGTAGCCGGTATGTCGGTTACCCTGCATTTAAAGGACGAGATAGATATCAGCAGAGGCGATATATTAGTGAAGAGCAATCAGCCGCCTATCGTATCGCAACTGATAGAAGCCGACCTGTGCTGGATGGATACTAAACCGCTTGACCCTACATTAACCTACCTGCTACAACACAACAGCAAGGTAACGCGCTGCCGCATAAGCGAGGTGCTGTATAAAATGCAGATAAACACGCTGGAAAAACTGTATGACGAAGAGTTTAAACTGAACGACATTGGCCGCATTGTGATCAAAACCGCCGATCCGCTGGCCTTTGATGTTTACCAGCAGAACAAAGCGAATGGCCGTGCCATTTTAATTGATAGCCGTACGAATTTAACCGTTGGAGCGCTGATGTTCAGGGCCGCGGCGGAGTAGAAGCCTCACCCCAAACCCCTCTCCAGTGGAGAGGGGCTTAAAAAAAGAGGCATAAAGAGTGTTGTGGGCAGAGAGGCAATAGGCCTGCGTCTTTGCTAATAGTTAATTCCTAAATTTGAGAGAGAGGACGCGCCCGCACAGGCGCGTTCCTTTTTTGTGGGCAGTTTCCATGTCATTGCTGTAAGGAACGACAGCGACGAAGCAATCTCATAGGAAGGTCCTCGTTGCATGTCCTATGAGATTATTATAAGTTATTAATGAGCTCCCGTTGGTCGGTTGTCCACGCTATCGCTCGCAATGACATAGTTGTACAAAACAATAAACCCGCTTACAGCCATCGCCATAAACGGGTTTAAAGTATTAAGTAAAAAGATTATTGCTTACCAGCCTGAACCTTTTTTAGCGTTACCTGCTGCGATATGCGCTTCGGCAGTAGCTTTGCCTAATATAGCGGCCATTTTGTTGCCTTGTCCGTCTGTACCGGTTGCAATGTACCTGCCTGATTTTACATCGATAACAGGATCTACCATTGGAACATTTTTAGTTTTGGTTTTTACTGAATAAGCGGTAATGCCGCCTGATGCTGCTGTTGCCATTGAATAAATTGTTTAGTTTTTAAGTGTTAACCGATTTATTGGTATTTTGTTTATAAGTGATTTTGGAAAATTCAGCTTTAAACACCCACAATATTAACATATTGAAAAGAAATTACTGATTAGTTAAGTATAATACTTATCCACATTTTGGACTTATTGAACACTTTAATCTGTAACTAACATAAAATCAATATTATGCATTTGTGTTGTAGGTGGTTTATAGTGGTTTTTTATTTGATTTTATAGCTTAAATAAAACTTTTGGGAGTGTAACAGTTAGCTGTAGCCTTAGTCTTATTGTTGTAAACGCTGCCCGGCAGCGTAAAATATTAATTTAACATTCATTTTAAGCAATACAATTATGGGCTTTTTCAGTGCCGACGAACCTAAAAGTTATGAAATTGACGGCAAACGACTGTTGTGCCAGTTTTGTGATAACAACACCTTTTATACCCGCCACGAGCAATTGCATACGCCAACCACCACTTTTTTAAACCTGGAGTGGACCGATAAAACTGCAACATGTTTTGTTTGCAGCAGTTGCGGCTACATCCACTGGTTTATGCGGTAGCGGTGTAATTGTTCATTGTATCAGGCGTAGTTGGCCAGTACTAACAAAAACAAGCTAACAAGGCAAAAGGCGATGAATAATTTAACCATGATATTTAATTTGATCTCCATAGTAGCAGATTGATGTTTCAAAGGTAGCATAACAAAAGGGGCTGGTGTATCCGTGCTACCACGTATTTTACCCCGTGAAAACACCCTATTTTAATATAGTATAAACACGAGCGGCGAAAGAGGAGGTCGCCTTTTAACCCGATTTGTTGCTATTATGAAATCAAGGTCGGGTTTTTTGTATTAAAACTATAATGTAAGTTTTTATATAATATCAATTCAATAATTTCTTAATAATGTAAATTGTGTTTCAGATGACTGTATTCAGCAGGTACAAAACTATCTTTGCGGCATCATCGCAATTATGACAAAGCAACGTTACTTCTTCCTTGTCCTTATCCTCGGCTCGCTTACTGCGTTGAGCCCGTTCAGTATAGATATGTATCTGCCTTCCTTCGCGCAGATAGCTGCTACCATGCATACTACTGTAGAGCAGGTGGGGCTGTCACTGTCCAGCTATTTTATTGGTTTGGCTGCCGGGCAGTTGCTGTATGGCCCGCTGTTAGATAAGTTCGGGCGTAAAAAGCCGCTTTACATTGGCTTATCGGTTTATATCCTGGCTTCGTTCGGGTGCCTGGCATCGCAAAGTATAGATATGCTGATCATCCTGCGCTTTATACAGGCTGTAGGCGGCTGCGCGGCCGGTGTGGCCTCAGTAGCTATGGTGCGCGATCTGTTCCCCCTGAACGAGAACGCCAAGGTATTTGCCCTGCTGATGCTGGTATTAGGCGCTTCACCGATGCTGGCCCCAACCATCGGCGGCTTTGTAACAGACGCTTTTAGCTGGCGGGTGATCTTCCTGATACTGGCTATTATAGCGGCAGTGATCTTCGCGGCGGTGGTATTTACGCTACCTAACAGTTACGTGCCCGATAAAAGCATATCGCTTAAACCGGTGCCCATCATCACCGGCTTTTGGGAAGTGCTGAAGGTGCCGCAGTTTTATACTTACGCTTTCTCAGGTGCCTTATCATTTGCCGGGCTATTTACGTACGTATCGGGTGCACCGGTGGTGTTTATGAAGATCTATCATTTAGATGCCAAAGCCTTCGGGTTGATCTTCGCCGGGCTTTCTGTTGGCTTTATCGGGTTTAGCCAGTTCAATACCCTGTTTCTGCGCAGGTTCCGCAGCGAGCAGATCGTACCGGTGGTATTTATAAGTCAGTTGATATTTGCAACGCTGTTTTTAATACTGGCAATTACCGGCTGGATAACCCTGCCGCTGATCATTATAATGGTATTTCTGCAATTGTGTTGCGTCGGGTTGATCAGTCCTAACGCTTCGGCCTTATCTATCGCCCCGTTCGAGAAGAACGCCGGAACAGCTTCGTCCTTATTGGGTGCCCTGCAACTGGGCATTGGCTCGGCGGCTACAGTGGGCATCAGTTCGTTTCATGTGGTGAATATTATTCCGCTGGCAGCCGTAATGTGCGGGGCAGGATTGTTAGCCTGCTCTGTTTATTTTATTGCCCGCAGAGGAATAAAGGAGCATGTGAAGATGGGTGAGGGGGCTGTTGTGGCGCATTAACGCTTACTTTCTTTTTGGAACAGTTTACTATAATTGATACCGCGTGCGACATTACCTTCAATGGTTGTTTCGCTTGTACTATTAATGAACGTCAGTCTAGCTCAATCGCCGCACGGAGGGGCTGTTACTTTTTTCGTGGTGTTTTTTTAAAGCCACTCATGAAAACGGCGTAGCCTTCTTTAGTGCTTTAAAAAAATAAACACACCACGGAAAAAGTAATAGGTTACTGCGGCTATGAGCAGGCTAACAATAATAAAGCACTAACTGAACTAAAAAGCACTAACCTAAAAGCGTAGAGAGTGCTTCGTACCTCGAAATGACGTGGTGGTTAGATTTGGCGCTGCGCCATCAATCGCAATTCTGCAACAAATCGTAATACTTACGTATCAGTTCGGTATCGTAGTTAACCAGCGAATTATAGGCTTCGGTAACCAGTTCGGTGAGGATGGAGGCGCCTAAGGCCCCGGCACCGTTGGGGATATCTTCGTAATATTTTATTAATTCTTTCACACGGATGATCTCGTACAACAGTGCCTGTATCAAATCAGTTTGCGCACTGCCGCCACGGCTTCCCTGCTTGTGGGTTAGGAAGTCTAAAGGATCATCAGTATTGGCAGAAGTCATCGGCAAAGTAAGCGCGCGTTTAATTAATTAGAAAAATACGGTTCTCGTCATTAATTAAGGGAATATAAAAAAAGTGTTTTTGTTTTAAATTTTTCACTTTTTTTTCATAAAAACAAAAAAGTCCCTGAAAATAGGGACTTTTTTAACTTTTTGGCAATTATATTAATTGGCAGATGGTGCCGGCTTCTCCGGGCGTGGCAATAATACCTTGCGCGAAAGCTTCAGCTTACCTTGCTTGTCAACTTCTAATAGTTTTACTTTAACAATTTCGCCAATCTCGAACACGCCGTCCATTGTTTCAATGCGTTTGTGATCGATCTCTGAAATGTGCAGTAAACCATCTTTACCCGGCATGATCTCGATGAATGCACCGAAAGGCATGATCGAACGAACTTTACCTTCGTAAATTTCGCCAACCTCTGGTTTCATGGCGATAGCTTTGATACGGCCAACAGCGGCGTCGATAGCGGCTTTGTTATCGGCAAATACCTGCACTACACCAAAGTTACCAACCTCTTCAATGTTGATGGTAGCACCGGTTTCGCGTTGCATCTCCTGGATGATCTTGCCACCGGGGCCAATAACAGCACCGATGAACTCTTTATCTATCTTAAGGGTAATAATACGCGGAGCGTGTGGTTTGTAGTCTTCACGTGGTGCTTCGATGGTTTTCTTCATCTCGCCCAGTATGTGTAAACGGCCGGCTTTAGCTTGTTCTAAGGCCTGGGCTAAAACTTCGTACGATAGGCCGTTGATCTTCAGGTCCATTTGGCAGGCTACGATACCGTTCTCGGTACCGGTAACTTTAAAGTCCATATCACCTAAGTGGTCCTCGTCGCCAAGGATGTCTGAAAGGATAGCGTATTTGGTGCCCATTTCGTTGGTGATCAAACCCATGGCTATACCTGATACAGGCGCTTTCAGTTTTACACCGGCATCCATCAGCGCTAAAGTACCAGCGCAAACAGTAGCCATTGATGATGAACCATTAGATTCTAAGATATCAGATACCACACGGATAGTGTATGGATTCTCGTCGTCGGCAGGTAATACTTGCTTTAACGAACGCATGGCCAGGTTACCGTGGCCAATTTCGCGACGGCCGGCACCACGGTTAGGACGAACCTCACCAGTTGAAAAGCCAGGGAAGTTATAGTGCAGCAGGAATTTCTGGTAGCCATTGATGAAGGCACCGTCTATCATTTGCTCATCATCTTTAGCACCCAGGGTAACGGTGGTTAACGATTGGGTTTCGCCACGGGTAAACACAGCCGAACCGTGAGCAGCAGGCAGGTAGCCAACTTCGCTCCAGATAGGGCGTATCTGTGTAGTAGTACGGCCGTCTAAACGTTTGCCTTCGTCAAGCACAAGGTTACGGATAGCATCATACTCAACATCGTGGTAGTATTTTTTAGCTAATGATTTGGTGATATCGTCGATCTCGCCTAAAGTAGCGATATAGGTATCGCGCACTTCTTTAAATTTAGCGGCACGCTCGTCTTTGCCCGATGCAGATGATGCAACAGCATAAACCTGATCGTAAGTAGCGGCGTAGATGGCCTTCTTCAGGTCTTCGTTACTGTGCTCGTGGCAGTAAACACGTTTTACAGTTTTGCCGGTCTCTTCGGTCAGTTCACGCTGAATTAAGCAATGGTGCTTAATGGCGGCGTGGGCAAACTTAATGGCTTCCACCATTTCGCTTTCCTGTATCTCGTTACATTCACCTTCAACCATGTTCACGTCAAACTCCGAACCGGCAACGATAAACTCTAAAGTAGCGCGCTCAAGGTCGCTCAGGGTAGGGTTGATCACCAGCTGACCGTCGATCTTAGCTACACGTACTTCAGAGATAGGGCCGTTGAAAGGGATATCAGAAACAGCCAGTGCTGCCGATGCTGCTAAACCAGCAAGGCAATCAGGCATGATATTTTTATCAGCAGAGATCAACGAGATCATCACCTGGGTATCAGCGTGGTAATCTTCAGGGAATAAAGGGCGCAGGGCGCGGTCAACCAGGCGTGAAATTAATACTTCATAGTCTGATAAGCGTGCCTCGCGGCGTAAGAAACCACCGGGGATACGGCCTGTAGCGGCGTATTTTTCCTGGTAGTCGACAGAAAGCGGAAGGAAATCTACGCCTTCTTTAGCTTCAAACGATGATACTACGGTAGCCAGTAACATGGTGTCGCCCATTTTTACTACTACGCTGCCATGCGCTTGTTTAGCCAGTTTACCGGTCTCGATCTCGATGGTGCGTCCGTCGCCCAGGTCGATAACCTTTTTAATTACATTTAAACTCATTTGTTTGTTGTTGTGGTGCACCTTTCATCTTCGGGGGCGCACCGGTTTTATGTTGTGTAAATTGTTTCAAACAAAGTAAAAAAGCCATTCGACTAACGAACGGCTTTTTTTTGAAAAACTTGGAAAGCTTATTTAATGATATCCCTTAGCTCTAAAGCTTTGATGATAGCACGATACCTTGCAATGTCTTTTTTGTACAGGTAAGCCAATAAACCACGGCGTTTACCTACTAATTTTTGCAGCGATAACTGGGTTGAAAAATCCTTACGGTTTTTTTTCAGGTGGCCGGTTAAATGCGCGATGCGGGTGGTGAATAAAGCAACTTGTGCTTCGGTTGAACCAGTGTTGGTAGCAACGCCACCGTGTTTTGCAAAGATCTCTGCCTTTGCTTCTTTACTTAAATACATTACTTGAATAATATTAAAGCGTTAAATATTTTTGTTAATTGTGGCGCAAAGATACGTTTAGTGTTTTAGATATGCAAGGGGAGGAGCAGAGATTAGTTAATTAGTGATTAGAGATTAGGGGGCGTATAAAATGGCATTTGTCAATCCATAGCGATGGGTTTCAAACCCATCGCTATATGAGAGGATTATTAGGCTTACTCCACCACCTGGTATATCACCACAGGCTTGACCTTATTCTTCAGCACCACCTCGCCAATCAATTCGCATTTAAACGATTCTTTGGCTTTTTGATATACCTCTTCAGATATTACGATCTGTCCCGGCTTGGCGGCTGATTGCAGCCTTTGCGCGGTATTTACCACATCGCCTATCACGGTAAAATCCAGGCGCTTTAACGATGCCGAACCGATATTGCCCGATACCATTTCGCCAGTGTTTATACCTACCGAGATCTCTGGTTTATAGATTTTATCGCCCATTTGTTCGGCCGGTACGCCGCTCAGGTTGTGTTTTACGGCAAGCGCCGCGTCGATAGCGCGATCGAGGTGGTAATCGCCTTTAAACACAGCCATTACGGCATCGCCCATAAATTTATCTATAACGCCGCCCTGTTTGATGATCTCCTGCACTACCTTATCAAACAGGCTGTTCAGCAGGTTTACCACAGTGTTAGCAGGCACCTGTTCGGTTATGGCGGTAAAGCCTACCACATCAAAAAACACAACGGTGGCTTCCAGTATTTCGTTTTTGAGAAGGCTGCTTTCAAACTCTTTGTGTGTCATAAAGTTTAGCACGTTCTCATCTACATACATTTTAAGGATATCGTTCTCCTTAATGGCTTTAATGGTTTGCTGCAATTGCCTTACATGCTGTATGGTTTTCTCCATGGTTAGGTCAAGGTCGTCAAAGTCTACAGGCTTGCATACAAAATCAAAGGCGCCGCGGTTCATGGCCGTGCGGATGTTTTGCATATCGCCATAGGCCGATACTACCACTGCTTTCAGCATGGGGTTGGCATCGGGCAGGCGACTGAGCAGGGTAAGGCCATCCATCACCGGCATATTGATATCGCTCAGGATGATATCCAGGTCGGGATGTTCGGCAACCTTTTGCAGTGCCTCCTCGCCATTCTGCGCGAAAACAAACTCGTATACGTTCTCCCTTATCTTGCGGCGAAACTTCTGCTTCACCAGCAGTTCCAGGTCGGCCTCGTCATCAACAACTAATATTTTTGCCATTAGGTTAGATAGTAATGTGTTTCAGTTTTTCCTTCAGTAAGCCAAAATCAAGCGGCTTGGTTAAAAAGTCGTTAGCCCCTTTTTCCATTGCCTGGCGGTGGTTTTCTTCATCGCCGTAAGCGGTGATCATCATCACAACGGGCGGCGGCGCATCGTAATCGTGCCGAATTTTCGATAGTAGTTCTATCCCGCTCATGCCCGGCATGTTGATATCCGACAGGATGAGCACCACTTCGCTATGCTTCTCTTCTAAATAGGCCAGCGCCTCCTCGCCCGAAAGCGCGAAGTCGAAATCGATCTCGTGGTTTTTTATCTCCTTGCGAAAGCGTTGCAAAAATAAGGGTTGTACGTCTGCTTCGTCGTCTACAACTAAAATTTTCATATATATGTTTATGTTATGCTCAGGCTTTTAAAGGGAGTTGAATGGTGAATTCAGAACCCTCGCCCTCTTTACTATCTATATTTATTTTGCCGCCGTGGCCTTTAACTATAATGTCGTAACTTAAGGACAGGCCCAGTCCGGTACCCTCGCCGGTTGGCTTGGTAGTGAAAAAGGGCTGCATAATTTTATCCTTAATAGCGTCTGGTATGCCGGTGCCGTTATCTTTTACAACAACAATCACATTGTTATCGGCCTGGCTGGTGGTTAAGGATACGGTTGGCTTGTAATCGGGGCCAGCCGCCGCCTTCTTTTTGTGGATGGCATAAAAGGCATTGGTGAACAGGTTAAGCAGCACGCGGCCCACATCCTGTGGTACAATGTTGATCAGTGGCAGATCAGGGGCATAATGCGTATCCAGGTCGGCGTTGAACGACTTATCCTTGGCCCGCAAGCCATGATAGGCCAGGCGCAGGTACTCATCCGCCAGGGTGTTGATATTGGTGTCTTCTTTTACATCGCTGCTTGCGCGGCTATGCTGCAGCATACCTTTCACAATACCGTCGGCACGATTGCCATGGTGAATGATCTTCTCCAGGTTCTGCTTCAGGTCGCCGGCAATAGCAATGGCTTCTTCCTTGTCGCCATTGTTCAGTTCTTCCTCCATCTCGTCAATCAGCTCCATACTCACCTCGCTAAAGTTCTTCACAAAGTTCAGTGGGTTTTGAATCTCGTGGGCTATGCCGGCGGTAAGTTCACCCAGCGATGCCAGCTTTTCCTGCTGGATCAGTTGGGCCTGGGTGGCTTGCAGTAGTTTTACGGTTTCCTGTAGTTCGTTCTTTTGTTTGGTGAGTTCGGCTGTGCGTTCGCCTACCAGCCGGTCCAGCTCGTTATTGCGCATGGCAGCCATTTGCAGTTCCTGCTGCTGCTTTTTTGAATTTACCCAGCGGGCGTAGATCCAGGCAAAGGCCGCCAGGATGGCGAACATGAAGTAAGTATCGTACTTATCGTAAAAATTGGGCGCAATCAGTTCGGTTAAGCTGGTGAGGATACCGACGCCAACCAAAGGGTAATGCGCCTGCACATAAAACCCAAAAGATTTAAAGTCGGGTTCTTTACTGATATAGTATAAGATCCCCAGCAATATCAGGCTACCCAGCAGACCGGTTACATCATCGGGCAGTCTTTGGGTGAGTATAAAGATCCCCATCACTATCCAGGGCGAGTAGCTGAGCTGCTGCCGCCATTTAGGATATTGCGGCGAGAACTTCAGTACTTTTCTTAGGCGAAAGATGAGCAGAAAAGACGCTAAAAAGTAAAAAAACTGCATGCTTTATGTTTTTTGTGATTGAGTAAAGATAGTTATTGCCGCCGTTATCGCAAAGGTGGCACTAAACCACCTGCAAATTTATAGCTGTAATATTTAGCGTTGGCAAGAAATATTTAATCAATAAAATCAATTCTTAATCGGTGCGATCAAATTAATATCTTAGCCCAACCACAAAATAAACCGTCCCGAGTATGATCCGTCAGCAAACCCCACAGCATCGTATATGGTCTATCATTGCCGGTTCGCTGGGCAATTTGGTGGAGTGGTACGATTGGTATGCCTACTCGGCTTTTACCCTCTACTTTGCCGACGCGTTTTTTCCGTCGGATAACCAGGTAGTACAATTGCTGAATACTGCCGGCGTGTTCGCAATCGGCTTCCTGATGCGCCCGATAGGCGGCTGGCTGATGGGTACTTATGCCGACCGTAAGGGCCGCAAGGCTGCCTTAACCCTATCGGTTTTACTGATGAGCTTGGGCTCGCTGATGATCACCGTTGTGCCGGGCTACGCGCAGATCGGTATCGCCGCCCCTATAGTATTGGTGATAGCCCGCATTATCCAGGGCCTGAGCGTTGGCGGCGAATACGGCACCAGCGCCACCTACCTTAGTGAAATGGCCGATAAAAAGCATCGTGGCTTTTATTCCAGCTTTCAGTACGTTACCTTAATTATGGGGCAGTTGCTGGCGTTGGGTGTCCTGGTGCTATTGCAGCGCGTGTTTTTAACCCAGCAGCAATTGCAGGATTGGGGCTGGCGCATCCCCTTCGGTATCGGCGCATTTCTGGCTATTACGGTGATGTACCTGCGCCGGAACTTGCAAGAATCGGTAGAGATGAGCAAGCCGAAGCAGGAGCGGGGTACCATCAGCGCGCTGCGCAAGCACCCACGGGCGGTGATGGCGGTTATCGGCCTTACGCTTGGTGGTACAGTGGCCTTTTATACGTATACCACTTATATGCAAAAGTTTTTGGTGGTAACATCGGGCTTTAGCAAAAATACCGCAACGCTCATCTCATCGTTCACGCTGTTTGTATTTATGTTGTCGCAGCCGCTATTCGGGGCGCTTTCGGATAAAATAGGCCGCAAGCCTTTATTAATAGGCTTCGGTATTTTAGGTACGCTGACTACCATGCCCATTATGCTGGCCCTGGGCAAAACCAACGATTTCTGGACCGCCTTCGCCTTGCTGATGGCAGCCCTGGTGGTAGTGAGCGGCTATACCAGTATCAACGCCATTGTAAAAGCCGAGCTTTTCCCCGCGCATATCCGCGCGCTGGGCGTAGGGTTCCCGTATGCCATAGCCGTTTCCATGTTTGGCGGCACGGCCGAATACATCGCCTTGCTGTTTAAAAATCACCATCACCAGGAGTGGTTTTACTGGTATGTAACGGTGTGTATCGCTATATCGCTGTTTGTGTATTGCTTTATGAATGATACGCGCCGGCATTCGAAAATGGAGGATTAGCGTAATAAGAATGTCATTGCGAGGAGCAGCCGAGGGAATGCGTGTTGGGGCGACGCGGCAATCTCGTAGTTTGATCTGGGTGCTACGAGATTGCTTCGCTATCGCTCGCAATGACAAGTTGTTGATGTTACTTCACCGCCACTACACCAATCGAACTTCCCGCCCCGGCCTTCACCGCTTCCTTCACACTTTTTAAATTGCTGCCAGTAATATTGATGGCCTTGCTTTTCTCGCCGCTTACATTAATAAAGGTGCTCACCTTATCGGTAAAGCCAATGTTATCCAGGCTGATATTCCAGGCGTTGTTAGCTGTAAATAAGTTTTTTTGTGGCGACAAGATCTTTACATTCTTCAGGTCGATGTCGCTGGCTTCGGTTATATCCACACCTTTATCAGCAGATAACACTATATCGCTGAAGTGCAGCTTACTCACCGGCATTTCGGGCAAACCGGTTATAGATATGGCCGATTTGGCCCCGCTGCCGTAAATATGGCTAAGGTAAAAATCCTTAAATATCGGCGTCTTAGCATTCACCTCAAATTTCTGACCGGGTTCGCCCGGTTTTTCATCCTCATAATAGGTGCTGAACAGCACGGCTTCGTTCAGGATATCGTGCATGTAGATGTTATCGACATAAATATCATGTACTGGTCCGCCGCGGCCGCGGCTGCTTTTTACACGGATACCGATATCGGTATTCACAAAGTTGCAGTTGGTTACATAAACATTCTGCATGCCGCCATCGGTATTACTGCCGATCACGAAGCCACCGTGGGCGTGGTACACAATGCAATCGGCAATAATAATGTTCTTCAGGGCCGGATCGTTCAGTGCGTCGCCTTTGCCACCGCTCGATTTCATGCAGATGCCGTCATCGCCGGCGTGAACAGTGCAATGGTATACCACCGCGTTTTTGCAGGACGACAGGTCTATTGCGTCGCCGTTTTGGGCATGATACTCATTAAATATGGTCACGTTGCGGATGATCATATTGGTGCAGCCTTTGGGGTTCAGCGCAAACTGGGGCGAGTTTTTAAAGGTAGGCCCATCGAACAGCACATTTTTGCTATTGGTGATAGAGGCCAGCGCCGGGCGCAGGAAATCGCGGGCGGGCAGGTAATCCTTTTCGGTAAGGTTGGTTTTGCCTTTCAGGGTTTTCAGATATTCTTCGCCGTTCATTCCTTCTTTGGTGGGCCAAAGCATGCTGCCGTCTTTACTTACCACGCCTCCGGCCTTCAGCATATCGGCCCAGAGGGTGGGCGAGGCCTTGCTTTTCTTTAGCGGCCGCCAGGTATCGCCGCCACCATCGAAGATGCCCTCGCCGGTAATGGCCACGTTCTCCAGTTTATTACCCGACAGCAGCACTTTGGTTTTGCCATCGATAACAGGATATTGGGTATGATCGGTAGTGAAGGTAACCAGCGTGCCGCGTTCGGTATGCAGGTTTACGTTGCTTTTCATCTCGATGGGGCCGGTAAGCCACAGGCCGGGCGGCACCAGCACAGTACCGCCTCCGGCAGCATTGCAGGCGGTGATAGCTTTATCAATAGCCGTGGTATTGAGGGTTTGCCCATCGCCAATGGCTCCGTAATCTTTTATATTGAAGATCTTACCGGCAAACTTCGGTTCGGTAACAGCCGGCATTTTGAATGGAGCGTGTGCTATGTAATAATCCATATCGTGCGCGGCAGTTTGCTGGGCGGCGGCATAATATGTAGGGAACAACAGAGATAACGCGGCAATGGCCGGCCATTTCAGGATATTCTTCATGATGGTATAATTGGTTATTGTGTAGCCAAATAACGCTAAAAATAAAGCAGGCTGATATGCTATTGGCCTAAAAAACTACGCAAACGATACCGGGAACGATAGGCGGAAGTGGATGGTGAATATATTAGTCGAATAGCATGCTGGTTATTTAACTCACCCGGTCGTTGCTTCGCCCGACCACCCTCTCTTCGCTGCGCGAAAAGAGGGAACAGGAATTATCCCGTACTACTTTTGCCCTCTTTCCGCACAGCGGAGAGAGGGCCGACCAGCGTAGCGTAGTCGGGGTGAGTTTAAGCATTAAGGATAATGCTTGATGCCCATCAACAAAAAATAATCCCTAAATTTCCGCCCTAAAACCAAACGATATGGAATTTGGCCGCGTAGCTCCCGAACAACTGCCCCTGATAGATTTTACCCTGCCGGCTGATCCGGCATTAACCACCGCCACCTTAGCCGAAGCTAAAGGCAAAGGCTCTACACAGGTTTATGTAGGCTGCGCCAAATGGGGCCGTAAAGAGTGGGTAGGTAAAATTTATCCGCCCAAAACCAAGGACGCTAATTTTTTGGATGAATACGTGAAACACTTCGATAGCATTGAGCTGAACGCCACCTTTTATCAAACCTACGGACCGGAGACGATCACCAAGTGGAAGGAAAAGGCCGATACTAACCCCAACTTCAAGTTTTGCCCCAAATTTTCGCAAAGCATCAGCCATATCCGCCGCCTGAAGAACGCCGAAGATATTACCACCCAGTTTTACGAAGGGATTATGGCCTTTGGCGATAAATTAGGTCCGCTGTTTTTGCAACTGGGTGATAATTATACGCCCAAAAGCTTTCCTGAACTGAAAGCCTATTTACAACATTTGCCCAAAGATGTACCGGTGTTTGTAGAAGTGCGCCATAAGGATTGGTTCGCTGTCCCCGCTGTGCGCGATGAATTGTTCGGTGCTTTGCACGAGTTAGGCATTGGTGCGGTAATAACCGATGCTTCGGGCAGGAGGGATTGCGTGCATATGCAATTGCCAACACCACATGCCTTTATACGTTTTGTGGGTAACAGTCTGGACAGAACCGACTACAAACGTGTGGATGATTGGGTGGCGCGTATTAAAGATTGGTCGGGGCAAGGCCTGCAATCAGTTTGGTTTTTTATGCACCAGCACGATGAGCGATATTCGCCCGAGTTGGCTGATTATGTGAGTGATGAGTTGAATAAGGCCTTGGGGTTGAATTTACACCGCCCCGCGTTTATTGGCAGGGATAAGGGGTTGTTTGATTAGTACTCCTTTTAACTGTAGAGACACGATACTTCGTGTCTCTATCATGAGGGAGACGCAAAGTATTGCGTCTCTACAATAAATTGCACATCCGTTCAACATAAACCCGGGCGTAATGGAAACCCCGCAGCGAAGGAATAGCTGGCGCGGCAGGGGCGAGGAGTTGTAATGAAGCACGGGAGCAAACGTTAATAGCACTGGCAGGGGTATTGCTTTTCAAAATAGTTCTTAAAGCAACTTGTCATTGCGAGCGATAGCGCGGCAATCTCATCGGACAAGCAACGAGGACCTGCTTATGAGATTGCCGCGTCGCCCCATTTCACATGCCGGCCCGTTGCTCCTCGCAATGACAATTTGGTAATGTATCTCGCCCTTTTGTATCAATAATATTATAAAACTAAACGTTTGTAATACATAGCTTAGCATTTATCATTTGGGCCTGCAGGCCTGCTTTTAATTATTTAAGCTATCACAATTATGAAAAAAACTTACTTACTGTTATTAACGGCCATTTGCGCTATCTCGTTAACTGCCCAAGCCCAGCGTGGCACAGGAGGCGGTGGCGGCGGACAAGGTACAGGTGCCGGCGGCGGCGGATTTGCCGGCCGGCAGGGCGCTGGCGGCGCTACAACGGCTGCTCCGTCGGGCGGTTCGTCAACAACTACATCAAACCCCTTGCAAATCAGCAAAAGCCGCATCCTGTTGTTAGATTCGGCCATTACCACCAAACACACGGTTACCATTAAAGGTAAAGCGGTGCCTTATACCGCCGCAGCCGGTACCCAGCCGGTGTGGGACGAGGATGGCCACGCTATTGCCGGTATATTTTATACTTATTACGAGCGTACCGATATAACCGACGAGCAGCGCGCCACACGCCCGCTGGTGATATCGTTTAACGGTGGCCCGGGTACTGGTTCGCTGTGGATGGAACTGGGCTATACCGGTCCGCGTAAGTTGAAGATAGATGATGAGGGTTACCCCATCCAGCCTTACGGTTTGGAAGATAACAGCAATTCGATACTGGATGTGGCCGATATTGTGTACATCGACCCGGTGAATACCGGCTATTCGCGCACCGCTAACAGCGAAGTGAATAAAGCGCAATTCTTCGGCGTGAACGAGGATATCCGCTACCTGGCTACCTGGATCAGTACTTTTGTATCGCGCAAAAACAGGTGGGCATCGCCTAAGTTCCTGATCGGCGAAAGTTATGGTACCACCCGTGCATCGGGCCTGGCGCTTGAACTGCAGGATAGCCACTGGATGTACCTGAACGGCGTGATCCTGGTATCGCCAACAGATCTGGGCATCGAACGCAGCGGCCCGGCTGCCGCGGCTTTATATACGCCTTACGAAGCAGCTACAGCCTGGTACCATAAAGCGCTGCCAGCTGAATATCAGAACCGTTCGTTGCCTAAATACCTGGCCGAGGTAGAAAAGTTCACGCTTGATGAGTTAACCCCGGCAATGACCAAAGGCGGCATGCTGTCAAACTCCGAACGCAAATCGGTAGCGGCTAAGCTGGCACGATACATCGGCATTAAGGAAAGCGTGGTGCTGGATAATAACCTGGCCATCAGCGCCGGCTTTTTCTGGAAAGAGTTGCTGCGCAGCAAGGGTTACACCATTGGTCGTTTAGATTCGCGCTATAAAGGTATCGACCGTGATAACGGCGGTACGCGTACCGACTACAATCCCGAGCAGCAGTCGTGGAGCCACTCGTTCACCCCGGCTATCCACATTTACCTGAAAGACGAGTTAAAATACAAAACCGATTTGGAATACCTGGTTTACGGCCCGGTACAACCGTGGAATAATACTGTTAACCGCACCGGCTATAACCTGCGCCAGGCTATGGCCGAAAACCCTTACCTGCACCTGCTGGTTCAGTCTGGTTATTTCGATGGCGCCTGCGATTACTTCAACGCTAAATACAGCATGTGGCAAATGGACCCCAGCGGTCGTTTAAAAGACCGCATGAAGTGGGAAGGCTACGAAAGTGGGCACATGCTTTACCTGCGCAAACCAGATGCGGCTGAAGCCTGTGATAACCTGCGTAAATTTTTAAAGGAATCTGTTGCTAAGGCGGGTACACCGGCTAAGTATTGATACCTCTCCCCAACCCCTCTCTGAAGGAGAGGGGTTTTTAAAATAAACACAATTTGTCATTTCGAACCCTTTGAGCGTTGGAAATGGCAGGGCAAGGGTGAGAAATCTTATACGATATGTATATGTCAAACAATCCGTATAAGATTTCTCCTCATCCCCCTCGCTCAATGGCTCCGCTTATTCGTTCGAAATGACAAACTGTTATAGGGGGGCTACCTAAAAAACTGCCTGTACTGCAAAGGCGTTTTCCCTACCAGTAACTTAAAATGCCGGTTAAAGTTAGACAGGTTGCTAAACCCCGATTCGTAACAAACCACCACAATGCTGTAATCGTGCTCTTTAAGCAGTTTGCAGGCATGCCTTATTCTTACCTCCATTAAAAACGTGAAGTAGCTTTTATGCGTGCGCTGTTTGAAATAACGGCAAAAGGCGTTGGGTACCATATAAACCAGTTTGGCCACATCCTTTAGCGCTATGGTTTTGGTGAAGTTATTCAGCGTGTAAAGGTATACCTTGGTGAGACGGTTCTCATCGCTTTCGTTATACGCCGATTGGTCGGGCGCGGATGTGATGTATTGGCGATCCTGATTTTCGCCAAGGGTGTTCAGTAATTGCATTAATAACCACAGGCGCTGGTGGATAGTAGCCCCGGCGAGTTTTTCCATCAAATCCAGTATGGGGGCTATCGCGTCGCCCTGGAATATCATTCCCTTAGAAGCGTCTTTCAATAAGCCAGCTATCAGCTCGTTTTCGGGCAGGGATAAAAAGCGTTCGCCTAAAATATCTGGGTTTACGTGCAGGGTGAGCAGCTTCAGTGGCAGATCTATCTTGCCCTGCTTCATTAATTCGTTAAAGTAGCGATGTGTTTCGAACTTAAACATATGCGGCACATCAGGGCCGATGACGATCAGCATGCCGCTGCTCACCTCTTCCAACTGTTCGCCGATTAGTAAAGTGCCGGCACCCTCGGCTATGTAAACGATCTCCAGTTCCCGATGATAGTGCAACTCGCTAAGCGCATGGTAATAATCCGACCATCTAATACTGAACGATCGGTCATCACTATTTAAAAAAGTATTTAAATGCGCTTTCATTTATATCATAATAACCTAATTTTTATTATGTGATACAAATATGGTTAATATAGTATCATTTTTAATGAATTTTTACAAATTCTTATATAATGGCCCAATCTACTTTTGTATTATGAAAACAATCAACTCTATGAGCACCGAAAAATATACCATGAAACTGGTAGAAGCTTCTATCAACGACATTGACAAGGTTGGCGGCAAGAACGCCTCACTTGGCGAAATGCTACAGCACTTAAGCGCACAGGGTATCCGCATCCCCGATGGATTTATTATCACAGCCAGCGCTTACTACCGTTTCATCGATCATAACCAGTTAGATAAGCAGATCAGGGCTATTGTTAACGCCGCTGATATTGACGACCTGAAGCAACTAAGCGCCTGCGGTGCCGAAGTTAGGACACTGATACAAAACGGTACCTTCCCGGCCGAGATGCAGCAGCAGATCGAACAATCATATAAAGCGCTTTGCGCCCAATACGCCCAGGACAATGTTGACGTAGCGGTACGTTCATCAGCCACTGCCGAGGACCTGCCCGACGCTTCCTTTGCCGGTCAGCAGGATACTTATCTTAACGTGAGCGGCGAAGCGGAACTGCTTACCTCCATTAAAAATTGCTTTGCCTCTTTGTTTACAGACAGGGCTATTAGCTACCGCCAAAACTTTGGGTACGATCACTTCCTGATCGGTCTTTCTGTTTGTGTGCAGAAGATGGTGCGTTCGGATATGGGCGTATCAGGTGTGGCCTTTTCGCTGGATACCGAAAGTGGGTTTAAAGATGTGGTGATCATCAATGCATCGTACGGCTTGGGCGAGATGGTTGTGCAGGGCGCGGTTAGTCCGGATGAGTTTATTGTTTTTAAACCTATGCTGAATAAGGGTTTTGAAAGCATCATCGAAAAAAAGTTGGGCAAAAAGCACCAGAAAATGGTATATGGTTCAGCAGGCGAGGAGCGTGTTGAGATTGTAAAAACGCTTACGCACGAACAAAACCGTTTTTGCCTGAATAACAAGCAGATCATCCAGCTAAGCCAGTGGATCGTCGCTATTGAAGATTACTACTCGAAACTTAAAAATAAATGGTGCCCCATGGATGTGGAATGGGCGCTTGACGGTCGCAGCAACGAGCTGTTTATTGTGCAGGCCCGCCCGGAAACCATCCACTCGCGCAAGGTAGTGGGTAGCATTACCGAATTTAAGATCCACGATGCGCAGCGCCACAACCACCTGCTGCTAAAAGGTATTGCCGTTGGCGATAAGATAGCATCAGGCAAGGTGCATTTGCTGAATGGCCTGGATAAGGAAGGCATCCACCATATCGACTTTAAAAAGGGCGATATCATGGTAACCGATATGACCGACCCGGATTGGGAACCCGTAATGAAAAAGGCCGCGGCCATTATCACCAACAAAGGTGGCCGTACCTGCCATGCCGCCATTGTAGCCCGCGAACTGGGTGTGCCAGCCATTGTAGGTTGCGATAACGCGACCGAAATATTAAAGACCGGTCAGCTGATCACCGCTTCATGCGCTGAAGGCGAAACCGGGTTGATCTATGCGGGTGAGATCTTGTACGAAAAACACGAGCATAACCTGAGCGACCTGCCCGAAGTGGATACCAATGTGATGATGAACATTGCGTCGCCGGATATGGCTTTCCAGTATGCGCACTATCCTAATAAGGGTGTTGGCCTGGCGCGCGAGGAGTTTATCATTAATAACTATATCAAGATACACCCGATGGCCTTGCTGAAGCACGAGGAATTGCGCGACGCGGAATTGACCCAGCTCATCAACCAAACCATTAAGGGTTATGCCAGCGGTGCCGATTTCTTTGTGGAGAAGCTATCGTACGGCATCGCCAAGATCGCCGCGGCTTCGCATCCGCATAAGGTGATCGTACGTTTCTCGGACTTTAAGACCAACGAGTATTATAATATGCCGGGCGGCAAGCATTTTGAGCCTACCGAAGAAAACCCGATGATAGGTTGGAGGGGCGCTTCACGCTACTACTCTAAAAATTACCAGGAGGCTTTCGGCTTAGAGTGCATTGCGATTAAGAAGGTGCGCGAAACCATGGGCCTGAAGAATGTGGTGGTGATGATCCCGTTCTGCCGCACAGTAACCGAGTTATTAAAGGTTTATGACGTGATGGCCCAATACGGCCTGAAACGTGGCGAAGATGGCCTGGAAGTTTACCTGATGGCCGAGATCCCATCGAACGTGATACTGGCCGAACGCTTCGGGCAATATATTGATGGCTTCTCTATCGGTTCTAACGATTTAACGCAGTTGGTTTTAGGCTTAGACCGGGATTCATCGCTGGTGGCCGATCTGTACAGCGAGCGTAACGAAGCGGTAAAAACTATGATCTCATCGCTGATACAAACCGCCAAAAAGCTGCGCATTAAAGTAGGTATCTGTGGCCAGGGCCCGTCTGATTTTCCGGATTTCGCCCAGTTTTTGGTAGAAGAGGGGATAGATTCGCTATCGGTAACACCCGATTCGTTTATGAAGACGGTGAAGGCGATCAAGCAGATTGAGGATGAAATAAGAGAAGGCGCGAGGTTGACGGCGTAAAACATAAATTGTCATTGCGAGCGATAGCGCGGCAATCTCGTAGTATACCTATCAAACTACGAGATTGCCGCGTCGCTCCGTTTCACAGGCCTTCGCTTGCTCCTCGCAATAACAATATTTTTACTACACCCCCAGCAACTCCTTAGCATTCTGCAAGGCGCTTTCCCCCGGTTTTTCGCCGCTTAGCATTTTGGCTATTTCGGTAATGCGTTCGGTTTGCTCCAGGCGGCGGATGCGGGTGTAGGTGGTGGCCGCTTCATCATCCTTATAAACAAAGTAATGGCTTTTGCCCTTGCTGGCAATTTGCGGCAGGTGGGTAATGGTAATTACCTGCAGGTTTTGCGCCAACTGCTCCATGATTTGGCCAACCTTGTGCGCCACCTCGCCGGATACGCCTGTATCTATCTCATCAAAAATAATGGTAGGCAGGGCGGTATGACGGGCAATCAGCGACTTAATGCTCAGCATCAGCCGTGAAAGTTCACCTCCGGATGCTACCTTGCTCATTTCGGCCAGGGCGTGGCCCTTGTTAGCGTTGAACAGGAAGCGTACCTGGTCGGTACCGTTATCGCCTAAACCGTCAATGCGATTCAGCTCGATCTTCATGGCCGAGTTACCCATGCCCATTTCGGCCAGGGTTTGCAATACCTGCTGCTCGATACCGGGGATGGCATTGGCGCGGTTAGCCGATAGTTCAAGGGCCATGTTTTCCAGTTCCTGTTTTTCGGTGGCTATCTGCTTTTGCAACTGTGCGATGGCCTCATCGCCAAATATAGCCTGGTTAATTTTGTCCGACAGGTCGGCCTGGATAGCCAGCAGTTCGGCGTTGGTGCTTACGCGGTGCTTTTTTTGCAGGTTGTAGATAATGCTTAAACGTGCGCCCACTTCATCGGCGCGGGCCGGGTTGGTTTGTGTTTGTTGTTCTAAGGCCTCTATTTCGGCAGCTATATCTTTTAGTTCGATAATGGAACTGTTCAAGCGTTGGTAAAGTTCGCCAATTGCCGGGTTAAATTTTTCGGTAGACGACAACTGGTGGCCAGCCTCGCGCAATTGGATCAGGGCCGATGTTTCGCCCTCCTGCATCAGGTAGTGGGCGCCAAGCAGGTTGCGCTTGATCTCGTCGGCATTATTCAGCGTATATAGTTCCTGTTCCAATTGCTCCTGCTCTTCATCGGCCAGCGTTGCTTTTTCCAGTTCATCAAACTGAAATTGATAGTAGTCAAGATCAGCCTTGGCTTTATCGCTTTCCTCTGTCAGTTGCTTCAGCCGGCTGTTCAGCTTTTTGTAGGCTTTGTATTTAGTTTGATAATTGCCCAATAGTTCGCCATGCTTTGCCGCTGCATCAACTACCAAAAGCTGGAACAGCGGGTTATTGATCTCCAGTGTGGCATGCTGCGAGTGGATCTCGATCAGCTGTTCGCCAAGTGCTTTCAGCGTATTCAGGTTTACCGGCGTATCATTCACAAAGGCACGAGATTTACCATCGGCGCTGATCTCGCGGCGCAATACGGTCTCGGTTTCGTAATCCAGATCGTTCTCTTCAAAAAACGAGCGCAGGTGGAAGCCGTCGATGGTGAAGTTACCCTCGATCACGCACTTCTTCTGTTGATTGAAAAAGTACCGGCTCTCCGCCCGCTGACCTAATATCAGCGACAGGGCGCCCAGAATGATGGATTTACCCGCACCGGTTTCGCCGGTGAGGATATTAAGTCCCGCCCCGAAGCGGATCTGCAGGTTATCAATTAAAGCGTAATTGGTGATGCTAAGCTGTTGCAGCATAAATTAGTTCCCTTTTTTAGCGGAGACTAAATTACTAAATGTGGACCGCTGATTTTGTCTGAACCGCTGATTTTTTTGATTTCGTTGACTTCATTGATACGGTGCCAGGGATGGGTGATGTTTTAGACTTAAGAAGTTAAAAAACTTCGTAAGTCTGATCTGACCAGAATACTTTTCCGCGTTATGGATGGGAGCGGATACCGGCCTGTGGCTAAGGCCCGTGCAGTATGAGCGTACAGCCCGGGCCGTAGGCAACGCCAAGATTATCTGAATCAGAATTTTCAGAATTAGACAATTTACAGAATTTTGAAAATCCTTAAATTCTGTAAATTCTGATTCAGACAAAAAGCCGGCTACACAATTAATGCAGCCGGCACAATTTAACTGATCGATGCTAAATTAAAAAGGTATTATTTGCCCGGTTTGCTTTTTGCAGGTTCGGGTGCTTTAACTTCTTCAACAACAGGCTTAGGGCTTTTTACAATTACTGTGCTGGGTTTCACTATGGGGGCAACCTCAATAGCTTTGCCTGGCGCGTTACCTGGTTTTTCAACAACGGCAGCTACGCTTTCGGTTGCAGGGAGTACTTTAGCTTCTATTATCGCGGCTGTTGCCGGTTTGGTTGGCCTTGTGGCACGTTCGCGAACACGACTGGTATCAGCAGCACGGGTTTTTGTCGGGCGTTCGGCCCTTGCAGGGGCAACGCGGCGTTCGCGAATACGGCCAGTATCGGTTGAACGGGCTTTAGTTGAACGCTCAACAACTCTCGATGGCATTACACGGCGTTCGCGGATGCGGCCGGTATCTCCCGAAGCGCGCTCAGCCCTTGCGCGGGTTTCGGCAATTTCCGCACGCACACGCTCCTTAACATCGCGGTTAGTATTTTCAATCTCAGCTTCTATTTTTCTGCGGTAATCGGGGCTGTTGCGGTATTCGCGCATTTCTTTTTCCAGCTTTTTCATTTCCTCTTTTTCACGCATAATGTCCGGATTTTTTTGGTACTCGCGCATCGTTTCACCCATTTTGCGCATGGCTTCCTGCTGCTCTTTCATCATCGGGTTTTGATAGTAGTGGCGCATGCTGTCGCCATAGGCCCGCATCTCGTCCTGCATCTTTTTAAATTCAGGGCCCTGGTAGTAACCGCGCATTTGTTCCGATATTTTTCTGGCCAGTTCGGCTTGCTCCTTCACTACCGAACTATTGGTATAATCCTTGAATTTTCCGGCAAGGGCTTTAAATTCGGCCTCTTGTTTTTTGTATTCGGCTGTTCCGGGTTTTGCGGTAGCAAACAGTTGGGCCTGCTTCTCGTATTGCTTTTGTATTTTGGCGTATTCAGGGCTGCTGTAATAGGCTTCCATCTTTTTACTGGTAGCCTCTAATTGCTCGTGCAGCTTTTTCATTTCGGGGCTGTCGTTCATTTTTTCAAACTCAAGGCCCTTCTTTTCCATTTGCTCCTGTAGTTCCTTCATTTTGGGGCTATTAAAATAGGCTTCCATTTCGGCACCCTTCTTCTCCATATCCTCCTGCATTTTTTTAAACTCGGGGCTATTGTAGTATTGTTCTAACTTTTGCGCGTGTTTTTCCATTTCGGCGCTTAAAGCTTCCATTTTGGCATCGTTTACATACTCTCCATCTTTAGCTATTTTCATAGCCTGTTTTTTGGATGATGGTTTTGATTTAGCAACCGGCTTTGTAGTTTTTGCCTTTTGTTTGATGACTGTATCTGCCCCAAAGTTGATGGTGTTTAAGGCGTTGGGGATACTTTTTACGGTTATCTTACCATCTTTTATTTTAGGGTTAAACCAGGCGATGCTCGTTAAGCTGCAGGTTAAAAGGGCCAGGGCAATCAGCGCCGGGCGTATATTTACGGTGGATTTTTTAGTTTTCATAATGCGTTCAATACGGTTTAATAAGTGATATTGCTTGCCGGTGGCAGCCAGCGCTAACTGCCAGTCGGCTTGTTTATTCTGTTCTAATTTTAGCAGCGCCTGGGCATAAATAAGCGGACTGCCGGTAGTTTGCACCACCACATCGTCGCAGCAATTTTCGCGTTCGCGGTTGATGATGCGGTTGATAAGGATGCTGAATGGATTAAAGAAAAGTAGTATCCCGATAGCCTGTTGCAACAGGTTTAGCAGGTAATCGTTACGGCGGATGTGGGCCAGTTCGTGCAGCAGGATGGCCTGTATCTCATCGGCGCTTAAATAAGTGCTGATGGTGCAGGGTAGCAGGATAATGGGTTTGATGAAGCCGGTGATGCAAGGCACATCGATATACTGGCTGAACGCCACTTTTACAAAGCGGCTGATATTCATTTTTTTAGCCAGGCTATCAACCTGCTGCTGAAATTCTGAGGCGATGGTTTGCTGTTTGATGCGGTAGATATTATTCCAGGCCAGGCCCATTTTAAGGGTGTTGAACACCAGGCCGGCTATATAAAGCATGGTAAGGTAGGGCATATAACCCGCTATCAGGAACGTGTAATGATCTGCAGGCGGGGCAACCCAACGCTGTGCGGCTTGCGGAAGCAGTACGCTTAATGGCAATGGCGACTGGTAAGTTGTAACTGCCGACCAGGTGTAGTTATTCACCTCGGTAGCCAGCGTATAGATAAACCAGCCCAGCATCAGCGTAAGCGCGCCGAACGCCAGTTTGTACTTAGCGTTTGCCGATAAATTAGGAGCAAACTGCATAATGGCGTGCAGTACCATAAAAATGGTTAAGCCCTGCCACAACGAGTGGATGATGGTGATGCCCAGCACCTGGCTGATATTATAAAACAGGTTTTCCATAACTGTTATATTTTATTTTTTATCCTGATCAAACTGTTGCAGATATTTTTTGATAGCGTCTATCTCCTCGTTACTGGCGCGATGGTTGCCCAGTGCCTGGATCACCAGGTCGGCGGTTGAACCTTCGAACACGGTTGAGATGATCTTATCCAGCGCGTTTTGCTGGGCCTGGCCCTGTGTAACGATAGCTTTGTAGATGTGTGTTTTGGCGGTCGCGTCCCTGTCTACCAAACCCTTGTCATACATAATTTGCATTAGCTTTAGGGTAGTGGTATAGCCGGCATCTTTGGTTTTAGCTAGTTCTTCGTGTACTTCCCTAACGGTGGCTGTGCCCTGTTTCCACAGTACGTTTAAGATCTCCAGTTCGCTATCGGTTGCTTTAATGTTCATGTCGCTTATTTACTATTCTACGAAACTTGTCGTACAAATATCTACGATGATTTTCGTAAATCAAAATAAATTTGAAATTATTTTTACTGATAAGACGCGGCGGGATCAGTTATGTTGCAGGGATGTAGGAAATATTACATGCCACCCCTCGGGGGGGCCTATTATACTTCGGTGTATGATTCTATTAACATGTCGTCCCTCCGGGCAATGTCATTATTTAAGAGATTTCGATACTCCGTAGGAGTAAAATATTGGTAGAAAAATGCCCCAATAGATTTCTGAGTGCCGTAGGTACTCTATATTTTTTATATTCAACACCTACGGCGTTGCTTTATTTTCCGATCCGTTTTCTACCAATATTTAACCTCTACGAGGTTGTTAGGCCCTTAAGTTAACGTGAGTTCGATATAAGCATTAGAGCGAAAGTTGCAGTGATTTTGAATGATCAAATTCAAAATGAGTTTTGATGGATGGTTTCTTAGGGAGGAAACTGTAAGCGGCAATTCCGCTGTATAGGTTAATAATAAAGCCTGATATAGACCGGTGCCTGGAATGTTCTATCTGACAAATATTTTTCAAAGCATCATTTACGCATTCGACCACGCTCCGTTTTCTAAGCATGATTTTATCAGAGATGCTCATCAATTTGTTTTTCATATTGCGTTTGATCTTAGTAATGAGTTGCACACCACTATGAAAAAGATGCTCGAAAACAGACTGTTTTACCAAATATCCCTTATCACCATATAACTTGCCAAATAGTTTCTTGCAAAGTGTAAGCAGCAGGTCGGTATTATTGTCGGATACGCTGCCCTGGGTGAGTTGGAATGCAATTATTTCACCCATGTCATTGATTACTAAGTGTAATTTAAATCCATAAAACCAGCCCATCGTAGAGTAGCCGCGTGAAGCGGCCCCGCTGAAAACTTTATTCTGATGTATCCGCTCTTTCGCACAAACCTCTAATCTTGTAGAATCTATAAAAGAAATACCTGTGCAGTTGCCAAGGCTATGGGCGCTGACAAACATCAACATGGGCAAGGCGTATTTCTGCTGTAATTCCACAAAACGGTTATAAGAAACCAGGTGTGGGAACTCCCGGCATAGATGAACGCAGACATAGTCCAAATAGAAGTGTTTTAACGTTCTGTAATCGGATAGATGGAAACAGATCAGGATGGTTATTACTTCACTCTGAGAAAGTCCGCAAGGTTTGTTACGGGTCTTTAATGTTGTATCGCTATCAAGCTTAATCATACAATCATCAATGTGTTGATTAAAATAATGGCAATATTCATCGGCCAGAAAGAAAATTTCGGTAATTTTATCAAGAGTAAGCATAGATTGTTTCTTTAAATTCGACACTTAAATATAACAAAATATGCTTACTTATTTGATTATCAGATAGATATATCATTAAATAAATCCCGCCTCTTATATCGAACTCACGTTAACTTAATGACATTGCCCATGGGGACTTGTTTGGAGTTGAGCGCCAGGGGCGCGATATGTTAATAGCATAACGCTAACACTCAATTAAGAGCTTCGGCGGAGCGAAATGTTTTACAAGAGATATTTATGCTTGATTTCGAGCAAAATCAGTTATGTTGCAGCACGGCGTATTTATTTCCGTTGGCCGGGTCGGCCTTGGTGAGGATATTCATGGCCTGGTTCTTCTGCTGCAGGTCGGCCCGGGTGAAGATGCCCACCAACTCATCGCTTTTGGCGGTGAAGAATACGGTAGGTAGCATGGCGCCAACACGCTGACGATCTAACTGGGTAAGTACAGGGAGTATGCCGGCAATAACTTTGCGGCCTTTGGCGGCGTTATCGGCCATCAGGTCAAGGCCGTTGCGGTGGTAATCGTACACAAAGCCGCGCAGGTTGCTGTAAACCCGGTTATTCAAGTTTTCGGCCAGCCAGTAGCGGTTCAGGTTGCTGTCGAATGCCTTCCAGCCCTTATAGCTGCTGGCCTGGGCGTTGTTAACGATATTTTGCGCGGCTGCGAAGTAGGGGGTACCTCCAAGTTTCGAAAAGCTGTCGTAATCCATCCCTACTATCATGTAGGCATAAAAAGCCATCACGGCACTCAGGTTGTTTTGAAAACTTTGGTCGGTATAGTCGATGGTTTGGCCCTCGGTATAGGTAAAATCAAAATCGCGGTCGTTAACATTCAGTAGGGTAGTGGTGTACGACGCGTTGTAAACCGGCCGCTGTGATTGCACCTGCAATTCGGCACTAAAGGCGCTGTTGCCATCCCACGATATGATATTAAAGGTAAAGCTGCAATCAATGCGTTCCTGCGACAGGATATCGTCGGCAGCCCATTTGCGCCCGTTCAGGAAATCCTTCATGGCCGTTTCAAGCGATTGGAATACACGCTTGTTACTGGTTTGTATTTTAGGGGTAAGCACCTGCACGCGGGCGTTAAGGTCCTGCGCGTTCACGGTAAATCCGCAACAAAATAAAATAATGTACAGTGCCAGTTTTTTCATGCAGTTAACAGTGCGGTTACTTTATTACAAATATCAATGGCCGCGTCGTCCTTGCTTTTTAAATCGTATACGGTTTTTTGCAGGTCGCGGTCTATAATGGTGATCTTATTGGTATCGGTACGGAAACCCGCGCCCTTATCGTTAAGCGAATTTAATACAATAAAATCAAGATTTTTGCTTTGCAGCTTACCGATGGCGTTTTGCTCCTCGTCGTTAGTCTCCAGCGCGAAGCCGGCCAATACCTGCCCGGGTTGTTTCATGCCGCCCAGTGTTTTTAAAATATCTGTGGTTTTCTTTAGTTCGATATTGAAGCCGGCATCTTGCTTCTTTATTTTTTGCGATGCCACGGTTACCGGGGTGTAATCGGCTACAGCTGCGCTCATTACACAGGCATTGGTATTTGGGAAATTTGCTGTACAGGCCTCCAGCATCTCGGCGGCCGAGGTAACATCGATGCGTTTAATGCCCATTCCGCTTTTTAAAGCCGTTGGGCCGGTAACCAATGTAACATCAGCCCCCAACTTAACCAATTGGGCGGCAATGGCAAACCCCATTTTACCCGATGAATGGTTGCCGATGAAGCGTACCGGATCGATAGCCTCGTAAGTGGGGCCGGCGGTAACCAGTACTTTCTTATGATTTAGTGGCAGTTTTTTTTTTATTTCGGTGGACAGGAAGTCGACAATCTCCTCCGGCTCTGACATGCGGCCTTCGCCGCTTAAGCCGCTGGCCAGTTCGCCGCTGCCGGGAGGGATGAGGGTATTGCCATATTTTACCAGTTTAGCTACGTTGGTCTGTGTAGATTCATGCTTCCACATGTCCAGATCCATTGCGGGCGCAAAGTAAACCGGGCATTTGGCCGATAGGTAAACGGCCATTAGCAAATTATCGCACAAACCGGTAGCCATTTTTGCCATGGTATTGGCGCTGGCGGGGGCTATCAGCATCAGGTCGCCCCAAAGCCCTAACTCCACATGGTTGTTCCATTCGCCGGTGTCATTCTTGTAATAATCGACCAGAACGGGCTTTTTTGAAAGTGTGGAAAGTGTAAGCGGAGTGATAAAGCCGGTAGCATCCTTAGTCATTACCACCTGCACCTGCGCGCCGGCCTTTACCAGCAGGCGCACCAGCGTAGCCGATTTATACCCTGCTATACTGCCACAAACCCCAAGAATAATCTTTTTACCTTCCAGCATATGGCAAAAGTATGTTTTTATTAGTAAAGATGGAGTGGTCTGCAATAGTCATCATGATAAATTGAATCTAACGTGTTTGGGCTAAAGCCCTGCTTGTGTTTGCACTTAACCGTTGGCTAAAGCCAACGGCAATGAACCGGGCATTTGAAATTCATTGCCGTGTTTGGGCTAAAGCCCTGCTTGTGTTTGCACTTAACCGTTGGCTAAAGCCAACGGCAATGAACCGGGCATGTGAAATTCATTGCCGTGTTTGGGCTAAAGCCCTGCTTATGTTTGCGCTTAACCATTGGCTAAAGCCAACGGTAATGAACCGTGCAATGTGAAATTCATTGCCGTGTTTGGGCTAAAGCCCTGTTTGTGTTTGCGCTTAACCGTTGGCTAAAGCCAACGGCAATGAACCGGGCATGTAAAATTCATTGCCGTCCCATTTATGGGACGGAATATGAGACGATAAAAGTGGCTTTAGCCAAACCAATGACCAATGACCAATGACCAATGACCAATGACCAATGACTATTTCCCCGGCGCTGCCAACTTCACAGGCACCCTTTTCTCAGGCGGTAGCTTCATATACTCCTTGTAGCACTTATCTAAATAGGCCAGCAGGTTAAAATCATTAGCTGTATACACTTTTGCACCTGGCGTATATCGCGTAATAAAACCTTCTATTTCAACCGGGGGCAGGGGTAGGTATTTGGCCAGGTTCTTCGCGGTGAATACTTTGAGGATCTGCTGGTTCACTTCCTCCTCCGCCTGTTTTTGCGCCAGCTTTTGGCGTTTGTGTTCAGCCCCTTTAGATGACCATATCCTGAATGCCACACCGCCTTTATAAGATCCATCAGCATTGCGCTGGTAGATGGTGGTTTGATTATGAAAAGCAGGGTCAGACCAACCGCTCCCGGTATTTACTTCGGGCGTAGAGATATCCACCTGGTTCAGCATATTGGTTTTAGGTTCAAGAAATACCTCTTCCATTTTTAGGTTGGTCACCAGCAATGTATCGTTAAGATAGCCATAGCCGGTGAACACCAGCAGGTCGTTAAGCTTCGCCTTCAGGCTGAATTTGCCTTTTACATCGGTAATGGCGCTTTCCTTATTACTAAGGTTGCGTATAAAAATGCCCTGTAGGGTAACGCGGGTATGATTTTCGAACACGGTAGCCTTAATAGTTTGCGCGCGGGTATCCACGAAAAACATGCAGCACAGCAGTGATAGAATGGTATAACGGAGCATGTTTAAAGATAAGATGAAAAAAGCCGGGTTGAAAACTGATAAACGTGAAAGAGGCCATAATGGGTATATTATGGCCTCTTTTTAACAATTATTAACAGATTGGCCACCTCGCAATGGCGTGGTGGATATGTTTAGTTTTAAGACTTCTATACCCCTGTTTCCGCAAAGCCGAGAGAGGGTGCCCGGGCGAAGCCACGGGCGGGTGAGCCTACAGATTATATCTTAATCAAAATACTCCTTCATCCGTTCAAAGAAACTCTTCTCGTTCTTACCCGGGTTGGGTTTAAAGTTTGGCGAATCCTGTAGTTTTTCCAGTATTTCACGCTCTTCGCGGTTAAGGGCCTTTGGTGTCCAGATGTTGATATGCACCAACTGGTCGCCGCGGTGGTACGAGTTTACTTCGGGTACACCTTTACTCTTCAGGCGCAGGATGCGGCCGCCTTGCGTGCCTGCCTCTATCTTTATCTTCGCTTTTCCCTCGATGGTTGGTACTTCAACGCTGGTGCCTAAGGCGGCATCAATAAAGCTGATGTGCATATCATAGATCACGTTATTGCCATCGCGCTTCAGCGTCTCGTGCGGAACTTCCTCCACCAGAATGATCAGGTCGCCCGGAACACCGCCGCGTGGGGCAGCGTTACCTTTGCCGCTCATGCTTAGCTGCATGCCTTCGCTTACGCCGGCAGGGATGTTGATGGTGATGGTCTCTTCGCCGCGTACTACGCCATCGCCATGGCAAACGTTACATTTTGATGTGATTTGCGTGCCTTCGCCGTTACAGGTAGGGCAGGTGCTGGTGGTTTGCATCTGGCCCAAAATGGTATTGGTTACCCTGCGCACCGCGCCGCTGCCGCCGCAGGTTTTACAGGTTTGGAACGATGATTTATCTTTAGCGCCGCTGCCGTCGCAGGTTTTACAGATGATCTGCTTGTTTACTTTGATCTTCTTTTCGGCACCGTTGGCAATCTCTTCAAGGGTTAGGCGCACCTTAATACGCAGGTTGCTGCCACGGGCTACCCTGCGGCCACCGCCTTGTCGACCGCCGCCACCGAAGAATCCCTCGAACGGACTACCGCCGCCAAAAATATCGCCAAACTGGCTGAATATGTCGTTCATATCCATACCGCCGCCGTAACCGCCGCCACTGGCCGAGCCGGCATTGGCCGCGTGGCCAAACTGATCGTACCGCTGGCGTTTTTCGGGGTTGCTTAATACCTCGTAGGCTTCGGCCGCTTCCTTAAAGCTTTCCTCGGCCTGTTTATCGCCCGGGTTTTTATCGGGGTGATATTTAATGGCCATTTTGCGATATGCCTTTTTAATATCATCGGCCGAGGCGCCTTTTGCTACGCCCAATACATCATAATAATCTCTTTTTGACATCTTATTCTATATGTTCTAAGTTAATTAAGTTAGATTGAGTTGATCGGGTTTAAGCAATGCAACTAATCTCTAATCAACTAATCTCTAATTAACTAACCTCACGCCCCTACTACCACTTTTGCAAAACGTACTACCTTGTCGTTAAGGTAATAACCTTTTTCCAGTTCATCAACCACCTTGCCCTTCAAATCATCGGTTGGGGCTGGGATGCTGGTGATAGCCTCATGAATATCAGCATCAAAAGTGGTACCTTTGGCTTCCATTTCTTTCAGGCCTTTTTGCGTCAGTATATTTTTAAGTTTGTTTTGAATTAAAGCTACGCCTTCTTTTACAGCGTTAACATCGGTAGCATTTTGCATGGCCTTTTCAGCACGTTCAAAATCGTCCAGAACAGGCAGCAGGGCAACAATGGCTTCCTTGCCGGCTTCCTTGCGCTCGTCGGCACGTTCTTGTCGCGTGCGGCGGCGGAAGTTATCAAACTCGGCATAAAGGCGCAGGTATTTATCGTTAGCCTGGGCAACTTCTTCCTTTAGTTTATCTTCGGCGGTAGGGCCATCTTTTACTTCGTGTGTGGCAGCCGTTTCTTCTGCCGTTTCTTCATTATTTAAAGTTTCTTCTGCTGACAGTTCGTCGTGCAGTTCTGTATGCTCCATATCTTCCTTCTTCTTTTTCTTCAACATGTGTTTAAATATCATTTGCAGGTAGTGCAAAACAAGTATCCTGCCATTTAGCGCTTTCCGACAAGCTGTCAGTGCATTTTTATTTTATTGGGGCGATGGCAGGCTTGGGTGTCAGCATTTTTTAGATGGGTTACCGAGTAGTCCCCTCTTTCCGCACAGCGGAGAGAGGGTGGTCGGGCGAAGCCATGACCGGGTGAGTCTTCACAACTGCGGCATTATCAAACTGCATTTTATTAAACTTCATTCAATGTCAGTCTATACAGCTATGGATTTGAAACCCATGGCTATTATTTCAAAATTTTCGATTCTGTCCCGAGCAATTTATTTATCCCAATTAAGGATAACCCGCGGAAAACTTCCTGGCACATAAAGCGCACGGTTATAGCTATTTGACAACTTTTGGTTGTATTAACGTAATAATTAGTTTTAATTTGAACGATAATTTTGTTTGTAAATAGTAGCAAAAGGTGCTAACTTGTGATGTAAGAGATTTTGTATACCTAATTTGTACTGTTTTGTTGTTTGCTAACTCACCTAAACCAGACTTGTATAATCGATTTGACAATACGCTTTTTAAAATGCTGATCGATCAGATTGAAGACTACGCTATTTTTATGCTCGACCCTAACGGCTACATCCAAAGCTGGAACAAAGGGGCCGAAAATATAAAAGGCTACACTGCCGACGAGATCATCGGCCAGCATATCTCTGTTTTTTATACCGAAAAGGATAGACGGGAAAACATGCCCGGCAAAATACTGAGCGAAGCCCTGCGCAATAATATTTATAAAACCGAGGGCTGGCGCGTGAAAAAGGATGGCTCGGTATTTTGGGCCCATGTAGTTTTAACCACTGTTTACGACGATCATGGCCGCCTGGCAGGTTTTGCCAAAGTTACACGCGACATTACCGAACTTAAGAAAAGCGAAGACCAGAAAATACTGATAAATGCCGAGCTGGAACGCCTGGTGAAGATAAACACCGACGAGATCATCAGCAAAGAACGCCGTTTCAGGAAACTGATAGAGAACAGTTACGATGGCATATCGCTGCTCGATCGCAACCTGCAGGTGTTTTACCGCAGCCGCTCGGCCGAACGGATAAACGGGTGGAACGATGTAGAACGGGCTGTACAGCCTTACGAATCGCTGGTACATCCTGATGACCTACCACAGGTGGTTGCCACATTGAATGATGTACTTGAGCATCCAAATAAACCCATGCTCAGCACTTATCGCACGCAACATAAAAAGGGGCATTATATATGGATAGAGTGCCTGCTGAATAACCGGCTGGACGATCCGGATATTGGTGCCGTGGTATGTAATTTTAAGGATGTAACCGACCGTGTAGTAGCCGAGGAGCAGTTGCGGGAGAAGAATAAACAAATAGAAAACATACTGGACAGCATAACCGATGGCTTTATAACATTAGACAAAAACTTTAACTATACCTATGCCAACCGGCGTTTAGGCGAGATGCTTGGGCTCGATTCGCAATGGCTTATCGGCCGTAACGTATGGGAAACATTCCCCGATGTAGTTGGATCAAGCACTTATAAAGCATTTTATAAAGCAATGGAAACCGGACAATACGTTTGGAACGAGGATTATTACGCACCCTTAAATTTTTGGGAGGAAAGCCACATTTATCCTACCCCACAGGGGCTGTCGGTTTTTATACGTGATATTACCGAACGCAAGCTGGCCGAAGCTTCTTTGCTGCAATCGGAATCGAACCTGCGGTCGGTGTTCGAGAATAGCGAGCATGCTATTATTTTGTTTGATATACAGGGTATTGTAGTTTCGTTTAACCATAATGCCAGCGAGTTGGCGGCATTGCATTTTCATAAAGAGTTGAAGGCCGGCCTGTCGGCTTTTTATTACAGCTCGCCCGAAAGGAAAGACGATGTGCTGAAAATGATAGAAAGTTTGAAGGAAAAATCGTCTATCACATACGAAGTATCCTATCCGTTGCCCCATAACCAAACGGTTTGGTACGAGGTGAGGTGGGTAAGCGTGCTAAATAACGAGAAGCAGCCGTCGGGCATTATCCTTACCCTTAAAAATATCACCGAGAAAAAAATGGCCGACCTTGAGCGCGACCGCATGACCGCCGACCTGATACAGCGTAATAAAGATCTGGAACAGTTTACCTATATCATATCGCACAACCTGCGCGCACCGGTGGCCAATATTATGGGCCTGGCGGATATTATGCAGTTGAACGGTGTTGATGGCGACAGCGAGAACGGGCAGGCATTGGACGCGCTTACTGAATCGGTTGGTAATTTAGATAAGGTGATCATCGATCTGAACAATATCCTGCAGGTAAATAATGCCGCTAACGAAACGCTGGAAATGGTTTCGCTGCCGCGATTGGTAGACGAGGTGAAAACGGCTATTGCCGACCTGGTGGTAAAGAACCGGGCAAAGATCAGCTGCGATTTTAGCGGGATAAGCGAAATGATGAGCTTAAAGGGTTATATGTATAGCATCTTCCAAAACCTTATTGTAAACAGCATTAAGTATAAACGGGCAGGGGCCGATCCGCTTATCGGCATCAGTACCAGGCTTGATGGCAGCAAGGCCTGCATTTGTTTTAAAGACAATGGCCGCGGTATCGACCTTTTGCGGTATGGCCGGCACCTGTTTGGCCTGTACAAACGCTTTGATGTAAGTGTGGAGGGGAAAGGTATGGGCTTGTTTATGGTTAAAATGCAGGTAGAACGCTTAGGCGGCAAAATAAAAGTAAAAAGCAACCTTGATGAGGGCACCGAATTTATTCTCGAGTTTCCGCTGAAGCCGGTGCAGGGGTAGAGTAAACCGGTAGAGGCTGTATCATAAATCATGGTATGGCCTCTTTTTTATTTGTGCATAATTTATTGGAATAAAGAGGGGTATTTATTTGATATAATAATCTGATTTTCATATATTTATGTATCGAAAGTAGCGTAGTATGTCCTCTAAAAGACCTGTATTCAAGCCCTACCAGCAACGGCAGTTGATGGCTATTCCTCCGACACTTGACGAATTAGTTCCGGCATCGCACCCGGTGCGTGTAGTTAACGATGTGATCGACAGGCTCTATCTGGAACCATTGCTGAAAGCTTATCATATCCGCGGGAGTTCAAGCTATCACCCGCAAATGTTGTTAAAGGTGCTGGTATATGGGTATGTAACCAACACCTACTCCAGCCGAAAGCTGGCAGCAGCCTGCCGGGAAAGCGTTTACCTGATGTGGCTGAGTTCGATGAACTATCCTGATCATAATACGATCAACCGTTTCCGGGGCGTACGTTTGAAGCATGCGCTGCGTGATGTGTTCGAAGATGTGGTGAAACTTTTGGCAGAGGAAGGCCTGCTCAGTATTGAAGAAGTGAATACGGACGGGACAAAGATAGAGGCGAATGCAAACCGGTATACCTTTGTCTGGAAGAAAGCGATTCAGACCAATAAGGAAAAGATGAAAAAGCAGCTGTCAGAGATATGGGACTATGCCCAAAGCGTAGCAAAAGAAGAAGACAGGCTGCCTGATCCGCCTGACTTTACTGTTATTGACAGTGAAAAGGTCAATGCCGCAGTAGATAAACTCAATGAGAAGCTTTCCTCGCGTGAGGATGTTTCCAAACAGGTCAAAAGCAAGCTGCGGTATATCAGCAAACATTACCCGCAGGCCATTGCCCGCTATGAGCAGCAGGAAGCTCTGCTGGGTGAACGCAACAGCTATTCCAAGACCGATACGGATGCCACATTCATGCGGATGAAGGAAGACCACATGAAAAACGGCCAGTTAAAACCGGGGTATAATGTTCAGATATCCACATCCAACCAGTTCATTGTCAATTACACCATTCACTCCAACACCACAGACACCAATACATTAAGTGCTCATTTAGCGCAGCATGAAGTCAGCTTTGGCAAAGCACCGCAAGTGCTTACAGCCGATGCCGGATATGGCTCCGAGGAGAACTACACGCGGTTGGAACAAAAAGGAACAATCGCCTTTGTAAAGTATGGGATGTTCGATAAGGAACAAAATGAGAATCACAACAACAAGCACCCTTTTGCAGCAAATAAGCTTTTTTACAACCAGGAGAAAGATTGTTACATCTGCCCGATGGGCCAGCAAATGAATTTCATCGGAACAAGTAAAAGAAAAACAAGCACGGAGTTTGAACAAACGGTAAAAAGATACCAGGCAGTTAACTGCGCTAACTGTCCGCTGAACGGTATTTGCCATAAATCAAAAGGGAATCGGATCATTGAAATCAATGAAAACCTGAACCGCCTGAAACAAAAGGCGCACGAGCTGTTAAACAGTGAAGAAGGCATACAACGGCGAAAGAAACGCTGCTTTGATGTAGAACCTGTATTTGGTAATATTAAGCAGAACCATGGCTTTAAACGGTTTATGCTCCGCGGCAAGGAAAAAGTAGAAATAGAATGGGGTTTAGTTGCAATCGCACAAAATCTAAGGAAAAAAGCGGCTTAAATGAGTCGTTTTACCACTCAGGTTCGCCCAAGAAAGCTACCCCCTCCCCCTCAAAAAATTCCATAGAAACTCAATACCAAATTCAGCTATTAGGCTAAAAAAATAAAGACCGCATCATTTGATTTATGATACGGCCTCTTTCTAATCATGAGCTACAACGCTATCGGCAACTCGGCAGGGACGAAAAAAAATGTTAATTTTGCCCCATGGATTTTATAATCGACGCTACCCTTAAAGCAGTAAAACATTTATACCAGGCCAACCTTAACCCTGCCGACGTGAGTTTGCAGCAAACCCGCAAAGAGTTTGAAGGGCAGGTTACTATAGTTACCTTTCCATATACCAAACTCTCGCGTAAATCGCCCGAGCAAACCGGCACCGAGATAGGCGAATACCTGCAAAGCAACCTGGCCGAAGTATCGGGCTTTAATGTGATCAAGGGTTTCCTTAATTTATCCATAAGCGATGCCTACTGGTTAAACCTGTTTTATAACCACATCCTCCCCGGCGATGGCATCGCCGCCGAACCTAACGGTAAAAAGGTGATGGTAGAATATTCATCGCCAAATACCAATAAACCGCTGCATTTGGGCCACGTGCGTAATAACCTGCTCGGGTATTCGGTAGCATCTATACTGGCTGCCGCCGGTTACGAAGTGGTAAAAACCAACCTGGTGAACGACAGGGGTATCCATATCTGTAAATCGATGCTGGCCTGGCAACTATTCGGTAACGGCGAAACGCCGGAGTCGGCCGGAATGAAAGGCGACCATTTGGTGGGTAAGTACTACGTGGTTTTTGATAAGGAATACAAAAAGCAAATAGACGAGTTAAAGGCGGCAGGACAAACCGAGGAAGAAGCTAAAAAGAACGCTCCACTGATTAAAGAGGCCCAGCAAATGCTGCAAAAGTGGGAAGCTGGCGATAAAGAGGTTATCAGCCTGTGGCAAACCATGAACGGCTGGGTATACGCTGGTTTTGATAAAACCTACAAAGCCCTTGGCGTTGATTTTGATAAATTTTACTACGAAAGCAATACCTACCTGTTAGGTAAAGATATTATAGACGAAGGCCTGGCTGCCGGTGTTTTCTTTAAAAAAGAAGACGGTTCGGTTTGGATAGATCTTACCGCTGATGGCCTTGACCAGAAACTGGTATTGCGGGCCGATGGCACATCGGTATACATTACCCAGGATTTGGGTACCGCCCAATTGAAGTATAACGATTTCCATATGGACGAATCGATATACGTGGTGGGCAACGAGCAGGATTACCATTTCAAGGTACTGTTCCTGATACTGGAAAAACTGGGGAAAAGCTGGGCTAAGGGTTTGTACCACCTGTCGTACGGCATGGTCGACCTGCCATCGGGCAAAATGAAATCGCGCGAGGGCACGGTAGTTGATGCCGACGACCTGATCCGCGAGATGGAGGAAACTGCTAAAGAACATACCGAAGCCTTAGGTAAGGTGGATGGTTTTGAAGATACTGAAAAACTGGAGCTATACCATACTATTGGCATGGGCGCGTTGAAATACTTCCTGCTAAAGGTAGATCCGAAGAAACGCCTGTTGTTTGACCCTAATGAATCAGTAGATTTTCAGGGACATACCGGGCCGTTCATTCAATATACCCACGCGCGTATCCGCTCGGTGATCAGCCGTGCGCCGTTACAATTAGACGATATTGTTCCGCTGACAGGGTTAGACCCGATAGAGCGTGACCTGATCATCACCCTGGGCCAATATCCCGAAACGTTACAGGCCGCTGCCGCGGGGCATAATCCTGCTGTTGTTGCGAATTATGTTTACGAACTGGCCAAAGCGTTCAATAAGTTTTACCACGAGAAATCTATCCTGCAAGCCGAAAGCGATGATTTGAAGCGCTTCCGTTTGCAACTGGCATCGGCATCGGCTAATATCATTAAGGCAGGTATGGGCCTGCTGGGTATAGCTGTGCCGGAGCGGATGTAAGGGCATTGTCTTTTTGGTTTGGGCTAAAGCCTCCTCCCGCTTGCTTTTTACCCGTTGGTTAAAACCAACGGCAATAAATGTTAATCGGGTATGTATGGCCATTCATTGCCGTCCCACTTTATGGGACGGATTTATATGGTAAGTAAAAGGACTTTAGCCACATTTGCTGTGCACAGAAACTTTGTATATTAAAACTGCATCGCAAACTGCAACCCCACAGCTCCATTTTGATATGACGGCAACAAAATACTGCTATTGCCATCCTTCTTTTTCAGATCAGCAGGCACATCGCGGTTCTTTTCTTTTTCGCGCCCGGCTTTAAACAGGCGGTTACGGATATATGGGTAAAGCAGGTAAGCCGCTTTAGTGCTTAAAATACCGAAGCCGGCCCCGGCTATCACATCGCTAAGCCAATGATCCTGGTGATAAATGCGTAGTATACCTGTTGTAGTGCCCAGGCCGTAACCAATAACGCTGTAGGCAATGGATTTATCGCCCAATTCCTGCGCCATAAACTCAGCGCCCACAAAGGCGTTGCTGGTATGACCCGATGGGAACGAAAGAAAATCGGAATTATCGGGCCGTAAACGGTGGGTAAGGTGTTTTAATGAAAATACTGATGCACCCATCATACCTTGCGCCAATACGTAAATGAGCGTCCGGTCTATAAAAGTGTTTTTCCCATGCACACCCACCAAATTTAGCCCATACACCAGGGCCACCGGCGAATACTGTATCACGTTCTCCATTTTGGTTGACGGCGTAGGGTTATGCTCGATAGCTTCGCGGTAGATCCATTTATCAAACCGGCGCAAGGGGTGTATGGCAAAAGTACCGGCACCATAACTGATCATGGCGATGGGCGGTATCATGGAGGCAGTCCGGCTGTGCAGGTGCTTTACGGTATCCGGCGCGGTGAACAGGTCTTTTTTCAGCGTATCGGCAATATTAACTTTTTTGGTAGTGTCGGTTTGTGCCTTTGCACCGAGTGTTATAAATGTCAGCAGTATAAAAATGTAACTTTTCAAAGAAGGTAGAATTAATTTGATAACAATAGTTTAACATACGTTGCGCAAGCAAAATAGTTTGCATTTGGCTGCGGATATGGTAAAAATTACAAGTTACTGTTTAATTCTGTAGTAATTTTGGAGAATAAGATAAGTAATAACGCATGACCTTATTGCACAGGCTGACTTGTTTTAAGTGCTTCCGCTATATCGGCACTAAAACAACTGGCATCCATTTCCACCACGGTACCATCAGGATTATTAACGGTCATAAAATGGCTGCCCCATTTTTCGAGGGCGTAAAATATGCCGGTCAGTTCTTTGCCTAATTCAGTATAAGCGTATTCTACCTTTGGGGGCACTACCGGGTAAACGGTGCGGAATATAATACCGTCTTCTTCCAGTTCGCGCAGTTGTTGGGTAAGTACTTTTTCGGTGATGCCTTTGGCGCCGCGTTTAATATCGGTATATCGTGCCGGGCCGGCCAGCAGTTGATTCAGTATCTTTAATTTCCATTTACCCTCTATCACGGTTAGCGCCGCTTCCATGGCGCAGGTATAATCAGCTTGTCGTTTTTTTGTCATATAAAATTTGGCCGATGCCTTTTAAATAAAATGGGGCCATAACCTACCAAAAAGTGCGTCCCTTACAAAATTGTGCCTTCTTGACGGGCGTTCAAATAAAGCGTCCCTTTGATGTATTAAAACATAAAAATATGAAAAAGTTAGCAGGTAAAACAGCAATAATAACAGGTGGTAACAGCGGTATTGGTTTAGCTACCGCCCACGAATTTATAGCACAGGGCGCAAAAGTGATCATCACAGGGCGCAACCAAAGCGCAATTAACGCGGCCCTGACCGAACTGGGCGAAAACGCCTACGGTATCGTATTCGACAGCGGCGATATGCAGCAGATCAAAAAACTGGCCGATCAAGTAAAAGCCTTTACTCCGAACATCGATATTATCTTTATCAACGCTGGTGTAGGTAAATTCAACTCGGTAGAGGGGATGGAAGAAGCCATGTTCGACGAGATCATGAACATTAACTTTAAAGGTGCTTATTTCACCTTGCAGCAGTTGTTGCCGCTGGTGAACGATGGCGGTTCGATCATCTTTAATACCTCTATCAATGCCCACATTGGTATGGCTGGTGCCAGCGTTTATGCAGCCAGCAAGGCCGCTTTATTGTCGTTGATCAAAAACCTTTCGGCCGAGTTATTGCCACGCCGCATCAGGGTAAACGCGGTAAGTCCGGGCCCGGTTGTTACCCCATTGCATAGTACAACTAAATTAGGTATCAGCGATGAGCAGTTACAGCAAATGGGCGAGGGGATAGTGAAACAAGTGCCGGTAGGTCGCTTTGGTACTTCGGAAGAAATAGCTAAAGTAGTATCCTTCTTCGCTTCGGATGATTCGACCTTTGTGCTGGGGGCCGAGTTGATAGCCGATGGTGGGATGTATACGCTATAAGCAGATTGATTCGCCCTATACAACTTGTCATTTCGAACGATAGTGAGAAATCTTATACGGCTATACTTATCGCCCGTATAAGATTTCTCCCGTTGGTCGAAATGACATTTTGCTTTATTAGAAGATACCCCAAACCTTAATCACCTTATCATCACCTGCGCTCAGTAACCGGTCGCCGTCCCAGGCCAGTTTGTTGATGGACAGGACGTGCGCCGGGTAGCCCTTCTCGCGGCTGATGGTCTTGATTAACCGGAAGTCTTCGGCATCCCATAGTTTGATGGTCTTATCCATACTGCCAGTAGCGAATATAGGCCGGGTAGGGTGGTAGCAGATATGATTGATGGCGAACAGATGCGCGGGCACATTCTTCACCAGCGTGAATGTTTGGGCATCCCAAACCTTCAACTGCGCATCGCGCGCGCCGGATAGGATATACCGGCCATCGGGCGAGTATTGCGTAGTGAACACTGCCATGGTGTGGCCCTGCATTGCGGTGATAGGTGTATAATCATCCAGATTAAAAACGCTTACCGAGTTATCGCGGCAGCCTAAAGCCATTTGCTTTTCATCGGGCGATACGGCTATGCTGCGGATGGTATCGTGCGATACCTTTACTGTATGCAGTAACTCCAAAGTATCCAGGTGCCATACTGATACGGTACCATCTTCAGATGCGACCAGCAATTCCTTTTTACCGGCTACCGACTTGATATCGAATACCGGTTTAAGGTGATGGTTCAGCCCTTTAATGAGTTTCTGCTGCAAAAAATCGAACACCAGTACCTGCCCGCTGCGTAACCCGGCGAATTGCAGCGGGTACCCCGCCGGGCAATGGATAGCATAAATAGAAGCATTGACAGGGAACATCACCTTGATAAAAGCAAATTCCTTCAGGCTCCATTCTACCAAACCCTTATCGTTACCCCCGCTGAATAGTATCCCCGGTTTTTGGGATAGTTCCAGCGTGTAGATAGGGTTGGAGTGGCCGCTTAGTTCGGTTATTTTTTCTATGGTCATTGTGCTTTTATAAGCTGTCATTGCGAGCGATAGCGTGGCAATCCCATAGGACAAGCAATGTGGACCTGCCTATGGGATCGCCGCGTCGCTGCGCTCCTCGCAATGACAAGTTGGTTATTTGTGCCGACTCTCCAAATTCTTCGCGATGGTCTCCAAACTCAATCCCTTCTCCCGCAACAGCACCAGCAGGTGAAACACCAGATCCGATGCTTCGTTGATCAGGTCGGTCTCGGTTTCGGCCAGTGCGGCTATCACGGTCTCTACACCTTCTTCGCCAACTTTTTGGGCTATCTTATTTAAACCTTTATTGCGCAGCTTGTTCACGTACGACCCTTCTACCGGGTTAGCGTACCTGTCGGCAATAATGTTCTCCAACTCGCTGATGAAGTTGTGGTTATACTCTGTATTAAAACAGCTGCGCGAACCGGTATGACAGGTAGGCCCATCGGCCTTTACCTTGATCAGGATGGTATCGTTATCGCAATCAACAAAGCTTTCCTTTACATGCAGAAAGTTGTTGCTGGTCTCACCTTTGGTCCACAAGCGTTTTTTAGAGCGCGAGTAGAATGTTACTATCTTTTCGGCCTGCGTTTTGTCCCAGGCTTCCTGGTCCATGTAGCCCAGCATCAGTACTTCCAGTGTCTGGGAATCCTGAATTACTACGGGTACTAAACCGTCGGCGCTTTTATTGAAGTCTATTTTCATTTTATCTTATTCTCTCATGTCATTGCGAGCGATAGCGCGGCAATCTCGTAGGTTGCTCTGCTTGCGACGAGATTGCCGCGTCGCTACGCTCCTCGCAATGACAAGTTGTTATTTATCCAATCTTCCTTTGTTATCACATAGACAACGCCCGGGTGGCAACCGCAATCGTCGTTTTGCGAATATGTTAAACCTAACTTTTTAAACACATTGATAGATGGCGCATTATCCACCATGGCCTTGCCAATTATCTTTTCCAACCCTAAAACCTTGAAGCCGTAATCTAAACTTGCTTTCGCGGCCTCGGTGGTATAGCCATATCCCCGATAACGTTTGATCAGGCGGTAACCAAGATCAACTTCGCCGCTATCCACCAAATACTTTAAGCCACACCAGCCAATGTACTCGCCGGTGGACTTAAGGAATACACTCAGTCGCCCCATTTGGTATCGCTCGTACTGATCATACCCTTTGATGAACGCTTCCGCATCTTCAATACTCTTGAAAGCTATATCGCCGGTGAAGCGCTGCACATCGGCATCCTGGTATAATTCAAACATACCAGGCGCGTCCTGCACTTCAAATGGGCGCATGGTCAGTCTTTCGGTTTCCAGGTTTAGTGACATGGTTGTTTGTTTTGCTTTCTTATATAATGTCATTTCGAACGATAGTGAGAAATCTTATACAGATGGCTTATCCCGCGTATAAGATTTCTCTTTCGCTCCCTCGCTCATCCTCGCCCTTGCTCTATCGTATGACAAGAGGTGAGGCTTTCGTCGCTACGCTCCTCGCAATGACAGATGCCGGTCTATCTAACCTCTATATTTCTACCTCTCAACTCCTGCTTCAGGTCGGGTATCAATATCTCGCCATAGTGAAATACCGATGCCGCCAATGCCGCATCTACATTGGTCTTTTCAAAAACATCCACAAAATGCGCTACCGAACCGGCCCCGCCCGAGGCGATGACCGGGACATGCACCGCATCGTTAACGGTTTTCAGCAGGCCGTTATCAAAACCAGCCTTGGTGCCATCATGATCCATAGATGTGAGCAATATCTCCCCCGCGCCACGGCTTTCGGCTTCCAGTATCCAGTTCAGTGTTTCTTTTTCAGTGGGGATGCGGCCGCCGTTAAGGTGTACGATGTTATTCGTGCCATCAAAACGGGTATCTACTGCCACCACTACGAACTGCACACCAAAAGCACGGGCTAATTCATTAATTAAAGCCGGTGTACGCACCGCGGCCGAGTTAATGGATATCTTATCTGCCCCGGCATTTAAAAGCGCTTCAGCGTCGGCTATTTCATTTATACCGCCACCTATAGTGAATGGGATATTGATCTGCCTTGCTACGGCTTTAACCAGGTCTATCATGGTCTTGCGGCGCTCGTGCGTGGCGGTAATATCAAGGAACACCAGTTCGTCGGCACCCTGCTGCGAGTAGTTCCATGCCAGTTCTACCGGGTCGCCGGCATCGCGCAGGTCAACAAAGTTTACGCCTTTTACCGTGCGGCCGTCTTTAACGTCGAGGCAGGGGATGATTCTTTTTGCAAGCATCTTTCGATTAGTTCTTCAATTCGTCATTGCGAGGTACGAAGCAATCTCTATGTTAGCAGGTCGGACTTGCTTATCCGCGCTGTATAGCTTAGAGATTGCTTCGTACCTCGCAATGACGTTGGGGGTAATGGTCGGCTCTGCGGGCCTTTATATACTTATCAACGATTTCAAATTCCAGTTCTGTATCTCTTCGATACTGATGCGCCCTTCGTAAATGGCTTTACCTACCACGCACGATTCTACCTTGATCTGGCTCAGTTGTTCGATGTCTTCCAGCGACGATACACCGCCTGATGCGATCAACTTGATGAAAGGGGAGTGGTCCAGTAGTTTTTTGTACAGATCTACACCCGCGCCGCCCAGTTTGCCGTCTTTATTGATATCGGTACACAGGAAGCGGAAGAAACCCAGTGAAAGGCACTTGTCAACATAATCCATCAGTTTAATGGGCGAGCTTTCCATCCAGCCCGAGTATTTGATCACTTCGTCCAGCACGTCGATAGCGATCACTACCTGGTCCGAACATTTGTCTTTACCGCAGATGGCCTTGCTCAGGTCGGTTAAAAAAGATGGGTTGGTGATGGCCTGGGTACCCACAATAACGCGGTGAATGCCGGCCTCTATCAGCTCTTTCACTTTATCGATACTGCGGATGCCGCCGCCGTATTGCACCTTCATATCGGTTTTGCGGATCACATTGAACAGGTATTCCTGATTGCTGAAATCGTTCTTTGCGCCGTTAAGGTCTATCACGTGGATGAAGTTGGTACCATTGCTCTGGTACTTCTCTATCATTTCTTCCAGGCTTACATCGTAATTGGTTACCTGGCTATAGTCGCCTTCGCGCAGGCGCACTACCTTTTTATCTAAAATATCTATAGCGGGAATAATGTACATAGTCGTCAGATCTTTGAAAAGTTAGTTAAGAGGGTCTCCCCGTATATGCCCGATTTCTCGGGATGAAATTGTACCCCATAAAAATTATCCCGCCAAATTGATGCCGAAAATTTTAAACTGTATTCAGTTGAGGCTAAAGTGTATGCTTCGTTGTACTCAATAAAGTATGAATGTACAAAGTAAAAGTGGGTATCGGCCGGAATATTTTGGAAAAGCGGGTTATCACGCTCGCTGTGAACCCGGTTCCAGCCCGTGTGCGGAACCTTATATTCGGCACTATCGGCAAAACGCATGGTCTTCACCGGGATAATATTCAGCAGGCTGGCATCGCCCTCTTCGGAGTGCGCAGTTAGCAATTGCATGCCCACGCAGATACCCAGTGTGGGTTTCTGCAACTTTTGTATGTATGCCACCAGCCCCGTCTGTTCTAATTTAGCCATGGCCGCACCTGCATGACCCACACCCGGGATGATGTAACGGTCATAAAGGTCAAAATCGGCAGGTTTTTCTATCATTCCATAACTGATGCCCAGCCTATCTAAAGCTGAACATAAAGAGAAAATATTACCTGCGCCGTATTGGACTATACCTATCATTTTGTTTTTAGATTCAAGAGCAGAGAGTCAAGAATCAAGATAACGCAGAGGTCTTAATTCTTGACTCTCTGCTCTTGACTCTCTTATAAAACCCCTTTAGTACTCGGTAAAACCATATTGTTCACATCGCGCTTTACGGCCATTTTAATGGCTTTGGCAAAGGCTTTAAATATCGCTTCTATCTTGTGGTGCTCGTTCTGCCCCTCGGCTTTGATATTGAGGTTGCACTTAGCGGCATCGCTGAACGATTTAAAGAAATGGTAGAACATCTCCGTTGGCATTTCGCCTACCTTTTCGCGTTTAAATTCGGCATCCCAGACTATCCAGTTGCGGCCGCCAAAGTCGATAGCTACCTGCGCCAGGCAATCGTCCATAGGCAGGCAGAAGCCATAGCGTTCTATGCCGCGTTTATCGCCCAGTGCTTTGGCAAATAATTCGCCCAGGGCAATGCCAGTATCTTCAATGGTGTGGTGCTCGTCGATATGCAGGTCGCCTTTGGCGGTAATGTCCAAATCGATGCTACCATGGCGGGCGATCTGATCAAGCATATGATCAAAGAAATGCAGACCGGTACTGATCTTCGCCTCGCCTTTGCCATCAAGGTTAACGCGGATATCAATGTCTGTTTCCTTAGTAGTACGGCGATGGGCGGCCACGCGTTCGCCCACTTTTAAAAACTCGTATATCTGCTGCCAATCGGTAGTTTGCAGGGCAATAGTGCCGCTTACTTCTTCGGCAAAGGCCTTATCGTCAAACTCCTGCCCGCCTAAATTACTGTTATTATTTAGCCAAATGGCCTTAGCGCCTAAATTCCTGCCCAGTAACACATCGTTTTTGCGGTCGCCAATAGTGTACGAGTTCTTCAAGTCGTACTTTTCGGTATCGAAGTATTGGGTCAATAGGGCAGTCCCCGGCTTGCGGGTAGGGGCGTTGTCTTTAGCAAAAGTGCGGTCGACAATCACATTGCTGAAATGCACCCCCTCGTTAGCAAAAGTCTTTAGTACAAAGTTCTGTACCGGCCAGAAAGTATCCTCGGGGTACACGGCCGTGCCCAGGCCATCCTGGTTGGTCACCATCACCAGTTCAAAGTCCAGTTCGGCGGCTATCTTGGGGAGGTATTGCAGTGCCTTAGGGTAAAACTCCAGCTTGGCGAACGAGTCGATCTGTTCATCGGCAGGCTCGGTGATCAAGGTGCCATCACGGTCGATGAAAAGGATGCGTTTTAAATTATTCATATTTTGATAAAGTCTCTATCAGTTTAACATTCTCATCCGGTGTACCCACAGTAATGCGAAGCGCGCCCTCGCAAAGTTCTACCTTGGTGCGGTTGCGTACAATAATGCCGTTTTGCACCAGGTAGTTGTAAATTCCATTGGCATCGGTTGTTTTTACCAGGATAAAATTAGCGTCGGATGGGTAGATATCCAGCACAAAATTAAATTTGGCCAGTTGTAATACTAACTTGTCCCGCTCAGTTAAAGTCTCTTTTATCCAATCGTTTACCTGTGTTACATTTTGCAATGCTTCAAGTGCTAATGCCTGCGATGCCTCGTTCATATTGTAAGGTGGCTTTACCTTGTTCATCACTTCTATGATCTCTTCGCTGGCGAAAGCCATGCCTACACGCAAGCCCGCCAGGCCCCATGCTTTCGACAAGGTTTGCATCACCACCAGGTTGCTGTATTCGGTCAGTTCCTGTATAAAGCTTTTCTGGCGGCTGAAGTTAATATAGGCCTCATCTACCACTACCAGTCCGCTGAAATTGGCCAGCAGGGTCTCCACATCGGCACGTTCCATCGAGTTGCCGGTAGGGTTATTGGGAGAGCATATCCAGATGATCTTGGTATGTTCATCAATGTTACCTGCAATGGCATCCACATCCAGCTGGTAGTCTTCAGTAAGCGGCACGCGGCGCAGGGCCACATCGTTGATATTGGCCGATACCTCGTACATGCCATAAGTAGGCGGAACGATGATCACGTTATCTACCCCCGGGTTGCAGAAGCTGCGGTACAGGATATCAATGGCCTCGTCGCTGCCGTTGCCTAAAAAGATATTGCGGGGTGGCACGCCTTTTATCTCGCTGAGGCGCTTTTTAACGGCGTACTGCAGCGGATCGGGGTAGCGGTTATAGTTGGTGCCCAACGGCGAACCGTAAGCATTCTCATTGGCATCTAAATAAACGCTGGCCTCGCCCTTAAACTCGTCCCGTGCGGAAGAGTAGGGGGTAAGGTTTTTGATATTGGGTCTTAGTATTTTGTTAATGTCGAACATTTCTTTTCTTTAAATTTTAAAACCTGTCATTGCGAGCGATAGCGTGGCAATCTCGTAGTGGGTTTACATGCGACGAGATTGCCGCGTCGCCCTCCCGCTCATGGCCGGTCAGCTCCTCGCAATGACAAACTATTGATTATCATTCAACCGCACACTCACCGCATTTTTATGCGCATGCAAACCCTCCATCTCCGCCAGTATCTCTACCGCCGGGCCGATGTTCTGTATGCCCTCGGGCGTGATATGCTGGAAGGTGATCTTTTTCACAAACGAATCAACCGATACCCCCGAATAGGCCCGCGCATAGGCGCTGGTGGGCAGGGTATGGTTGGTGCCCGATGCATAGTCGCCCGCGCTTTCGGGCGTAAGGTTACCCAGGAATACCGAGCCTGCGTTAATAATGCTTCCGGTGATCTGTTGCCAGTACTCGGTAGCCAGTATGAGGTGCTCCGGAGCGTAGGTATTACTAAAAGTTATGGCCTCGTTTAGGTCATTTACCAGTACGGCGTACGAGTTATCGATGGCCTGCCGTGCTATCTCGGCACGTGGCAGTACACCCAGTTGTAGTTCTACTTCAGCTATCGCATCAGTTAAAATTTTACTTGATGTAGAAACCAAAATTGATTGAGAATCAATACCATGTTCTGCCTGCGCTAAAAGGTCGGCGGCAATGTATGCCGAATTGGCAGTCTCATCGGCGATTACTAAAACCTCCGACGGACCCGCCGGCATGTCGATGGCGGTGGTAGTTGTCGACTGGATGATGGTCTTGGCCTTGGTGACAAATTGGTTGCCCGGGCCGAAGATCTTGTCGACCTTAGAAATGCTTTTTGTGCCATACGCCATGGCCGCAATGGCCTGCGCGCCGCCCGCTAAATAGATGCGTTCCACCCCCAGCAGACCGGCCACGTAGGCGATGAAAGCGTTCACTTTTCCGTTCTTCTGCGGTGGCGAACAAACAACAATTTCGTGGCAGCCGGCAATGCGGGCGGGGATGCCCAACATTAAGAAAGTGCTCGGCAAAACCGCCGAACCGCCCGGGATGTACAGCCCCACTTTTTCTATCGGCCGCGCCTCGCGCCAGCAGCTAACGCCGGGCATGGTCTCTACCCTGTCCTCGGCCTTAACCTGCGTTTGGTGAAATTTGTAAATGTTGTTATAGGCCGTTTGCAGTGCCGACTTTTGGTCGTCGGATAGCGTAGTGGCCAGCTCGGCCAGTTCGTCTTTATCCAGGTACAACTTGTCCAGGTCTACCTTGTCAAATTTTTTGGCGTAGCCTATTAAAGCATCATCGCCATACTCGCGTACGTTGGCTATCACTTCTTCCACCACGGCACGTATCTCGTTCGCCGGGTCAACATTGCGCTGCACTAACCGCTCGATGTCTTGCTTATTTAGATCGGAATAATTATAAACTTTCATAAAATTCATTCTAAATCCTTAAACCCCCTAACCCCCTAAAGGGGGAATAGAAGGTAGCTCCCCATAATTGTTATTCTATCATTTGCATATCTGCACATTCGCACATCTGCACATTCACTCCCCCTCTAGGGGGCTGGGGGGCTGTGTATTTACGGCCTGCCACATATTTTCTCTATCGGCATCACCAGTATGCCCTGCGCACCAAGTTTCCTTAATTGGCTTATCTTGGTCCAAAAGTCGCGTTCCTCTATTACCGTGTGCACGGCCACCCAGCCCTCTTCGGCCAGCGGCACTACCGACGGGCTTTTTATCCCCGGCAGCAGTTCCAGTATGCCCGGCAGGCTATCCTTCGGCGCGTTCATCACCACGTATTTTTTGTCCTTAGCGTCTAATACCGATTGGATGCGTTGGATCAGTTCCTGCACCAGGTCGTCTTGCTCTATGCCTTCCCGGCCAATCAGGATAGCCTGGCTCGACATTACATCGGCAAAAGGTTTAAGGCCGTTGCTTTTCAGCGTGCCACCGGTAGATACGATATCACATATCGCATCGCTTAAACCCAGGCCCGGCGCAATCTCTACCGAACCAGATATGGTGCGGATATCTGATGAAATCCCGTTCTTTTGTAAAAATTTACCCAAAATTACGGGATACGAGGTAGCAATTGATTTGCCATTAAGGCCAGACAGGTCGGTGATCTCGGAGTTATTGGTGATGGCTAATTTCAGCGAGCATTTGCCAAAACCAAGTTCTTGCAGGTATTTTACCTGTACTTCGGTTTCCTCTATTACATTCTCGCCAACTATACCCAGGTCGGCAATACCATCCTGAACATATTCGGGGATATCATCATCGCGCAGAAAAAGAATTTCCAGCGGGAAATTAGAAACTGGTGCTATCAGCGAGCTTTTGTAGTTTTCGAAATTTAAGCCGCAATTTTTTAGCAGTTCAACAGACTTTTCGTTGAGCCGACCCGATTTTTGGATCGCTATTTTAAGTGTTTTCAAAAGGGATTGATTTTGTGTAAACTATAATGAATAAAAACGAGGGTTGTTATTTCGCGTAGAAACATACATTTATCTGATCACCACAACGTGGTGATGGTGCAGATGGAAATGTAGTGCGTAACCGTTCATTTTTTTATAGCCTTACTGAGAAGGTGCCGCAAATATATACAGATATTTATAAAATCAAAAAATAATATACTGTTTTGGTAGACATTTGGTGTTAATGGTTTGCGTTCTGGCAATTTAACCACAAAGTGCACTAAGGTTTGCACAAAGTACACAAAGGCATTGTGTATCTTAATTTCTCTTCTTAATAGATAATAAAAGCTTTGTGACCTTTGTGTTTCCTCTTCTTAGTGCCCTTTGTGGTTAAATCGCCACTCCAACCGCCACCCATGCTTTCCACATAATACCAACTTTTCCACAAATCCCTATATCGCCCGCTAATGCATTAACTTTACCCGTTTAACAAAAAGGAGCACATTTGGCTAAGAGCGATACCAAGGAAACGCCGTTAATGCAGCAGTATAACCAGATCAAGGTGAAGTACCCCGGTGCTTTGCTGCTGTTTCGCGTGGGCGATTTTTACGAGACCTTTGGCGAGGATGCCGTTAAGGCATCGGGTATTTTGGGTATCGTACTAACCAAAAGGGCCAATGGCGCGGCTACGCACATCGAGTTGGCCGGTTTCCCTCACCATTCGCTGGAAACGTATTTGCCCAAACTGGTACGCGCGGGACAAAGGGTAGCCATCTGCGATCAGCTGGAAGACCCAAAGACCACCAAGACCATCGTTAAGCGTGGTGTTACCGAACTGGTTACCCCCGGTGTGGCCATCAGCGATAATATCCTGCAACAAAAAAGCAATAACTACCTTGCATCGCTGTATTTCGAGAAGAATACCATCGGCATTGCCTTTATAGATATCTCTACCGGCGAGTTCCTGACCGCACAAGGCAATAGCGATTATATCGATAAGCTGCTGCAGGGCTTCAACCCCAGCGAGATCATTTATCCCAAAACCCGTAACAAGGATTTTAAAGACCTTTACGGCGACCGCTTTTATACCTACATGCTGGATGAATGGCCTTACAGCGGCGATTATCCGCAGGAGACGCTGTTGAAGCATTTCGGGGTAAAATCGCTTAAAGGTTTCGGTATCGATAAACTGAATTTGGGCATTGTGGCCGCCGGTGTGGCGCTGCACTACCTCAACGAGACCGAACACCGCAACCTGCAGCATATCTCGTCCATCAGCAGGCTGGAAGAAGACCGTTACCTGTGGCTGGATAGGTTCAGCATCCGCAACCTTGAACTGGTAGGTTCGCACAACGAGAATGCCATGACACTGGTAGATGTGCTGGATAATACCTGCTCGCCCATGGGTGCCCGTATGCTGCGCCGCTGGATAGTGATGCCGCTAAAGGAAATTAAGCCAATAAACGACCGCCTTGGTGTGGTAGAATACCTGATCGCTTATGATGAACTGCGCGAAGAATTGCAGCAACACATCCGCCAGATAGGCGACCTGGAAAGACTGATCAGTAAGATAGGCCTGCAACGCGCCAACCCGCGCGAGGTTTGTCAGCTGAAAAAAGCCCTGAAAGCCATTGAGCAGATAAAGATAATCGCCGAGGGGACGGAAAGCGCACCGCTAAAGTCGATAGGCAGCCAGTTGAACCCTTGCAGCTTTATCAGCGAACGCATAGAAAAAGAACTTCACCCCGAGCCGCCAATTATGCTGGCCAAAGGCGGGGTAATGGCCGAGGGTATTAACGAGGAGTTAGACCGCCTGCGCAAGATCGCTTTTGGCGGTAAGGGTTATTTACTGGAGATACAAAAGCGCGAGGCCGAAGCTACGGGAATCCCATCGCTTAAAGTGGCTTTTAATAACGTGTTCGGGTATTATTTGGAAGTGACGCATAGTCACCGCGACAAAGTGCCTGCCGAATGGATACGCAAGCAAACGCTGGTGAACGCTGAACGCTACATCACCCCCGAACTGAAGGAATACGAAGACCAGATATTGGGTGCCGAAGAAAAGATCCTGGCGCTGGAGACCAAGTTGTATAACGACCTGCTTTACTCGCTGGCCGAATATATTAAACCTATACAACTTAACGCCAATTTGGTGGCTCGATTGGATGTGCTGCTCAACTTCGCGCATATCGCTATAAAAAATTATTACGTTAAGCCCCAACTGAACGAGGGCCGCGTGATCGATATTAAAGGCGGCCGCCACCCGGTTATAGAGAAGAACCTGCCGCTAGGCGAATCGTACATTACCAATGATGTTTTCCTTGATTCGGAAGGACAGCAGATCATTATCATTACCGGTCCTAACATGGCGGGTAAATCGGCACTATTAAGGCAAACAGGCCTCATTGTGCTGATGGCGCAGATGGGCTGTTTTGTGCCAGCTAAAGAAACATCGATAGGTTTGGTGGATAAGATATTTACCAGGGTAGGGGCATCGGATAACCTGTCATCAGGCGAATCGACCTTTATGGTGGAGATGAACGAGACGGCCAGCATCCTCAATAACCTGTCCGACCGCAGCCTGATCCTGCTGGACGAGATCGGTCGCGGTACATCAACTTACGATGGTATCTCTATAGCCTGGGCCATTGCCGAGTACCTGCACAACCACCCTAACTATAAGGCTAAAACGCTGTTCGCTACGCACTACCACGAATTGAACGAATTGAGCAATACCTTCCCGCGTATTAAGAACTTTAATGTGACGGTGAAAGAGGTAGGCCACCAGATCATCTTCCTGCGCAAGCTGGTACCCGGCGGTAGCGAACACAGTTTTGGTATCCACGTGGCCAAACTGGCCGGTATGCCGGGTAAAGTGCTTAGTCGCGCCAACGAGATACTAAAGAAACTGGAGAATGAACGCACCGGCGGCGAAAGCATTAAAGAAAGCATGAAGAAAGTGCAGAAGCAAGCCCTGCAACTGCAAATGTTCTCGATAGATGACCCGATCCTGGTAAAGATCCGCGATACGCTCAACAATCTCGATGTAAATACCCTCACCCCGGTAGAAGCCATGATGAAGCTGGATGAAATACAGCGGATGATAAAAAGCTAAAAGCCGAAGGCTGAAAGCAGAAAGCTTTTTGCTTTGGTCTTTCAGCTTTTCGCTTAACGAATCACCGCCACATACCCGCTTAGCGGGCTGCTGCCATTATTGAGGTTGATGACATAATAATAAACCCCGGTGGGCAGGTCGGCGCCTTTGTATTTGGCATCCCAGGGACTGGTATAATTTACCGAGTGATAAACCTGCTGTCCGCCGCGGGTAAAGATATCTACTGTGCAATTGGGGAAAGTTTCAATGTTTTTGATGATCCAGGTATCGTTCACCCCATCGCCGTTGGGGCTAAAAGTATTGGGGATAATGGCCTGTATGCCTTTAACATCAAGCACCGTGAGTGATCCGGGTTTGGTGTCGATGGCGTAATTATCGGCCGCGCCGCCGCTAACGGTAATAGGGTAAGTGCCCGGGGCCGATGTTTTGATGGCCGTGGTGCTGATGCTGGGCAGGGCGGTTAAAACAGTTTCGTCCTCGCCATTTACAAAGCCGGCATAGGTGGCGGTCAGCACCGGGTTATCTGTTCCGTATTTGCGCTGCTGATCGTCGGCGGTAATGGTGAGCGGGGCTTTGTCTACCGTGCTTTTGGCGGTGGCGATGAAGGCATCGGGCACGTTGGTGCTGGTGAGCAGCACATCGCCCGCGTAATTATTGCCCACGGGCGTGGTAGCCGCCAGCCTGATGTAAATCGTGGTAGATGGGATTGCACCTGGCCCGCCTATCTGCGCGGTACTGCCATAAGTGTTTCTGTCGGTACTGACCTCGAAACCGGTGGGCGGGATCACTTTTATGGCCTCGGTCATATCGGTAGCCGATACGCTGAAACTAATCTCCGCCGAAGGTGTACCATAAGTAGTGCGGAGCGCGGTGAGCGTACCCGTTGGGAAAATATGCTGCACGGCCGGTTTTACGGTGATAGTAAACTGTGCGCTGTTACCCACGCAACCTGTGCCGGCCACAATAAAATCGCCAAAGGAAACGGGTGAACCAAGTAATGGAATAGTAGTATTCAGGCTGTTATCGGCTGTGTTAATTACCATTACGCTGTTCGAACCATAATTGGCTACATAAACCAGCTTACCATCGGGACTAACGGAAATACCCTCGGGTTTGCTGCCGGCACCGGTAGGCACTGTTTTGATAATGCTCCTGTCGGATGTACGGATAATAGATACACTGTTGGAGCCAAAGTTGGTTACATAAAGTATACTGCCATCCTTGTTAATAGCTATGCCTGTAGGATTAGTTCCAATCTGTATATCGTCTATTTTTCTCTGCTCAACGGTACTGATCACCGAAACCGACGCGCTGTTATAATTGGTTACATAAACATAGTTACCATCGGGGCTAACCGCAATATACTGGGGGCTGCTGCCTACCGTTACAGAATATATTACTTGTTTTGAAGCCGCGCTGGCCACAGATACGGTATTATTTTTGTTAGCCACATAAACCCAACTACCATCGGGGCTTACCGCTACGCCAAGTGGGTTTTGCTGTACTATAATACTACCCAATATACCGTGACTGTTGGCATCTATTACCAAAACAGTGTTAGAGTTGCCGTTTGTTACGTATAAAGTGCTTCCATCGGGACTTAAGGCTAAACCAGAGGGGTTGCTGCCGACAGGGATACCGCCAGTTGCTTTATTAGCCGCCGTATTTATAATGGATACTGTGCCGGAATTTTGATTAGCAACAAAAACGGTAGTGCCATCGGGGCTTACTACCGTAGCGTAGGGCTTTTGCCCTACACGTATGGTATTTACTTTTTTCCCGGTAAGCGTATTAATAACCGCTACGCTGTCCAGATTCCACATAGCTACATAGGCCAGCGGGTCGTTATGCGGCGTTACGGTAATGGTGGCTACGGCATCTGTGCTGCCTTTGTTAATGGTTTTAAAGGCGGCGATATTGCCGTCGCCGCTGGCGGGCAGACCGATTGAGGGATCGCTATTGGTCCAGCTATATGATGTACCTGTCCCGGTAAAATTAACGGCGGCAGTATTTTGCCCTGCAAAACGACTTTGCGGGGCAACATCATCTACCTTAGGCGGGGCGGCAACCACACCGTTTACAGCTACCTGCAATGGAGTAGCTCCGGCCGACTGTACATCTACCTGGCCCGAGATTAGTCCTTTGGCCGATGCTGCGGAACGCACAAAAATGGTGGTGCTGGTCACCGTTTCGCCGGTGGGGCTTAGGCTGATGGCGTTGCTGAAACCGCTGTTCGCGTCGCGCGATATTTCAAAACTTGCCGGGGCGGTGAGGTTGATATTGCCGGTAAGCAAAGTGCCAGATACCGTAAACTGCTGCAATTTGGGATTGGCCGAGGCGTTACCCTCGCAGGCTGTAATAGTGCCGCCTGCCACACTGGCAATAACATAGGGGATAGCTGGGGTAACCGTGCCGGTAATTTTTATTTCCTGATTAGCTGCGCCAGCGCTTTTTAAGGTGATGGTGCCGCTCAGCGGGCCTACGGGGTTACCAGCTGCTATGCGGATATAAAGGTGCACAGGTGGTGGTGTCCCGCCATTGCCGATGACGATAGGCACCGATGTGTAAGTGATATCATCCAAACTCATTTCGAAACCCGATGGCGGTGTAAAGGTAGCCGCTATACCCTCGGTCAAATTAACGCCCGAAATATCAACATAAGTTGATTTGGAGGGGATATTTGCCGGTGTGCTTAACACATCGGGAGTGCCATCAACCACAATAGTTGGCGGGGTAGGGTTAATGGTGAAGGTGTAGGTGATAGGCGTACTGCTGGTGCAGGTGTTGCCGGTAATGAAGTTGCCGAAGGCGATTGGGGCGGTATCAGTAAACGGGATCTTTTTTAAAACTGTGTTGCTTATCGGTTCTATCGCCCACACATCATTCGAATCGTAATTAACAACAAAAAGTATCCCCTTTTGCGTCATCGCGATACCATTGGGGTTTTGCCCTACATTGATCACGCCGACAGGTAGGTTGCTAAGTGTGTTTACAACAGATACCGCATTATTTCCGGGGTACGTCATATAAAGGCGGCTGCCATCAGGGTTTAAAGTCCCGCCAAAATTAAGGTCGGCAATGCCAGCGTTTACGCGTTTTAACTCGTGGGTTTGGGTATTAACAGTTGCAAAGGTTTGTTCATAAATAAGCCTGTTATTATCAAGCGCATCGCGGGATATAGCATAGTTAATAAGGTAAGCCGTTGCCCCATCAGGGCTGAACAATATTTGATGCGCATCGGCGCCCCCTGAGTCGGTAATGACACTAAGTTTGTTTGTAAATGGTGTATATTCGTGAAGATGGTCATCGCCTGCTATATAGACCGAACTGCCATCGTTGTTCACCGTTACAGCAGTTGGATGTCCCGGAAATGGTACTAACCTGTAAAGGCCATATGCGGGGTCGGTAGTATCAATAACGTAAATACTTTGATCGTCGGAGTTGGCCACATAAAGCCTTGTGCCATCAGGGCTGACATCTAAACCCATTGGTTTTTGACCAACTGGGATATCGGTTATCCATTTATTGTTTACACCATCAATCACCGAAACGGTATTACTATTTAAATTACTTACATACACCCGTGTACCATCCTTGCTTACCGCTACGCCATAAGGGTTGTTACCTACACGTATTTGGGTTACTATGCTGTAGTCGTCGGTATTTATTACGGTAACCCTGTTAGCAACCCGGCTGGGGATATAGGCATAAATAGGCCGCGGTGTGGGTGTAGCGGTGATGGTAACCATAATAGGCGTACTGGTATTATTAATAGCTTTAAACGGCGCAATATCCCCCGTGCCATTTGCAGTCAAGCCGATGCCGGTGGTGGGATTAAACCAGTTATACACACAGCCCGATGGCCCGCCCCAAATAATGGGTGCGGTCATTTGCCCGTTGGTAACAGCCGGGCCGGTAATTTGGGCAATAGCCGACCGGGGCAGTAAAAAAACCACCAGCAGGGTATATACAATAAGCCAAAATCGCTTCATGCAGGTTTATTTACATGGCAGGCATTAATGTATAAATATATTAAATGCAGGTGAAAGCTTAAAGGCGAAAGGTGAAAGCAGGATGGTTAGCGGGATGCTTTTAGTTTAAAGCCGAAAGACCAAAGCAGAAAGCAGGATTCGTGTCCCCTGTAGCTTTCCGCTTTGGTCTTTCGGCCTTATGTGCTCTGTTTTTCTGCTTTAGACTTTTAATTTTTGACTTTCCTCAACGGCAGGTGTTTGTTGTAGCTCAACTGTCGCCATATCCACTCAACCAAACCATAGTTATACCGCGCCAGCCACCATTTGCTAAAGTATATTTGCGCAATGTAAATGCTTAGCGGCAGCGCCCAGTAAAACCAAAACGGCATGGTTGATCCCAGCGCTAAACCCACCCCGCCAAAAACAAAGAACGAGATGATGTTTTGCACCATATAATTGGTCAGCGTCATTTTACCAATGGCTTCCAGCGCGCGGAAAAAGGCTTTCAGTTTACCGTTAACATACAGGCAGCACAGGGCCGATACGGTGCACAGCATGGTAACGATGATATACGGATAGCGGACATTATAGTACTTGAAAAACTCCCATTTCATTTTTTGAGAGAGCGGGAAGAAGATGGTCAGTAACATAAAACCAACCAGGGTACACCAAAAAATGCGCTTCACCTGCTTTTTGTTATCGGCCAGATTCTCGAAAAAATTAACGCGCTGCGCCGCGAAGCCCAGCATAAAACACAGTAACTGCACCAGGTGCACCATATATAGGTACCCGGGCGATATCATCTCGCGGTACCATGTACCCAGCAGGTTAAATTTTACGTTATCAAAAAAGTTTTTGCTGTGGTAAAGCGGCAGTAATTCGCCAAAGTACTTTTCGCCATCGCTGGGTATCTTATATATCCATGGCGCCAAAGCCGGCAAAATGAAAAACAAAACAACGGCGAAGATAAATGCCGGTTTGGGTTTAATTTTATAAAACAATAGCATCACTAAACCCATAAAGGCGTAATCCTTTAAAATATCGCCCCACCAAAAACAACAGTTCACAAAGGCTATCACAAACAGCCAAAGCATGCGCACGGTGAAAAACTTTACCGGGTTATAGCCCTTATCGGCAATATTGCGTATCAGCACCGCGAAGCCATAGCCGAAGAGCATGCTCAGCATCGTCCACGATTTAGCGGCGAAAACGATCCATCCGGTGTACTGCAGGATATTGGTCAGCAGATCGGCATGGTAGGTTTTAGGCGGGTTCCAGCCTACATCGTGATAGTCTACATAGTTCATCAGTACTACGCCTAACAAAGCCCAGCCACGCAGCATATCTACAATGGCCGTACGTTTTGAAGGGGCTATAGGTTGAATTTGTTCAGCCGGCATAAATGGTTGATTATTAAATTGTGACAGGATAAAAATAGCTTTTTTATTTAAACGGATGAGGGCCCGGATAAGATATTGTTATCAACACAAAAGCGCATCGCAAAACATAGGAATGACGCAGAAAATGGTGCTCATTTGGCTTGTTGCTAATCAGCGAAATCAAAAAAATCAGCGGTCGGAATCAGCGCGGTCAAAACATCGTCTTCAAGCCATCCAAAATGCTTTCAAAAAACGTATGCAGGTTAAGCCCGCTGTGATGATTGAAGTAAATAAAGATGAGGAAGATAATGATGGCGATAATGATAAAGCGCTTAAACAGGTAACCCAGCAACACCAGCGAGAGGGGGATTACCAGCAGCCAGCCCCAGCCAATGTGCAGTGGCAGCAGCTTATCATTACTTTTATAAACGTAGTATAGTTTGGCATGGGTGCCTGTATCGTTATTATGGCGGATGTACAGGAAGATGGATTTCTCTATTTTGGGACTGTAAAAAGCTACGCCCTTGGTAAAGGTAAGGGGCTGCTCGAACCCATTCACCGCGAAGGTGAAAATACCGTTCACGTTTTCCTGCACCACATCGGCGCTGTCGGTAGCAACAATGGCCACCTGGCTTTGGCCAAAGGGATTATCTTTTATAATAAAGTGATTAATGGTAATCGCATCGGCCCAGGCGAAACAGCCGGTGGCCAGCAGTAATACCAGTGTAAGATAAAAGCGTTTCGGTGTCATTTCAATTGATTAACCAATGTCTAATTTAATCATTTTAATGGCCCGGCATGTAATTACCGGTCTGGAAACATCAACAATTATGATGAACAGAAGTTTGCTTTAATAAGTAATGGATTTACGATAGGAAGTTTCGCCGCCCAGCGCGAATTTTAACCCGATAACAAACTGGCTGAACGAGTCCTTGTTAGACCCATAGCTTATCCCGTCGAAAGCGTCGCTCATGATCAGGTTGCGCTGGTAACCAAAATCCAGTTTCATGCGTGGTTCGTTAAAACTGTTGAAAAACTTAAACTCGTAGCCCAGTTTTACCGGGATAAAAACATTACTACCCTTGCTTTCGCCCGAGAGGAATCCCGAATCATAGATCTTCAGGTCGGTATAAATTACGCCAACGCCGCCGCTCACGTAGATATTTTTCAGAAAGTTTGCAAACTGGCTTTGCGAATAATCCATTATCTCGCCCATTTGCAACTGCGCACGGAATGAAACCGTAGTATAATCGTTAGTAAAAGTTAAAGCAGAACCGGGGATAACCGACAGCGAATCGGCCTTTACGCCACCAACCTGCAATTCGGCTATGTAATTAATAAAAGGGGTGTAATTATAGGTGAAGCTTGCCATGGCGGCGTAACCTGTTTTTGGGATGCGGAAATCGGTTTTAGCTTTATTGATGCCTGCCGATAAGCCGAACTCGTATTGCGAGTAATTATAACCAAACTGGGCCTTTGCCGCGACGGATAAAACGCAAATCAACAGGGTAAGGATAATATTTTTCAAGAGACAGGTTTTAAGTTTAAATGCAATAATTTGTTACAATAACACGGTGCGCACTTGTACCTTACCAAATGTATATAAATTTTTATTCTGATGGTAAAAAATCTACGGTTAAATTGAAAAAGGAGTGAAGCCAATTTTTATATATTTGGGGAATTTTAAAAAAGGTATTCAAAAAAGAACAGATATGTCGAAAATTAAAGTAGCAAACCCCGTAGTTGAACTGGATGGCGATGAAATGACCCGCATTATATGGCAATTTATCAAGGATAAACTGATTTTGCCTTATTTAGAACTGGATATTAAATATTACGATCTGGGCATTGAATATCGCGATGAAACTAACGACCAGGTAACCATCGACGCGGCTAACGCTATTAAACAATATGGTGTGGGCATTAAATGCGCAACCATCACCCCGGATGAGCAGCGTGTTGAAGAGTTTGGCCTGAAACAAATGTGGAAATCGCCAAACGGCACTATCCGTAACATTTTGGACGGTACCGTATTCCGCGAGCCGATTGTGATGAGCAATGTGCCACGCTTAGTACCAAACTGGACAGCGCCTATCTGCATTGGCCGTCATGCTTTTGGCGACCAGTACCGCGCTACCGACTTTTTAACTAAAGGCAAAGGCAAGCTGACCGTAACCTTCACTCCTGAAGATGGCGGCGAAGCACAATCTTTTGAAGTATTTAACTTTAAAGGTGATGGCGTGGCGCTAACCATGTACAACACCGACGAATCTATCAAAGGCTTCGCGCATGCCTGCTTTAACCAGGCGCTGATGAAGGGCTGGCCTTTATACCTGTCGACCAAAAACACCATCCTGAAAAAATACGATGGCCGTTTTAAAGACATTTTTGAAGAGATCTACAAAAACGAATATAAAGCTAAGTTCGACGCAGCCGGTATCACTTACGAACACCGTTTGATCGATGACATGGTTGCATCGGCCCTGAAATGGAACGGTAACTTTGTTTGGGCTTGTAAAAACTATGATGGCGACGTACAGAGCGATACCGTAGCACAAGGTTTCGGCTCCTTAGGTTTGATGACATCTACCCTGGTTACCCCTGATGGCAAAACTATGGAAGCTGAGGCTGCCCACGGTACCGTAACCCGCCACTACCGCGAGCACCAGAAAGGCCGCCCAACTTCAACCAATCCTATCGCGTCTATCTTTGCATGGACACGCGGTTTGGAGTTCCGTGGTATTCTGGATAACAACCAGGAACTGATCAACTTCTGCAAAACTTTAGAGCAGGTTTGTATCGAAACCGTAGAAAGCGGCAAAATGACCAAGGATTTGGCCATCACCATTAAACCAAAGGTTGAACACGGTACCGATTACCTGTACACCGAAGAGTTTTTGGAAGCCATTAACGAAAACCTGAAAGCTAAACTGGCATAAGCTGCTGGCTTTTAAATAATAAAAAGAGGCTGTCTCAAAAGCGAGGCAGCCTCTTTGTTTTTGAGCGTAATTTTCAGTAACTTAAAGGCATGGGAGGAAAAGTAGTCTTTAAGGAATATGATCCTGACCAGTTAACCTTTTTACCGTATAAACTGGAGGAACTGGTACCGCAGGGTCATCCGGTACGTATTGTATCGAAGGTGGTCGATCAGGTAGATGTTAAACCGATTAACCGCAAGTATAAAGGCGGCGGGGCATCCAGCTTTCATCCGCGGCTGATGCTCAAGCTGCTGATCTACGGTTATCTGACCAACACGTATTCTTCACGGAAGTTGGAAGACCAGGCCGCGCAGAATGTACATTTCATGTGGCTTTTAGGCATGAAAAAGCCTGATCACAATACCATCAACCGTTTCCGGAGCGAGAAGCTGTCGGGTGTTTTAAAGGAGATCTTCTCACAGATCGTATTGTTATTACAGCAGGAAGGTATCGTCTCGCTGAAAGAAGCTGTTTTTACCGATGGTACCAAGATCGAATCGGTAGCGAACAAGTACACTTTTGTATGGGGCAAAAGCATTAAGAACAGCAAGGAGAAGATGAAAGCCCAATTGGATGAACTGTGGAGTTATGCGCAAACCATCGCTGCCGAAGAACTTAAAGACACCGCACCGCTGGAATACAGCGAGATCAACCCGGAAAAAGTAAAAGAAACGATCTCAAAGATCAACGCCGCCCTGGACGATAAGGAAGATGTCGATAAGAAAGTAAGGCAGAAGCTGAACTATGCCAAAAAGCACTGGCCGGAGAACCTGGCCCGGTATGACGAGCAGGAAAAGCTGTTAGGCGGTCGCAACAGCTTTTCGAAGACCGACCCGGGTGCCACCTTCATGCGGATGAAAGAAGACCCTATGCTGAACGGGCAGCTTAAACCCGGATACAATCTGCAGATCTCCACCCAGGAGCAGTTCATCTTGAACTATAGCCTGCACCAAACCACAACCGATTACCAGACCCTTCCATCACACATCGAACAATACGAAACTTTATATCATGCACTTCCAAAAGCGGTAGTGGCCGATGCGGGCTACGGTTCGGACGAGAACTATGGCGTATTACAGCAAAAAGGCATTGAAGCTTATATCAAATACAACACGTTCGACCAGGAACAAAATAAAGGCATCAAAGCATTCGGTAATGACAGTTTGCACTATAATGAACAGGAAGATTACCTGGTATGTCCGATGGGACAACACATGCAGCATATCGGCACCGGGCAGCGGGTCTCCACATCCGGCTATGTGCAACTGATCAGCCGCTATCAGGCGCAGAATTGTGAAAACTGCCCCATGCGGGGCGTTTGTCACCAAGCAGCCGGTAACCGCGTGGTGGAGATCAACCACAGCCTTAGAATACACAAGCAGATAGCGAAAGAAAGATTGAATACCGAACAGGGCATCAAATACCGAAAGCGACGGCCCGCAGATGTCGAACCGGTGTTCGCCAACCTGAAGCATAATCACGGCTTCAGGCGATTCCTGCTGAAGGGAATGTCCAAAACCGAGGTCGAAATAGGGTTATTATCCATCGCACATAACCTCAGAAAGTGGAAAGCCTGATAAAAAAGGCTTTTTATCCGATAAAAACACCTGAACCAACTCAAAAAAATCGAAAGCAGGCTGATACAGTCCCGCTTTCCTAATAACTCATCTAAATCGGCATCAACGAAAAAACCGCCTCATAATTGACTTATGAGACGGCCTCTTTTTATTATACCATATTGTAGCGTAATCGCGTTATCACCCGTAACTTTATATAATTGATCTATTTGCTATTTGTTTAACCACAAAGGTCGCAAAGGGAGAAACACAAAGGCCACAAAGATTTTAGTTGAGATTTTAAGTTTTAAAGGTCGCAAAGTTCATTTTTGTCTTTGTGAGTTTTTGTATCTTATCTTCTTTTTTCAATTCTCTGTGCACTTGTGGAATCAACAACACGAAGATCTTAGTGTACTTTGTGGTTAAATCACCAATTAAATATAATCGCAACTTGAGTTAATTACCGGAATGTTTATGAAGTATCTGAAAATTACCCTTATTGTTTTTGCCATAGCAATATTCTTCTATTCGTGCGGTACCAAGTGCGATGGGGTAGCCTGCACCACATCGCCGCCAGTAATGATACTCGACTTTAGGGATAAAGCAGGCCGCGATCTGCTGAACCCCACAACCCCCTTTCATTACGATACGTTAAGGATGAAACTGCTGAATGCCAGCGGGCTGATCAGCTTTATAAAACAAGGGACCGTAGCGCCAAATAAAGAACGCATAAAGATGGTGCTGAACTGGAGCATGGGCGAGAACATCACCTACCTGAAACTGACCGACAACGATCAGGATACCATTTTTACCAATTATCAAAAAACAACTGCGGGCTGCTGCGCCAATTACCAGCTGCAATTGTTTAAATACAATACCAAAACCTATACCGATTCGGTAGCGAACCGGTATTTTACCATTAATAAGTAGTATGAAAAAGGTAGTTTATTTTTTGATGATCGTACTGATAGCAGCCGCATCATGTAAAAAAACAAAAGGTGTTGATAGTACTCCGTCTACCGATCTGCAGAAAGCTTATGCCGATAATAGCGCCAAAGTAACCATAAGCAATGGGGTATGGGGCACCGTATCTACCATACAAGGCAACTGCATGCCTACTACCGATCCTAAAACATCCACCTGCACATCGTTTGTGATACAGCGCGAAGTGCGGATTTACGCTTATACTAAAAATACAAATGCAACGCCGACCACTCCGCTGGGGGGCTTATACGATAATTTTAGCACCCAGCTTATTAAAACAATAAACACCGACGCGCAGGGCTTTTACCAGGCCCAATTGCCCGACGGCGCCTATACCGTAGTTTTTGTTGAAAGTGGCAAACTATACGCCAACAGCGGCGACAGCCAGGGCGGCATATCGCCGGTAACCGTAAGCCAAAACAAGGCAAATCTTAATTTAATACTTAATAGGGCTGCTTATTAATGCAGGCTTAAAGTGATTTTAAAATTTAAAAAACTAAATTTGGCCTTCACCTATTATCAATTTAGTTTTTAAATATTTACTATCTATCACGGCATGTCAGCATTATATCCCTTACAGTTTAAAACCATTTATAAAGACAAGATCTGGGGCGGTCAGAAGATCAAAACCTACCTGCATAAAGATTTTGGTGATCTGCCCAATTGTGGCGAGACCTGGGAGATTTCGGGCGTAAAGTCGGATGTATCGGTGGTGGCCAATGGCGCGCTGGCAGGGGAATCGCTGGCCGGCTTGCTGGAGCAATATAAAGATGAGTTGGTAGGTAAGCATGTGTACGATCACTTCGGTAATATTTTCCCCCTGCTGGTGAAATTTATTGATGCTAACGACGATCTTTCCATACAGGTGCACCCTAATGACGAACTGGCCAAAAAACGCCATAACTCGTTCGGCAAAACCGAAATGTGGTATGTGATAGAGGCCGATCCGGGTTCTACGCTGATTGCCGGTTTCAGCCAGAAAGTTGATGAGCAAAGTTATGTAGACAAGCTGAACAGCGGCCATTTGATGGATATCCTGAACAAAGAGGATGTAAATGCGGGCGATGTGTTCTTCCTGCCCGCCGGCCGCGTGCACACCATTGGCAAGGGCCTGCTGATTGCCGAGATCCAGCAAACATCAGACATTACTTACCGCATTTACGATTTTGACCGTGTAGACGATAAAGGCCAAAAACGCGAACTGCATACCGAACTGGCCTTAGCCGCGCTTGATTACAACGTTTACCCCGAATATAAAACCCAATATACCCCTGCTAAAAACCAGGATGTACATTTGGTAAGCTGCCCATACTTCACCACCAATGTGATGGATTACACCGAAAACGTAACGAAGGATTACAATACTTTAGATTCGTTTGTGATACATGTTTGTGTAGATGGCGCATATACGCTGAAATGCAACGGCGAAAGCTACGAAGTGAAAATGGGCGAATGCCTGCTGCTGCCAAAGATAATTGACCAGGTGGAGTTGGTTACCGAGGGGGGCTTTAAGATTTTGGAGAGTTATATTGAGTAAAAAACAAAGTCGTCATGCTGAGCATAGCGAAGCATCCCCGATAAGTGGAGCGGTAATGCATGACCGACCTGCCTACCGGGGATGCTTCGCTATGCTCAGCATGATGATGGTTTATTATGCTTCGCTATCGCTTAGGAAGACGATTTTGGGTTACAACTTCACCGCCCTTAACATTTCCCGCTTTCCTGGCGCACCCGGCGCTTTTTCTACTTTAAAACCAAGCGCTTTTAGCATACGTTTCAGGTTACCGGTGATGGCATAGGTAACAAATACGCCGCCAGGTTTCAAAAAGCTTGCGGTATGATTGATCACCTCCTCGCTCCACATCTCGGGCTGGTGCAGCGCCGCAAAGGCATCAAAGTAAATTACATCGTAAAGTTCGGCACTTTGAAAGGCCGATAGGGTAGTATGCGCGGTTTTAAGCTTGCAGTAAGGATTGATATCAACCAAATGATTGATGGACGACGGATACCAATCCAGAAAATCGGCCCATAATTTTGGCGATACGTAATCATTATAGCCGGTTTGGCTGATCATTTCCAGGCTCAGCGGATAAGCCTCGATGCCGGTATGCTCCAGTTTGATGTTTTTGGCAGTACAAAAATCGGCGCTGAGCAAAAAATTGAGTCCTGTGCCCAGGCCCACTTCCAGTACAGATACCTGTTGCATATCCATCCCCGCTAAAAAATAGCGTAAGCCCGAATTTAGAAATACGTGTATACTTTCCTGTAAAGCCCCGTGCTTCGAGTGGTAATTTTCGCCAACCATGAGGTTGTAGATGGTTTTAGAACCATCGGCGGTGGTGACGAACGAAAGTTCAGGCCCCCCGGCCCCCTGAAGGGGGAGCTGATCTGCCTGATGATTGCCAGTTTCTTCTGTCATTTATCCTAAACTCTTGCCAGATCAAGCGTCCACGCTTGATCTATATCCTAATTAAGCGTCCACGCTTAATTTTTACGTGAGTGCGGACGCTCAAATATACTTACAATCAAGCGTGGACGCTTGATTGGGCGATGCGAAGTAGTCGCGCAGCAATCTATAGATACCCCTCCCAGCCACCGCACAAGCTATCGCGCTCCTCCCAAGGGAAGGAACTGTCTTGCGTATTAGTGTGCTTGGAGAAACTTCGTCACCACCTGTCCCATATCATAAACCGGCACATTAGTAATTTTGGCAGCGATAATACTGGCAGCCGCTGCCGAGCGGTACCCGGCGGCGCAATGTACTACAATGGGTTTATCGGTTGGTATCTCATTTAGGCGCTCGCGCAGTTCGGGCAGGGGGATGGCCAGGGCGTTTTCAAATGGCATGCCGCTGTTTATCTCTGTCCAGTTGCGGGCATCGATGATGGTATAGTTATCGGGATTAGCTTCAAAAGCATCCAGATCAAACGTAGGTGTGGTTGCTGCCGTTAAATTAGCAGGTGCAACCTGTGCCGATCTGATATTCTTTTCATAGCCGATCTTGGCCGTTTTCCTGATCACCTTTTCAAGGCTTTCCGCGTCGGCAGCCATCAGGTAAAATTCTTCGGTTGGGTTAATTACCGAACCCAGCCATGTTTCGAATTTGCCGCCATCCTGTAGATTGATTGCGCCTGCGATATGGCCTTGTTTAAACGCTGTGGCCGGGCGGGTATCTATAATAGGTACACCATCCTTAAAAACACGGTGATCTATGCGAGGTACGGCTGCTATGTTGATTTCAAGTGTATCGGCACCAGCTTTGTTCATCTCTACATCGTAACCGAAGTAACGGGGCATAAAGGGCTGATCGGCGGTGAGCAGTTGCACAAACTGCAATTCGTCCATTAATTGCAACGCATAGTTCTCGCGGATCTCCCTGCCGATGGTGCTGTGCAGATCGGGACTCATGTTTTTGCCGCAAAGCGAGCCGGGGCCGTGCGCCGGGTAAACGGTAACATGGTGGGGCAGCTTCATTAGTTTATCGCGGGTGCTATGGTACATCTGGCGGGCCAGGTCTTCTTTCTGGGCGGTGATATTGCCCGCGCTCTCACGCAGGTCGGGGCGACCGACATCGCCTACAAAAAGGGTATCGCCGGTGAAAACATCCGTTTGGCGGCCATTCTCGTCCTCCACCAAAATACATATCGAATCGGGCGAATGGCCCGGGGTATTGATGGCTTTCAGTTTGATATCGCTCAGGCTGATCACATCACCATCATCAAAGGTTTGGTGCGGGTATTCGGCACCAACCAGCTTGCTCACATAAATGGTAGCGCCGGTAGTTTCGTGTATCTCCAGGTGCGAGCTTACAAAATCGGCATGCGGATGCGTTTCTATCACGCCGGTTATCTGCGCCTGGTGCAGGGTAGCGAAATCATAATAAGGCTGCGGATCGCGGGCGGGGTCAATCACCACCATGCTGCCATTGCGGATGACCGCGTACGATGCATGTGCCAGGCCGGTATCGTAAAACTGATGTATAACCATATGTGTGGCAAAGATATACAATTACAACTATTCGGTTTAGTGATGTTGGTCATTGGGTGTTCATCTTTTTGGAGATGTTATGATTTGGCTAAATCCCTTTTGCTTTTACAATAGTTCCGTCCCATAAATGGGATGGCAATGATTTTTTTAATTGCCGTTGATTTAACCAACAAGACTATACGGTATAGATGCCTGGGTTTTAGCCCAACGCGAAGAGCGATAAAACCAAAACCCTATTTTGTAGTTTAACACTAATATCACACTAAAATAACCTTGCAGCTTTATAGCTGCACAAATGTTCAACCAGATGGAACTAAAAAAATACCTGCTGATCCCTATACTGCTGTTAAGTGGCTTGCTGACCGATTTTACGGCATCGGCCCAACAAGTACCATTTTATACCCCTACACCGGTAAACAGCCGGCTGCGCAGGCGCGAGATACGCGACAGCCTGCTTAACCATAAGCACCTGCAACGCGCTTTTATCGAATTTGGTATTACGGAACTGGCCCCCTTCTCCTTAGATAGATTTATACGGCATGCCGATTTTGCCCAGATCACCTGGAAAACCACGGGCTACAACCTTAACCCGGCGCATTGGGCCTGGGATAACGACCCTTTTCAAACCAATCAGTTCGGGCACCCTTATCATGGCAGCTTGTTTTATAACGCTTTCCGTACCAATGGTTACAGTTTTTGGCAATCGGTGCCGGCGGCTTTCGCGGGTAGTTACCTGTGGGAAACTTTTGCCGAGAGCCAGCCGCCCGCGCCCAACGATTTTATTAATACCAGCTTTGGCGGCATCGTTCTGGGCGAAATGACCTATCGCATGTCTAACAAAATTGTAAACAACCATACCCGCGGCTTTCACCGGCAAATGAGTGAGGTGGTGGCATTATTGGTATCGCCAACAAACGGCCTGAACCGCATATTGGATGGTAAATGGGGGAGGGTGAGCCCTAATACGCTGGAGGTGGATTCCTCAAAGATCAGCGCCGAGTTTGATCTTGGTTACCGTAAATTCAATACGGGTAACCAAAGCTTGTTTGGCAGTAACGGGCAAACCGGCTGGTATGCGCACGCTAAACTATTGTATGGTAGCAGGTATCAAAATTTCAGCAAGCCCTTTAGTAATATTATTATTAATGCCGAGGTGGGTAAGGATGACAGTACGTTCCTGAATACAGTAAGCGTTTATGGATCGATAGCCGGCTGGCAACTGGATACCGCCGAGACCATTAAGCACCTGCTGGTGATATCGGCCAATTACGATTACATTGCCAATTCCTCCTTCTTTTATGGCGGCGAAAGCGTAAAGGCCAACCTGTATTCGCAATTTGTACCTTTCAGGAAGGTGAAGTTGAGTACCCAGTTATCTGCCGGGCCGATACTACTGGCAGCCATACCAAGCCCATACTCCGATAGCGGCCGTAATTATGATTATGGTTCGGGTTTTGGTATTGGTGGCGGCGCCACCTTAAGTTTGCTGGATAAATTTTTCTTCACGGCCAATTATCGCGGGGGATATTCTAAAACGCTGAATGGCAGTCATTCTCATTATTTCCTGCATTCCGTTTCGGGCGAGTTTAGTTATATGCCTATTCCGCACGTTTCGGCCAATATCGAGCCGGGTTACGTAACGCTGGAGGGCAACTACCGGGATCATCCCGAGTTTAACCGTAATTATCCTTATGTGAAGATCTCGGCAAGGTGGGCGGTGAATATCAGGTAATACCTCTCCCCAACCTCTCCTTCGGAGATGGGCTTAGGAAATAAAATAGGTTGTCATCGATAGAGCATGGGAGGAAAGTGTGTTGGGGGGAGAAAGAGAAACCTTATACGGCTTTGCACATCGCACGTATAAGATCTCTCCTCACACCATCACGCAGGCCCGGCCCGGTTCGTTCGAGATGACAAACTGTATAAGCTCGGCTTAACAAAAGTTAAAACAAAAAAAGGCAGGTATCTTCCGATAACCCGCCTCTCTTTATAGATCAGTTAAATTTTCCTTATGGGAATTTTACGCCGCTATAGGCCGATACATCTGCCAGCGGAACGCTTGAGCCATATTTACTGTTGATGGCTTTAATAAACTCGTTGGCCACAATGGCATAACCGCGCGGGGTTAAGTGCACACCATCTAAGGAGAAGATACCACCGCTCACAAAGTTAGAGCTTAAGCTGATGCCGTTTACTACCAAGCCGTTTGCTTTTACATTGGTTAGGAAGGTATAGGCATCAAATACAGCCAGGCCGTTGGTTGCAGCAATGCTTTTGATGGTGTTATTGTACGATACCACATAATCCTTAACCATCGCCTGCTCTGCCGCATCTAAAACGTATTGGTTTTCGATAGGGTTAAGCGGATGCAAACCGTAAGGGATGCCACCCGTTGGTACGCCCATTTTAGAGGTAGGGAAGGTCAGTACGATCAGGTCGTTGGCAGTAGCCAGTCTCGGCGCGTAAGTTGAGGTAGTACCCGGAACCAGCGCATTGATATACAAACCGGTTACGGTAGGCGCGCTTTTCTGTACGTTAGCCAAAATAAGGGGAACAGTTACCGTAGTAAAGTACGGAATGGTAGTAACATCCGGAATGGTAGCCACAGCGCCTTTAGCGCCGCTGCCGCCTGTGCCGCCAGCCACTAATTTAGCTATAGATGCCTGGTATAAGGCAGCGAATTGCGCTTTATCCGTCAGTACATCGCCCGCACCGCCTGAGGTAGCATAGCCTAAAGCATCGTTATTACCCAGCCAGTCGGTAAAGAAAGTGAAGGGCTTGGCGGTAACAAAATCTAAATAAGTGGTGTTGTTGGTAGGCGTTGGATTAGGCAGTAAGCGCTCGAAGTAACCATTCAGGTTGCCGTAAGGGGCGTAAGTGATCTGCTGTAACTTAATTCCCGGTACACCGTAATTGTTCAAGTCGCCGGTGTATTTGGTATAAGTGGTTACGTTGCCAAAGCCCGGAACCGCAGTTACACCTGTTACAGCCAGGTTAGTAGTTACCGGCGTAGTGATTGGCGAACCGGTGGTCGGGTCGAAGCCTGTCAGTTTAACATAGCCCGAACCATTAGCCTGCGCTTCGGTAAACAGGGGTTGGGTAAACGTGCCGCCGCCAACGCTTGCCATTTGTTTGGCAATGATGCTGGGGTATGAATTTAGCTGCCCATCGCGATAAAGGCCGCCATCGGCATAACCGGCAGTAAGCGAGTTACCCACCGCTATGTATCTTGAAAAATTGGCCGAGCCTGCTGTTGGCGTAGGCGTGGTAATATTGGTTTTGCAAGCTGTAAAGGCCAGTAAACCTGCAAATACGAGTATATGGTGTGATTTGAAATTTTTCATGCGATTAAATTAATGAGGTACTACCAGTGATAAGCAAGTGATAATCCGGGAATGTAAACATTGGTACGGAACGTGCCCGACAGTTGCGACTCGATATTGGTTTGCTTGCGTGCCGAAACGTTTTCGTATTCAAACGACAGATCCAGATCCAGGTGGTTAGCCAGTTTGTAACCTAAGCCGGCGGTCAGGTAATAGCGGTTGGCATCAGGTGCTTCGGGTGTAACATATCCGTCGATAACGGCAGTGCTGGCGAAGCCGCCACCAAGGCGCAAGGCTAGTTTATCGGTGGTTTTGTATTCGGTACCTACACGCAGGTCTAAAGCATCCTTATAATTACGTGGCGAATAAGTATCGGCCAAAACAGCGGTGTTTTTAGCATAATCAAATGCTAAGGCTTTGTAAACGCTCCAGTGTACAAAGTTCATGTCGAAGGCCAAAGTCCATTTTGAGGTAGGATAGAAGCCAAAACCCAGCGAGGTGGTTGATGGCAGCGGGATGCCCGATGAAAATGTGTTTGGCTGTGGGAAGTTAGCCTGTACCGAAGCTGGTACGGTAAACACAGCGTTGCCGGCATCGATAGTGGTATTTACCTTCGAACGGTGGGTGATACCAACGGTTACGCCCGATTCGGTTTTGAAGTAAACACCGGCGTTCCAGCCGTAGCCTTTGCCATCGCCTGATAGCTGCGCCTGGCCATCGGCACCTGCCGAGTTTGACAGCGGGATGGCACGGGTAAGGTTAACGCTTGCGCGGTTATACACAAAACCACCGCCAATGCTCATAAAGTCGGCCAGCTTAATGCTGATGGTTGGCTGGATGTAAATTGCCTTAAGGTCAAGGCTTTCCAGCGAGTATTTGCCGGTCCAGCTGGTGCCCCAGTCGGTTAAACCACCAAATGGCGTATAAACGCCCAGGCCTAATTTCCAGAACGAATTTTTTGGTCCCCAAACCGCGTAGGCAGTAAACGGCGTAGCTATTTTGTTTGAGTTATTGTAAACGGTATTGGTACCGGCCGGGTTAAAAGCCGATTTAAACATCAATGGACTAACGCCGGCCTGGATATAATTTTCGGGTAACATGGCTACAGCGCCGGGGTTAAACAGTACCGATGCGCCATCCTGCAACAAGCCGGTGCCGGTATGGCCCATGCCAATTTGCTTCTGTCCGTGTAAGTTTACCTGGAAGCCCTGGGCAAATGCCATAACCGGCACGGTTGCCAAAAGCAAGAGTAAGAGTTTTCTCATAATTTAAAAAAATGGTTTATAATTATTGATGTTTAAACGTGGGGCGCAAACATACAGTTTTAAAAAAATAAAATTACTGCGGATTAAAATGAAAAAAAGGGCTATTATGCGGATAGATTAGTCAAAAAGTCGGAGAAACCGGGAGAGGTGGCAATTTAACCACAAAGTATACAAAGAGAGAAATCACAAAGAAGCACTAAGACATATTTGTAATAATAAATGCCGGGGGATAAAATCTTTATGACCTTTGTGCAAAATCTTTGTGTACTTTGTGGTTAAATTGCCACCGCATATTTCAACCTATGAGTAAAAAGATCGCCCAATTAAGCTTATCTAAATTTGCCGACCTATATGCCGATAATTTTGTAAGCGCCGATTTTTTTATCGCTGACGAAAAACAGCTGCTCACCCTTAGCGAATACCCCTACCGATCAGATGGTTACATTATTGGTATCTGTACCCGTGGCACCGCCCAGGTAGAAGTAAACCTGCAGGTGTACGAGGCCCGGCCCGATGCCATGCTGCTGGCCACGCCTTTCCATGTGCTGAGGATCTATAATGCCAGTCCCGATTTTTTGTGCCGTTTCCTGGTTTTTTCCAAAGCATTCCTGACCGAGAATAACGGCAACAGCCATTTTTTAGAATCGTTCAGCTATTTTAAAAATACTTCCATCCCTGTTATCTATCCCGATAACGATGATGCCCGAATGGTGCTGGATATCTACCTGCTGATGCAACAAAAATTGGAGCGCGATCATCCGTACCGTATGCAGATCTCACGAAGCATGCTAACCGGGATGCTGTACGAAGTGCAGGCCGTGTACGAGAAGCAGCACACCATTATTAAAGGCAAGCAAACCCGTAAACAGGAGTTGAACGTGTTGTTCCAGGACCTGGTGTTTCAGCAATATAAAGAGCACCGTAACGTACAGTACTATGCCGAATCGTTGTTTGTATCGCCCAAGCACTTAACCGAAACTATAAAGGAAGTCACCGGCCGCACAGCCGGCGAGTGGATAGACGATGCCGTGATACTGGAAGCCAAGGTACTGCTGCGCAATAACGATATCAGTATAGCCAACGTGGCCGATGCGATCCATTTCCCTGATCAATCTACCTTCGGCAAGTATTTTAAAAAGCATACAGGCATGTCGCCGTCGGATTATAGGGTAGTGAGCGGGAATTAAGGATTATGAAAATAAACTACATTTTACTTTTCTTTATACTCTGCGCCATGCTTACTGCAAGTTGTGAGAGTGCAAAGGACAAAAAGCAAAATACCGCCGTTAATGAACGGGATACATCGAAAATTGTACCGTTTGATGGGCCTGATGATACACCATCGCAAACAGAAGAGCGGGCTGCATTAATAAAAAGGTATGATGAAGTGCAAATTATAGACACAACGTTTATTGATGGCACTGATAGCCTGCACTTTTATTTGAAATATTATTGTTTGAAAAATGACAAGATAAAAGTCCCTAAAAAATATCAATCAGATGAAAAAGTCCCTTATTTGTTTGTAACGCATCCATTTGCATCTGATATTACGTTGATCCGTAATGCTGACACAGTTCTAAAGAAACAATTTACGGCTAATGATTTTAAGCCCTTTTATAATGATCCTTTTGTTGGTGCTTTAAAAAAAATATGGATCGATCTTAATGCCTGAAATATCCAGAATGAATAAGGATAAAAGCTGGGTGGTTTTGGGATATTCAGTGGCTATACCCGCAACCGATTTGGGATTGGGTTTTAAATTAATTATTTCAAAAGACGGAACTTATAAAATTAGTGGAAATCAATAAAGGAAGATAAAGTCACAGACTTTAATTTATCCGAGGTTTCAGTCACAGACTAAGATCAATAGGGGGAAATCAGTGGGACTTCGAAGCAACTATTCCGTCATTCTGAGCGATAGCGAAGAATCTCCGATATGCAGGGCAGACCTGTATAGTTTGGGATTCTTCGCTATCGCTCAGCATGACGGGGTGAAGAATTTTTAAAAACAAAATCCCCCTGCTGTTTACCGGTTCAACAGCAGGGGGATTTAATATTCAGGTGTAAAACTGTTATTGCGCCACATCGGCATAGCTGCTGCCAATGCGTATCTTCTTCACAATGTTGGTAGCCTGCGCTTCATCGCCACCGTAAACGCCCCATTTAGGATCGCAATAGTCCGAATCCATGGTGCGGCAGTAGTAGCGTTGACTGCCATTGCTAAAGGTTTGCTTTACGCCGTTGTACCAAAGTTCGATATAGCCGGTAGTGGCGCTGTACGACAGGTTCATGCGCAGCACAAATTTTTGCCAGGTGCCGGTAGATAAGGCGATAGACCATGGTACCGATGCTACGTGATTGATATCGAAGTATTGCAGATCGAGGTTACCGTTTTTGGTACGCAACATAATAGGGTGGTTGGCCGTAGTGCTGGTCGGGTACGATTTCCATTGAAATACCGCGTCGGTTTGCAGGGTTGTCGGCATATATAGTTTGCAGGTCCAGCCAATATAGATCTCCGAACCTGACGCAGCCTGGTAGTTTTTAGCGCCATGGCCTTCAGCACGGTGGCTGCCTGCGGGTTTCAGGAATTTCCAGCATAATGTGCCGGTTTCGTCGTTAATGGTAGTTACGCTGCCGTCCTGTTCAACATTAATGTCTTTCCATACCGCTGCCGATCCGTTCGAGGCGTCACCGTTAAATAGTACCGATTCGGTACGCAATGCAGGGTTGGTGTTGTTGGTTGGTTCGGTACTTGCCGCGCTGTTTTCTTTCTTGCAGTTTGATAGTAGCATCATACCTGCGGCACCCAGTGCCAGGGCTGTAATTTTCATTTTTCTCATAATAAATGGTTTTAGTTTGGTTAATATGCTTTACGCAACCGGTTGCGTAAAATTAGGGATATAAAAATTACATCCAATTCTTTTTTATTGGCTTATTTATCAACTCGTTTGGCAAGCGGTGATCATGTGAGATAGTTTAAAATAAGTGAACACCTGGTAATTGTAAATTTTACACTTTGGATTATGGTATCTGCAAAACAATTATAAATTTGCTTAACCAAATTATACTACCCCTGATATGAAGCGCCCAAGCGGTACAGCTACTAAAACCGAAATTACGATACTGGATATGGCAAAAGAGTTGCAGGTATCCAAGTCTACCATATCCCGGGCGCTTCAGGATCATCATTCTATAGGCGCCGCCATGAAGCAAGCCGTGCGCGATCTGGCGGCTAAGTATAACTATCAGCCCAACGCTATCGCGTCCAGCTTATCAAACCGGTCTACCAAAACCATTGGTGTTATTATACCTATATTATATCACTATTTTTTCGCGGCAGCTATAGCCGGTATCGAGGAAACGGCCTATGCGCATGGTTACAAAGTGATCATTTGCCAGTCGGGCGAATCGTACGAGCGGGAAGTTATCGCTGCCCGCACCCTGTTTTCGGCCAGGGTAGATGGGCTGATCGTCTCCGTTTCGCGCAAGACAAGTGATATGGAGCACTTCAAACTTTTCCAGGATAAGAACATCCCCCTGATATTTTTCGACCGCTTGCCCGTTGGAATAGAGAGCGACAGTATATCGGTTGATGATTACCAGGGCGCATACAAAGTGGTAGAGCACCTGGTTAAGCGCGGCTATAAAAAGATAGCCCATTTTGCCGGGCCGCTAAACATTACCCTTTGCCAAAACAGGTTGCGCGGATACAAAGACGCGCTGCAGGACAATGGTTTACCATTTGATGAAAGCCTGGTATACGAATGTGGTTTCGAACGTAGGCATGGCGTACAAACCGCAAAGCAACTCCAAAAAAGCAATTTGCCCGATGCTATTTTCGCGGTGTGCGACGCGGTTGCAGTAGGCGTGATCCTTACCTTAAAGGAGCGGGGGATCAGCGTACCCAAAACTGTAGCCGTTGCCGGATTTAATGATGACCCGATAGCTACCATTGTCGATCCGCCGTTAACCACTACCGTGCAACCCGCCTTTGCCATGGGTGAGGAGGCTGCCAAAATATTCTTCAAAAAGGTAGACGGAAAAGCCAAAAAGCCGGTGAAGAAAATATTGAAGACGAGCTTGGTGGTGAGGAAATCAACTTGATCACCATCATAATGCAGGAGGACACTGGCTTCAGTTTATAACTGAAGCCTACAGATAGCAGCAAGTCTGTGACTTACATTATTCTAAGTCTCAGACTTTTATTTATCCATAGACTTCAGTCGCAGACCGAAGTCAGTAGTAGGTAACACGACCGACGCTTTTTTGAAACACATCAATCAATTTGTCTATAGGTAGCATTTTGCCTATTCCCAATATATCTTTAATTTCCATATTTAAATATATGAATTTCGATTAATATGCGCCGATGAAAGAGCACGCGTGCTGAAAATCAAACTCAATAAACCCCTCCCTGCAATCACACATTCAACCGCACCCCTCCCCAAGGAGGGAAATTAGAAAATCTTCTGTGCCCTCCGTGTTCCTCCCTCTGTGTCCTTTGTGTTTAAATTGCCCCAAAACGCAGCCCAAAGCCAATCCTCCGACATTTTGACCAACATCTCCGCATTGCTGCCCTTTTATCGCTTTGCCCGCGCTTCTACTTTTACCCTAAATTATAATACCGGGAAAAGCTGCCGCATCAGCTTCAATTTATCTATTTAAAAAACAACCCTGCACAAACCCTTGTTGGTTTGCTGTTGTACAACAAAAATTATAACCAAAAATATCAACCAAAATGAGTACCAACGAAACTGCAAGCGCCATTAAAGGGGGCGAATTCCTGATCAGGGAAACCCCGGCCAACAGCATTTTTATCCCCGAGGAATGGAACGAAGAACAGCAGATGATAGCCCAAACCTGTACGGATTTTTTGGCGCAGAACGTGGTCCCCAACCTTGCCCGTATAGATGAACAAGAAGAAGGCCTGATGCCGCACCTGATGGAAGAAGCTGGTCAGTTGGGTTTACTGAGCATCTCTATCCCCGAGGAATACGGCGGTTTCGGTAAAGATTTTAAAACATCGATGCTGGTTACCGAAAAACTGGGCGCGGGCAACTCGTTCTCGGTAGCGTTTTCGGCGCATACGGGTATCGGCACGCTGCCTATCCTGTATTATGGTAACGAGGAGCAAAAGGCCAAATACATCCCCAAACTGGCCAGCGGCGAGTGGAAGGGCGCTTATTGTTTGACCGAGCCGGGTGCAGGGTCGGATGCCAACTCGGGTAAATCGAGGGCTAAACTATCGGCCGATGGTAAGCACTACCTTATCACCGGGCAAAAAATGTGGATCACCAATGCCGGCTTCGCCGATGTGTTTACCGTTTTTGCCAAGATAGACGATGATGAGAACCTGAGTGCGTTCATCGTAGAGAAAGGCTTTGAAGGCTTATCGCTGAATACCGAGGAACATAAAATGGGTATCAAGGGTAGCTCTACCCGCCAGGTATTCTTTAACGATTGCAAAGTGCCGGTAGAGAACCTGCTGTCCGAGCGCCAGAACGGCTTTAAGATAGCCGTAAATATCCTTAACATTGGCCGTATCAAGCTGGGCGGTGCTACCATTGGTGCCAGTAAAGAGATCATCAACCTGGCCGTTAAATACGCTAACGAACGCGAGCAATTCGGTCGCCCTATCTCTAAATATGGGGCTATCCGTTATAAAATAGCGCAGCAGGTGATCCGTACCTACGCTTCCGAATCAGCCATTTACCGCGCCAGTCAGAATATGGAAGAAGCGACCGAACACCTGATCGCCACCGGTATGGACCCGATCAAAGCCAAACTGAAAGGTACCGAACAATTCGCCATCGAAGCGGCTATTATTAAGGTAGATGCCTCTGAAACGTTGGATTATGTAGTAGACGAAGGCGTACAGATCTACGGCGGCATGGGCTACAGCGCCGAAGCGCCGATGGACCGTGCCTATCGCGACTCGCGCATTAACCGCATTTTTGAGGGTACTAACGAGATCAACCGTATGCTTACGGTAGATATGATGCTGAAACGCGCCATGAAAGGCGAATTGGACCTGATGGGCCCCGCCCAGCAAGTGGCCGGCGAGTTGATGAGCATCCCGGACTTCGGCGCATCGGAAGAAGAAACGCTGTTTAGCAAAGAGAAGAAATACATCGCCAATTTTAAAAAAGCGGTGCTGATGGTGGCTGGTGCTGCCGTACAAAAACTGATGATGCAACTGGCCAAAGAGCAGGAAGTGCTGATGAACCTGGCCGATATGCTGATAGAGTTGTACGTAGCCGAATCGCTGCAATTACGGGTTGAAAAACTGGTAGGCATGCGCGGCGAAGAAGCCTGTGCCCTGCAACTGGATATGATGCGCGTGTTCATAAATGATGCCGCCGAAAAGATCATGCACTCGGGCAAGGAAGCGCTGAACTCGTTCGCCGAAGGCGATGAACGCCGCATGATGATGATGGGCTTGCGCCGCTTCACCAAAACCGAAGATGTGAACACCACCGCCGCCCGCAGAAACATAGCGGCTAAGGTGATCGAAGAAAATAAGTATTGTTTTTGACCCCTCCCAACCCTCCCCGGGGGGGAGGGCTTTAACAGGCGAGTCGAAGCCGCACATGCTTACTCACCCCGACGACGCTACGCTGGTCGGCCCTCTCTTCGCTGCGCGTAAAGAGGGCAGGAGTAGTATTGAGAGACTTACGAAGTTTTTAAAACTTCGTAAGTCTGGTTTCCCCAATCCCTCTTTCCGCGCAGCGAAGAGAGGGTGGTCGGGCGAAGCCACGACCGGGTGAGTCAAACGACAATGCAGAGCCGATAACAGAGCGACCGGGTTAAGTATAACAACCGCCTCATCATAAACCTGATAGCAGTAGAAAAACCGTAGCGTGGGCAGGAAAGGGAGTAGGGAAAGCGAGGCTTTGGAATGGATAGCAGGAGCAGACAATAATAGTAGCAGTAGCCCTGCTTTTCAAAAGAATAAATAACGGGAGACACGAAGTATCGTGTCTCTACAATAAACACAACCAAATGAAAATATTAGTGTGTATTAGCCAGGTGCCGGATACCAGCACCAAAATTATACTGAAAGATAGCGATACCGCCATTAACAGCCAGGGTACCACCTGGATAATTAACCCTTACGATGAGTGGTACGCCTTGGTGCGTGCGCTGGAATTAAAAGAAGCCGGTACAGCAAGTGATGTGCATTTGGTGACCGTCGGCCGTGCCGATGTGGATCCGGTGATCCGTAAGGCGCTGGCACTGGGTGGCGATGAGGCTATCCGTATTGATGCCGATAGCAACGACCCTTACGAGACCGCCCATTACATTGCCGAGTATGCAAAGACCGGTGGCTACGACCTGGTGCTGTGCGGTAAGGAATCGATAGATTATAACAACGGTACCGCAGGTGCCATGCTGGCCGAATTGTTAGATGCCGACTACGTAGGCTTCGCTACAGATATACAAATAGCCGGAACAACAGCTACCATAAAACGCGAGATAGAAGGTGGCGAGGAGACCGATACCTGCAGCCTGCCGGTAGTGATATCGTGCCAAAAAGGTGTGGCCGAAGCCCGTATCCCTAACATGCGCGGCATTATGGCGGCGCGTACCCGTCCGCTTAAAGTGGTTACCCCAACGGCCGTTGGCGCGGTAACGCAAATTAAAAGCTACCAGTTGCCGCCTGCAAAGGCCGGGGTAAAACTGGTTAGCCCGGACGATATGGATGCGCTGGTAGAAATGCTGCACAGCGATGCAAAGGTTATCTGATCTTTTGATATGCGTATTGAGATGTGAGTATTGAGATTTGCTTACATCGCGATACAACGAAAACTTACCTCAGATCTCAAGTCTAACATCTCATATCTTAAAAATATGTCTGTATTAGTATTGGTAGAACATACCGAAGGAACGATAAAAAAGAAAAGTTTTGAAGCCGTGCAGTATGCTGCCGGCATTGCAAAACAACAAAATACAAGCGTAACGGCCCTGGTATTAGGCACTGTTGCCGATGGCGAAATGACCGCCCTTGGCCAGTACGGTGCGCAAAAAGTATTACATGTAGCCGACGCTCGTTTAAACGAATTACACGGTCGTGCTTATGCTGCCGCGGTAACTGCCGCAGCCCAAAAAGAAGGCAGCAAAGTAATTGTAACCCTGAATGACGTTAACGGTCGCGCTGTAGCCCCGCGTGTGGCAGTGAAGCTACAGGCCGGTTTGGTTGCAGGGGCTTTATCGTACCCCGATACCGAAAAAGGGTTTGTGGTTAAAAAAACCGTATTCTCGGGCAAGGCCTTCGCTTTTGTGGATGTTACCAGCCCCGTAAAAGTAATTATGCTGATGCCAAACACTTTCCAGTTGCAAAAGGTTGATGGTACAGCTACGGTTGAAAAACTGGATGTTGCCTTTGGCGATAAAGCCTTTGGCGTAACCGTTAAAGAAGTAAACAAAGTAAAAGGCGAAGTGCCATTGGCCGAAGCCGAACTGGTGGTATCGGGTGGTCGCGGTATGAAAGGCCCGGAGAACTGGGGCCTGATCGAAGACTTGGCTAAGGAGCTGGGTGCCGCTACAGCCTGCTCGCGCCCGGTAGCCGATTCGCACTGGCGTCCGCATCATGAGCACGTTGGCCAAACCGGCGGAACGATACGCCCGAACCTGTACATTGCTGTGGGTATATCGGGCGCAATTCAGCATCTGGCCGGGGTAAATGGCTCTAAAACCATTGTGGTGATAAACAAAGACCCCGAAGCGCCGTTCTTTAAAGCGGCTACTTATGGTGTGGTTGGCGATGCGATGGAGATATTGCCGCGGTTAACAACTGCCGTAAAAAAGTTTAAAGAGAACCATAAATAAACGATACATGGAAAATGTATTTTTTGAAGGCCCGGTGCTGTGGGCGCAGATAGATGCCAACATGCATATGCGCCATTCTGCCTATGCCGATTTTGCCGCGCAGACCCGCCTGGCCATGATGGAAAGTGTGGGGCTGAAGCCCGATAAACTATTTGAACATAAGATAGGGCCGGTACTGTTTCGCGAAGAATTGTTTTATTTGCGCGAAGTTGGTTTTAACGACCATATTAAGGTGACCTGCGAGGTAATCAAATCGCGTGCCGATGGTTCACGGTGGAGCATCCGCCACGAAGTTTACCGGCAGGATGGTGTTAAAGCGGCCATCATTATTGCCGATGGATCGTGGATAGATATGGAAAAACGTAAACTGGCTGTATTACCTACGGAAATAAGCGCCCTTTTCGCGCAGGCACCCCGAAGCATTGACTATACCGAGGAACAACCTAAAGTGAAGGAATAAGTTAAAAGTATAAGACCAAAAGAAGATACATCTGTAAATAGCTATGAGCAACCTGAAGGAAAACTTTGAACAAGCAGTTAAGGAAAGTAAAGAATTAAGTAAACGTCCTGATAACGAAACGCTGCTGAAATTATATAGTCTGTACAAGCAAGCCACCGATGGCGATATGCCCGATGATACCGAGAAACCCAAAATGTTCGATTTTGTGGCGCAGGCTAAGTATGATGCCTGGAAGAACCGCAAAGGAACATCGGGTGATGAGGCGATGCAGGCTTATGTGGATCTGGTGACGGCGTTGAAGGAAAAATAACAATTTGTCATTGCGAGGAGCGTAGCGACGTGGCAATCCCATAGGCAGGTCCACGTTGCTTGTCCTATGAGATTGCCGCGCTATCGCTCGCAATGACAAAGTGGTGGGACACCCGAAATTTTAACCAATGTTTCCGCCATATAAACCTTTGTAATTTGCGTTCTATTGCTTTATTTGCCTGTATAAACCAATACTAAATTATTTAATAACGGCAATCTGTTTATCTACCTGCACCAGGCAATAAACACCTGCCTTAAACTTTGTAACCATGACCGCATTTAAAAAGAATTTCATTGGCTTCGCATTTGCACTGCTGGCCATTATTTGTGTAAACATTGCCGCTAAGGCACAGGACAAGATAGAAGGCCTGTGGTATAATGCGGAAAAAACCGGCAAGATCGATATTAAAAAAGATGCCAACGGCAAATTCAACGGCAAGGTAGTTTGGCTGAAAGAACCATTAAAAGACGGCAAACCCAAGCTTGACGAAATGAACAGCGACGAGAAGCTGCGTACGCGTCCGCGTTTAGGTCTGCCCGTACTGAACGGCTTTGTAAAAGATGGCGAAAATAAATACACCGATGGTACCATTTACGATCCGCTGAACGGCAAAACCTATTCCTGCAAAATGACCTATAAAGGCAAAACGCTGGATATCCGCGGGTATATCGGTATATCGCTCTTCGGGCGTACTACTACGTGGACGCGGGCGGAGTAGGGAGAGGTGGCAATTTAACCACAAAGGGCGCAAAGATTTTTGCACGAAGACCACAAAGCCTTAGTGACCTGTTAAAAAGTAAAAGAAGAGGAATTTATTCTTTGTGCTCTTTGTGATTTTCCCTCTGTGCTCTTTGTGGTTAGATCACCACCACAACAAAATATAAAACAACAAGCATAAAAAATGAGTGTTAAACGAGTAATAAAAAAAGTAGCCGTGCTGGGTTCAGGTGTGATGGGGAGCAGGATAGCCTGCCACTTCGCCAATATTGGAGTACAGGTGCTGCTGCTGGATATTGTACCAAAAGATGCCGCTGCCGATAAAAAAAGCAGGAATAAGATCGTAGACGATGCGCTGGCATTCGCGCTGAAATCTAACCCATCGCCTATTTACCTTAAGTCGTTCGCTAAGCGTATCACTACCGGCAATTTTGACGATGATATGCCCAAAATTGCCGAATGCGATTGGGTGATAGAAGTAGTAGTGGAGCGCCTGGATATCAAACAACAGGTATTTGCCAAAGTAGAGCAGTTCCGCAAGCAAGGTATGCTCATCACCAGCAATACATCGGGTATACCTATTCACCTGATGACCGAAGGCCGTAGCGACGACTTTAAGAAACACTTTTGCGGAAGCCACTTCTTTAACCCGCCTCGTTATCTGAAACTGCTGGAGATCATTCCAACAAAAGATACGCTGCCCGAGGTTACAGATTTCCTGATGCACTTCGGTGAGAAGTTCCTGGGCAAGACCACCGTATTGGCCAAAGATACTCCCGCCTTTATCGGCAACCGTATCGGGGTGTTCAGTATCATGAGCATCCTGCATTATGTGGAGAAGACCGGTATGACAGTTGAAGAAGTGGATAAGCTGACCGGCCCGGTTATCGGTCACCCCAAATCGGCTACGTTCCGTACCACGGATGTGGTGGGTTTGGATACAATGATCCATGTAGCTAATGGCCTGCACGAAAACGCGCCCAATGACGAGGCTAACGCCCTGTTCAACATCCCCGCATATGTAAGCGGGATGCAAACGAACAACTGGCTGGGCAGCAAGACCAATCAGGGTTTCTACAAAAAAGAGAAAGTTAACGGCAAGAACGAGTTCTATGCCTTAGACCTGAAAACGCTGGAATACAAGCCATCGCAAAAAGTAAAATTCCCGGTGCTGGAAACCACCAAAACGGTGGATAATATGAGCGACAGGCTGAAAATGTTGTTCGCTGCGAAAGATAAGGCTGGTGATTTTTACCGTGATGTATTTTTCCAGTTGTTCGCTTATGCTAGCAACCGTATCCCCGAGATATCCGACGAGTTATACAAAATAGATGCCGCCATGAACGCCGGTTTCGGCTGGGAAATGGGGCCGTTCGAAAAATGGGATGCCTTGGGTGTGGAATCTACGGTTAAAGCCATGGAAGCCGCGGGTAACAAACCTGCGCAATGGGTATACGATATGTTGGAAAGCGGCGCTAGGTCGTTCTATAAAGTAGAGGACGGGCATAAAAGGTATTACGATATCCCATCCAAAACCTACAAGATCATCCCGGGTACCGAGCAGTTCATCCTGCTGGATAATATTCGAGCCAATAAAACCATCTGGAAGAACAGCGGTACTACCATTACCGATATTGGCGATGGTATCATCAACCTGGAGTTCCATACCAAAATGAATACCATTGGCGGTGAGGTGATAGAAGGCATTAACAAAGCCATCACCCTTGCCGAAAAGGATTATAAAGGTTTGGTGATCAGTAACGAAGGGGCCAACTTCAGCGCCGGTGCCAACGTGGGCATGATCTTTATGATGGCGGTAGAACAGGAGTACGACGAACTGAGCATGGTGATCCGTGCTTTCCAAAATACTATGATGCGTATCCGCTACTCATCTATCCCGGTGGTCATCGCTCCACACCAAATGGCCTTAGGCGGCGGTTGCGAAATGTGTCTGCATGCCGATAAAGTAGTTGCCCATGCCGAAACCTATATGGGCCTGGTGGAGTTTGGCGTAGGCCTGATCCCCGGCGGCGGCGGTACTAAAGAATTCGCTCTAAGGTTATCAGACGAGTTACAGGATGGCGATATCGAAATGAACAACTTCCGTGAGCGCTTCCTTACTATCGGCCAAGCCAAGGTATCCACATCAGCCTACGAAGCTTTTGAACTTGGGTACCTGAAAAAAGGCCGCGATGTGGTAGTCGTATCCGAAAAGCGTTTACTGGCCGAAGCTAAAAATCAATGCTTATTACTGGCCGATGAGGGATATGTACAGCCCATTAAACGTGCCGATATCAGGGTACTGGGCCGGCAGGCTTTAGGTTTGGGGTATGTGGGAGCCAACAGCATGTACAGCGGCAATTATATTAGCGAACACGATGTAAAGATATCGCAAAAACTGGCCTACGTACTTTGCGGCGGCGACCTTTCGCAACCCACCACGGTGAGCGAAGATTACCTGCTTGATCTGGAGCGCGAAGCCTTTTTACAGCTATGCACCGAGCGTAAAACGCTGGAGCGTATACAGAGTATTATTACGGGTGGTAAGGTGCTGAGAAATTAAGTTAGATTCAAGATGTTAGAATCAGGAATAAAGACAAGAGTTGAGCAGTTGCGTCTTGACTCTTGGATCTTTAATTCTTGGTTCTCTAAAAATAAAGCAAATGAACGCATATATAGTGGCGGCCAGCCGCAGCGCAGTAGGTAAGGCAACAAGAGGGGGCTTCAGGTTTACCCGGCCCGATACTTTGGCTGCCGACGTAATTAAGGCGCTGATAGCATCGGTGCCTAATGTTGATAAGGAACAGATAGATGATGTGATAGTAGGTAATGCTACGCCCGAGGCGGAGCAGGGCCTTAATGTGGCGCGACTGATATCGCTGATGGCTTTGGATACCGATAAAGTACCGGGCATGACGGTGAACCGTTATTGCGCGTCAGGCCTGGAAACCATTGCCATCGCTTCGGCCAAGATACATGCCGGGATATCCGATTGCATTATTGCAGGCGGGGTAGAGAGCATGAGCATGCTGCCTATGGGCGGCTGGCGTATCGTCCCTAATACCGATATCGCGCTAAGCAATCCCGATTACTACTGGGGCATGGGTTTAACTGCCGAGGCTGTTGCCAAAGAGTACAATGTTGGTCGCGAGGAACAGGACCTGTTCGCATTCAACTCGCACCAGAAGGCCATAAAAGCTATTGCTGATGGCAAATTTGCCAATGAGATAGTTCCGGTAAACGTGACCGAAGTTTATGTGGATGAAAGCGGCAAGAAAAAGAAGCGCGACTTTACGGTAGCAACCGACGAAGGCCCTCGTGCAGATACATCGCTGGATGCGTTGGCTAAACTGAAACCGGTATTTGATGCCAAGGGTGTGGTTACAGCAGGTAATTCATCGCAAACCAGCGACGGCGCTGCTTTTGTGATGGTGGTATCCGAAAAATTTATGAAGGAAAATAACCTTACGCCAATAGCCCGTATGGTTAACTATGCCGCTGCCGGTGTACCGCCAAGGATAATGGGTATCGGTCCGCTGGTTGCTATACCTAAAGTGCTGAAAGCCGCGGGTATGAAACAGCAGGATATCGACCTGATAGAACTGAACGAAGCCTTCGCATCGCAATCCTTAGCGGTAATAAAAGGGCTTGATCTTAACCCGGATATTATTAATGTTAACGGTGGTGCTATCGCCTTAGGCCACCCGCTGGGTTGCACAGGTGCTAAATTATCCGTACAGTTGTTTAACGAACTAAAGCGCCGCGATAAAAAATATGGTATGGTAACCATGTGTGTGGGCACCGGCCAGGGCGCTGCAGGGATATTTGAATTGTTATAGTGATCAGTTAATTAGTGATTAGAGATCAGTGCTTTGCATTCCTAACTAATCACTGATTAACTGATCACCGATCACTATGAGCAAAGCGAAATGAAAGCTACAAGATTATTCGATTGTATGGCCCTGCAGGCCGCCACGCCGGTTGCCGGGCTGCTTAACGCTAAAGAAAATGGCGTGTGGAAGCTTTATAGTACCGAAACGGTGCACCGGTTGGTGAACGAACTTTCTATGGCGCTTTTAAACCTGGGCATATCCGCCGGGGATGGAACGACCGAGGGCCGCGATAAGATCGCTTTGATCAGCAATGGCAGGCCCGAATGGCTGATAACCGACCTGGCCGTACAGCAGATCGGCGCTATCCTGGTGCCGCTTTATCCTAACAGCAATGCTAAGGAGCTGGAGCAGATCTTGAATGAGTCGGCCGTAAAATATGTTTTTGTTAGCGGTACCGAACTGTGCGATAAGATAACTGAGGTAAAGGCCAATATCCCATCGTTAAAGCAGATATATTCTTTTGATAGAATAGATGACTGCGCGCATTGGCTGGAGTTGTTAAAGCCGCTGCAAGCGGGTGATATCGAACGGATCAAAACCATTAGCGATACCGTTAAGGCAGATGATGTAACTACGATAATCTATACGTCCGGTACCACCGGTCGACCAAAAGGGGTGATGCTTACCCATAAAAACATCCTCACCAACGTAATGGATTCGGGCGAGGTGTTGAAGCAGATACCGGTTGAGGCCCGCACGGCGCTTAGCTTTTTGCCGCTTAACCACATCTTCGAAAAGATGTGTACCTATATCTATTTCTTCTTCGGCTTTTCTATTTCCTATGCCGAAAGTATGGATACCATTGGCCCCAACCTGCGCGAAGTGAAGCCTTATATCTTCACCGCTGTTCCGCGTTTATTAGAAAAGGTATTTGAACGGATAATGGATGCCGGCCAAAAGCTGGAAGGCATGAAAAAGAAGATCTTCCTGTGGTCGATAGCCGTTGCCGAGGAATTTGAGATACATGGCAAAAGCCCCTGGTATAAAATTAAGCTGGCTATTGCCGATAAGCTGGTGTACAGCAAATGGCGCGAAGCAGTGGGCGGGAATGTGAAGGCTATTGTGGTGGGTAGTTCGGCTACGCCCATTAAGTTAGAGAAGATATTTACCGCGGCCAAAATTGTGATACTGGAAGGTTACGGACTTACCGAAACATCACCCGTTATTGCGGTGAACCAGTATATCCCTGCCATGCGCAAATTTGGTACGGTTGGCCCGCTGCTGGGCAATGTACAGGTGAAGATAGCCGAGGACGGCGAGATACTGTGCAAAGGCGATAACGTGATGGCCGGCTACTATAAAAATCCCGAAATGACCGCCGAAGTAATACAGGATGGCTGGTTCCACACAGGCGATATCGGTATGTTAGATGAGGGTAAATTCCTGAAGATAACCGACCGCAAGAAAGAGATCTTCAAAACATCGGGCGGTAAATACGTGGCCCCGCTGCCTATCGAAAATAAAATGAAGGAAAATCATTTTATCGAGCAGATGATGGTGATCGGGTCTGAACGGAAATTTGTTTCGGCGCTCATCGTACCATCTTATACCAACCTTCTGCCCTGGTGTAAAGAGAATGATATCCTTTTTGTAGGGCATGATCAGTTGATGCAAAATCCACGGGTGATCGCTTTGTTCAATGGGATCATCGCGGGATTTAATCCCGAGTTTAACCACGTAGAGCAGGTGAAAAAAATAGCCTTACTATCTAACGAATGGTCGGTGGAAAGCGGTGAGTTAACCCCTACCGGGAAAATGAAGCGTAAGGTAATCATGGAGAAATATCAAAAAGAGATAGATAAACTATACTCGGGCGAGGCCGGGGATAGCACTTGCGATATCATTACGCCGGCGCACTGATGGAAACCATTAAACTTACCATAACCGACCGCCTGGCCGTTATTCAGCTGGATAGGGGACGGTCTAATCCCATCAACCACCAGATGGTGAAGGAACTGGTGGCTTGTGTACAGGAATTGGACAGCAATAAAGATGTTGGCGGACTGATCATCACCGGCAAGGAGAACTTTTTCTCGTCAGGTATCGACCTGATTGAAGCCTACAATTACGATGAAGAGCAGATCCGTGCTTTTTGGACAGATTTTATGCGGTTACCCGCGGCATTGGCTTCGTTCAGGAAACCATTGGTGGCCGCTATCAGCGGGCATAGCCCGGCAGGCGGCTGCGTAGTAGCTATCTGTGCCGATTACCGGGTGATGGCTGACGGCCCGTACATCATCGGGTTAAACGAGATCCCAGTTGGTATTATCGTACCCGATAGCATTTTTAACCTGTATGCCTTTTGGCTGGGTAAGCGCCGTGCATATCAATACCTGATGGAAGGTAAACTGGTGAAGGCCCCGGATGCACTGGAAATAGGTTTGGTTGATGAAGTAACAACCGCGCTGAATGTAATGTCGGCTGCCGAAGCTAAAATGCGGGAATATATGAAATTTAGCGCCCCAACGTGGATACGCAGCAAACAAAACCTGCGCCGCGAACTGGTTGGCCAGCTTAATGCCGACCAAAGCCAAACCCTGGATGCCATGCTGAAACAGTGGTGGGCACCTGCCACCCGCAAAGGTTTGGAAATGATGATACAGCAACTCAAATCAAAAAATAGTTAATCCCTAAAATACCATGACAGCTACCGGAATGTTAAAAGATGATGCCCTGAAAGGGAAAACCATTATTGTTACCGGCGGCGGCACGGGTTTGGGGAAGGCCATGGGCACCTACTTTTTGCAACTGGGCGCCAACTTAGTCATTACCAGCCGCAAACTGGATGTGCTGAAAAAAACAGCTACCGAAATGGAAGCTGCTACTGGCGGCAAAGTTTTGGCTGTGGCCTGCGACGTTCGCGACTATGATCAGGTTGAAGTAATGCTGAAACAGTCGATAGATACGTTTGGACAGGTTGATGCCTTATTGAATAACGCCGCGGGTAATTTCATTTCGCCGACTGAAAGATTATCTGCCAATGCTTTCTCAGCCGTGATAGATATCGTTTTAAAAGGTTCGGCTAACTGCTCGCTAGCCTTAGGAAAGTATTGGATCGCTAACAAAATGCCCGGCAATATCCTGAATATCGTTACTACTTATGCCTTCACCGGTTCGGCCTATGTTGTGCCGTCGGCTTGTGCTAAGGGCGGTGTGCTGGCTATGACACGATCGCTGGCTGTAGAGTGGGGCAGGCATGGCATCCGTACCAATGCTATAGCACCGGGGCCGTTTCCAACCAAAGGTGCCTGGGAGCGACTGCTACCCGGCGATATGGCGCAGAAATTTGACTTTAAGAACCGTGTGCCGCTTAAACGTGTAGGCGAACACCAGGAACTGGCTAATTTGGCGGCATTCCTTGTGTCCGATTTTTCGGGCTATATCAATGGTGAGGTAATTACTATAGATGGCGGCGAATGGTTGCAGGGCGCGGGCCAGTTCAGCGCGCTGGAAATGATACCCGACAATATGTGGGATGCCATTGAGATGGCTACCCGTTCGGCTAAATCTTAATAAAATCCGTATAAATAAAAACAGATTAGTTAGGTTTGGTTTATGATCAAATCACAATCGCTGCTGTTTTGCTTACTCCTGTTTATTTGTTCGTTTGCACATGGCGCTACCCCCCAGGTTGGCGGTTTAAAGTGCGAATATCTAATTAACCCTATCGGTATTGATGCGAAACATCCCCGCTTAACATGGGTGTTATTGGACGATAACCGTGGCGCCCGGCAAACCGCTTACCAGTTATTTGTAGGGACGGACTCTGCATTGGTAAGTAGAGGCACAGGCGATCACTGGCAAACTAACAAACTCACATCCGATCTTAACCTTATTAACTACCAGGGCAAGCCCCTGCAACCATTCACCAAATACTACTGGCGGGTTATGGTATGGGGCAACAACGGCAAAAGTATAGCATCACATGTTGCCGTATTCGAGACCGGCATGGTAGATAAAAGCAACTGGCAGGGCAACTGGATAAGCGACAACAAGGATGTGAACGAAAAGGCCGCGCCATATTTCAGACATACGTTTTCAACAGCCAAAAAGATAGCTTCAGCGCGGGTTTATATCGCCGTAGCCGGTTTGTACGAGTTGTACATCAACGGGCAAAAGATAGGTAACCACCGCCTCGACCCGATGTATACCCGGTTCGACAGGCGCAACCTTTATGTTTCGTACGATGTAACCTCGCAATTGCAAAGTGGTCAAAATGCTATTGGCGTTTTGTTAGGCAACGGCTGGTATAATCACCAAAGTACGGCGGTATGGTATTTTCATAAAGCGCCATGGCGCGGCAGACCTGCGTTTTGCTTAGATCTGCGCGTTACTTATACCGACGGCAGCACCGAAACCATCACATCCGATACCAAATGGAAAACAGCGTTAAGCCCCATTATTTTCAACAGCATTTACACCGCCGAACATTACGATGCCCGCCTGGAGCAACCCGGCTGGAATACCGCCAACTTTGATGATAAGGGCTGGAAAGGCGTTATCAACCGCTCGGCACCATCGGGGAGTGTGGTAGCGCAGGCCATGCAACCTATTCGTGATGTGGAGTCTATCCCGGCCAAAAGCATGACAAAACTGGCAGATAATGTTTACCTGTTCGATCTGGGTCGCAATATATCCGGCGTGAGCCACATTACGGTATCGGGTGAAAAGGGCACGGTCATCAGGTTGAAGCATGCCGAAAAGCTGGGCAAAACAGGCTATGCCGACCAATCCAATATTGATATCCATTATCGCCCTACCGATGATAAGGATCCGTTCCAAACTGATATTTTTATTCTTGGCGGCAAAGGGCAGGAAAGCTTTATGCCCCGCTTCAATTACAAGGGTTTTCAGTATGTGGAGGTGAGCAGCGATAAGCCCGTCAGCATCAACAAGGAAAGCCTCACCGGGTATTTTATGCATAGCGATGTGGAGGCCATCGGGCAGATCGGTTCATCAAACCAAACGATCAACAAAATATGGTCGGCTACCAATAACTCATACCTGTCAAACTTTTTTGGTTACCCTACCGATTGCCCGCAGCGCGAAAAGAATGGCTGGACGGGCGATGCGCATATAGCCAGTGAGACCGGTTTGTATAATTTCGATGGTATTACCATTTACGAAAAATGGATGGCCGATCACCGCGACGAGCAGCAGCCCAACGGTGTGCTACCCTCAATTGTACCCTCTGACGGTTGGGGTTATGAGTGGGGGAACGGCCCCGACTGGACAAGCACCATCGCCATTATCCCCTGGAACTTGTACCTGTTTTATGGCGACAGCAAAACGCTGGCTGATAATTATGATAACATTAAACGCTATGTGAACCATATCGATCAGTTGTATCCATCGGGTTTAACCACCTGGGGTTTGGGCGATTGGGTGCCGGTAAAATCGGTATCACCGGTGGAGTTTACCTCTACAGCTTACTATTTTACCGATGTAAGCATCCTGGCTAAAGCGGCCGCGATGTTCCACAACAAAGCCGACGAGGCCAAATACACCGCCCTTGCCCTGAAGATTAAAAACGCATTTAATGCCAAATACTTGAACACAGCTACGGGAATGTACGATAAGGGCTATCAAACCGAATTGAGCGTACCCCTGTACTGGAACATGGTGCCCGAAAATATGAAGGGCAAGGTTGCTGCCAATTTAGCCGGGCGTGTTAAAGCCGATAACTATCATTTAGATGCCGGTATCCTCGGCGCCAAAGCCATATTGGGTGCTTTGAGTGATAACGGTTATGCTGATGTGGCTTACCGCATTGCTTCGCAGGAAACTTACCCATCCTGGGGGTGGTGGATAATAAACGGGGCGACCTCGCTGTACGAGAATTGGAATATCGAGGCCAAATCCGACCTGTCGCTTAACCACATTATGTTTGGCGAGATAGGGGCCTGGCTATACAAGGGCATCGGCGGCATCAAGACTGATCCGCTGAATCCCGGCTTTAAGAATGTATTGCTCGAACCGAACTTTGTACCCGGATTATCTCATTTCGAATCATCGCACAAAGGGCCGTTAGGGCAGATCGTATCTAACTGGAAGCGTGATGGCGGGGTGATCCGCTATTCGGTAACCATCCCGGCTAATTCGACGGCAAGCATCAAGTTGCCGCATGTTGCCGGTAAAAAGGTTTATTTAGATGGGAAGCTGATAGCTGCCGACCAACCGTTTAAACAAGCTGCCGGGCATTATGAGTTTGAGATCCGGTAGCATTATTTGATGAAGTTATCATACAAAATATTCATCACGTCCTTTAGAAAGGGGTTTACACCGTCGTATTCGCCAACATTGCAGCCGTTGGTGATCACCACGAAGCCAAACTTTTCATCGGGCTGAAAGAACATGGCGCTGTACAATCCGTAAGCAGATCCGGTATGGCCTTTCATTATATAGCCAGGGATCAGATCGGGTTTGGTCATGATGGCTAAGCCGTAGTTATCTTTTTCGGCAACCACAGTTTGCATTTCCTTAGCGCTCTTTTTGGATATGATCTTTACGCCGTGATAGTTACCTTTGTTCATGTGCATGGTCATGTATTTGGCCAGATCGGTGGCTGAGATCTTCATGCCGCCGGTGGGCGAGAAGATGGGCGTACTGTAGCCTATCTGGTATTTGGCTATCTCATCACTGCGCGGATTGTAGGCGGCAGGAGATGGGTTTAATTTCTTCGCTTTGGCATCATACTCGTACAATGTGGCGAACCGCGATTTATCCAGCGAGTCTACACAATAGCCGCCATAAAGCCCCAGGGGATCAAGGATGTGGTGTTTTACATACTGGTCAAAGCGTTCGCCTGATATTTTTTCTATCACCGTACCCACCATGTTAAAATCAAGGTTACAATATTGGTAACCTGTGCCGGGTTCATAATTGTTATAACATTTGGCAAAGTCGGGGTTTTTGTCAGGGTTGATCGCATCCAGGCTAAAATATCCCTGGCTGTCGTTAATACTGGCTGTATGCGACATCACCATCTTCAGGGTGATCACTGTTTCGGGAAACTTCGGGTTACGTATCTTAAAGCCTACCAATTTACTGAAATCATCTTTAAGCGATAGCTTCTTAGCCTCGGCCAGTTGCATAATGGAAGTAGCAGAGAACGATTTAGATATGGATGCTATCCGGAAAATATCTTTATCTGTAAGCTGCGTATTGCTTTCCGCGTCTTTTAAACCGAAGGCATGTGTGTAACTGATCTCGCCTTTCTTTACCACCACCACTTGTAGGCCCATGGCCTGGTATTGCAGCATTTTGGCCATGATATCAGTCCCGGCTTTTGTGGCCTGTGCATGGCTTTGTGTAGCAATCAATGCAATTAATAATGTGATGGAGATACCTTTTAAGATGTGAAGTTTCATCATAGCGTCTGATAATATCATCATGAAGATAGTAAAAGCAATGTTATCTGCCCGCATAAAAAATGGGCTGCCCTTTTGAGGCAGCCCATTTCTGGTTTAGATGAGGTGTTACTTAATAGCCGGGGTTTTGTTCCAGAACCGCGTCCTTATTCAGCTGTATTTCCGACAGTGGGATAGGCAGTAATAAGTTTTTAGCAGTTAAGCCAACGGTTGGGTGTACCGCGTCGTTCGAGTTTAAACGGGTAGCGCGATCAACCAGCGTACCTGTACGCATCAGCGTCATACGGCGGTTTTCTTCACCTATCAACTCGCGGGCGCGCTCGTCCAATATAAAATCAAGCGTCATTTGCGCGGCGGTAACCTGTGGCGCGTTGGCGCGGGTACGCAGCGCATTAATGCTGGTAGCGGCGCCGGCCAAATTCCCTTGTTTAAATTGTGCTTCGGCCAGCAACAGGTAGGTTTCACCTAAACGCATCATAATAAAATCTTTTATCATGGCGTAGCCAAAGGTGTCGTTAGGATCAAACTGCCCCCATTTGGTAGTGCTTGGGCAAATACGGAAGGCGGTATCGGCGCCGGCAAAAGGCACCGGTTTGCCATAAATTGATTTATAGGTAGCCGATGGGTCGTTATAATAGTAATGGCGTTTGATGTTATTCTCGGAGTTACGGATATCGCCGGTTGGATATAAACCATAAAGCACCCAGTTACTTAAACGCAAACGGGCAATACCACGGCCGCCTAACGAGTCGCATGGTAACATGCCGGGGATTGCATAGTAAGCAGCACCCCAAACGCGGCGTTGCTGCGCGTTGTCAACATTACCGCCAACAACGGCAGTTGGGTTTTCCTGCTCCAGCACCCAAATAGCTTCAGAACTGCCTTGTGCACGGCGTTGGTTGCCGTAAACAAACATATCCGAATAATAATCGCCGGCACCGCCTGCACGTACACCGTAGCGGGCTTTAACCAGGCTGAATTTGGTGCTGCTGATAATGGCTTGAGCCTGTGCTTCGGCCAGCGAGTTTTTACCCATACGCAGGTAAGCTTCGGCCAGTAGCTGCATGGCCATATACTTATTGGCCCTACTGGTTGGTTTGCCCTGGGTATTGGTTTTACCACCCACAGGGTTCAGATCGGCCAGGTTTGTGCTGGCGTAGGTAAGGTCGGCGATAATTAAATTATCCACGTCGGCTATCGGCGAGCGCACAAAATCGGTTTTGGCGCTGGTTAAAGCATGATCAACCAGTGGCACTTTACCAAACAGGGTTACAAGGTTATTATAAGCGTAGGCACGGAAGAATTTAGCTTCGGCTTCCACCTGTTTTTTACCGGTCGCGCCAATTTTCGTGGTCGATGGGTTTTCGGCAGCATCAATAATAATATTAGCATTATTGATCATAGAATAGTATTTACCCCAGGTAAAGCTTGCAGCTGCATCGGTTGGCGTTAAGGTAGCATAATTGTAATAGGGTACCTCTATGCCCTCCTGCTGGGCGGTTACGTTAGCCACATCGGTACCGGCCTGCCAAACACTTGGCCAGCCCTGGCGACCAGAGTAGGTGAGGAAACCAGTCTCTAAATTATATAAGCCTACGGCCGACGCTTCGAACCCTAACGAATCGGTAAGGGTAAGCGGCGTGAATGACGAATACGGTTTTTCATCCAGGAAAGATCTTTTACAGGATACAGCAACCACCATCAACACGGCAATTAGTGAAATGAATATCGAATACTTTTTCATGTTATTGTGTTTAACGGGTTTATTTCAAAGAGATATTTGCACCTAAAACAAATGTGCGTGTTTGCGGATAGTTGTTGGTCCAATCGCCCGAACCGCGGGTAGAGTAATTATTCTCCGGATCCCAGCCTATCCAATTGGTAAAGGTTTTAAGGTTACGACCGCTTAAATAAAACATCAGGCTGGCAACATGTATTTTATCTAAAAACTTTTGTGGCACAGTATAGCTCAGGGTAACATCCTTTATGCGGGTGTACGATGCATCGTGCACATAACCATAACCACGGGTGTTAGTGTATGATAGTGCCTGGAATTGCTGGCTACCATTGGTAGGTGTCCAGTAACCAATTTCGGCCGGGGTATTCCTGCGGCCCGACTCATCGGCATAGTTATAATCCGGGTTGTTCTTCAGCATACCCTGCGCGGTTTGGATAAACACACTCAGGTTAAACGATTTGTAGCGGAAGGTGTTGGTTAAGCCGCCTGTCCATTTTGGCGCTGTTTGGCCAAGGATGGTTTTATCGCCATCGGCAGTGATCTTGCCGTCGCCGTTCAGGTCGGCAAATTTCAGGTCGCCGGGTTTAGCGCCGGGATCCTGCTTAGATGCATCTTCGCCTGTTTGCCAAACGCCGGTCATCTTATAATCGTAAATTACGCTGATGGGTTGACCGATGAACCAGCGGTTACCCAAATCGTCTTTACCATCACCATACAAGTCGATAATACGGTTGCGGTTAACCGCGTAAACGATATTGCTTTCCCATTTAAAATCCTTTAATGATACGTTTCGGGTGTTTAAGGTAACCTCGATACCACGGTTGCCTATCTTGCCGATATTATCAAGCACGTTACCATAACCTGTAATAGCAGGCAGGTTGCGGCGTAAGATCAGGTCGGTTGTTTTTGAACTGTAAGCATCAATAACACCGTTAATGCGGCTGTTGAACAAAGAGAATTCGACACCGATGTTGGTGCTTTGCGTATTTTCCCAGTGCAGGTTAGCATTACCCAGGTTGCTGGCTAATACACCCACATAGCTGGTACCATTGAATGGGAAGCGGTTAGTACCATCGGTAGTGATGGTTTGGTAAACCGAAATAGCCTCGTTACCCGAACGGCCATATGAACCTCTAAGTTTTAAGTTGTTCACGATCTTAGAGTTCTTCATGAAATCCTCGTTAGATATATTCCAGCCCAAAGCTGCCGATGGGAAATAACCATATTTACTGGTATTGGCGCCAAATACCGACGAACCATCGCGGCGAACGGTAAACGTGGCCAGGTAGCGGCTATCGTACGAGTAATTGATACGGCCCATCTGCGAGTTCAGCGCATACCTGTCCTGGTATGATGACGCGGTTTGGGTAGAGCCTGCGCCAAGGTTGTTAAACGATAACTCATCGTTGATAAAATTGGTGGCGCCGGCGGTAGAGGTAAAGTACTTACGCTGTTGCGAACTGTACAGACCGGTAAAGTCGATACGGTGTTTACCGAAATCGCGGGTATAAAGCAACAGGTGATCCAGCGTGTACGACTGCGTTTCTGAGCTGGCCGCGCTTGCCGAACCCAGTGGCGTATTGGCCAAACGGCCGCTGTAGGTATCGTTGCGGGTTGGCAGGTAGGTGTAACCGGCATTCAGGCGGTAGCGCAAGCCTTTCAGCACACCACCAAATTTGATCTCGGCATAACCGTTACCGTTCAGGTTAACGCTACGGCTGATCACATCGGTAGTTAAACCTAACAGCGGGTTAACATATAATTGTTCGGGTGCCATTGGATAAATGGTGTAAGTGCCATCGGCATTGTATACATTGCCGTAAGGGCTCATCGCGGTTGCGTTCAGTAAGTTGGCACGGCCACCATCGTAATTGTTGTTGGCTAAAAATGCAGTAGCGCCTACCGACAGGTAATTGGTAACCTTTACATCCAGGTTTGAGCGGATGCCTACGCGGTTGTACTGGTAGCCTTTAATTACACCCTTCTGTTTCATGTAATCGCCCGAAAGGAAATATTTCACATCCTCGGTACCACCTGATACGCTAACGTTATGATCCTGGATGATACCGGTTTGCGTAGTTTCTTTCACCCAATCAATGATGTGGCCGGCAGTGTAATTAGCCCTTTCCGAATTGTTGTAAACCGGTTCAGGAAATTGCTGGGTCAGTTTATTTTGCGATTCGTAATCAAGGAATTTTTGGGTAAATGATGCCGGATCGCGCGGAGTAAGGATATGGCCCAGCTTTTCGGTACCTGCATAGCCGTTATAGCGGATAACCGGTTTACCCATAGTACCACGTTTGGTAGTGATCAGAATTACGCCGTTTGAGCCGTTGGCACCATAGATAGCCACGGCCGAAGCATCTTTTAATATTTCCATCGACGCGATATCGTTAGGATTGATATCATTCAGCGAGCCTCCGCTTTTGCTCAGCGGGATCCCATCGACAACTACAAACGGACTTGAACTTGCAGTGATAGAGTTTTGACCGCGAACGGTTGTTGATGGCTGCGCGCCCGGAACGCTTGAAGTTGTAGTGATGTTAACACCGGCCACAGCACCTTCAAGCGCTTGTAATACGTTGGTAACCGGCAATTGCTCTAAGCGGGCCTTAGGTACCGAGGCTACCGAACCGGTAACATCCGAACGTTTTTGCTGGCCGTAACCTACAACTACTACTTCGTTAAGCCCCTTGCGGCTATCAGCAAGCGTAATAGTAATGTTATGGTTTGTGCTGCTTACCTGCACACTTTTGGTTTCCATACCCACAAATGAGATACTGAGGGTAGCAGGTGCGGTAAATACCATTCTGAAAGTTCCGTCCGGACCGGCGGTAGCGCCTTGTGTTTTGCCGGCCACCGCTACAGAAGCCCCGGGCAATGGCGACCCGGTTTCGTCTACCACCTTGCCGGTAACCGTATAGGCGGTTTGCGCGAAGGTGTTTTGCGTGAAAACATTAATTATTACGCTTATAAGTAAGGTGATAATTAATAGATGCGTAAATTTTTTTCTCATAATTTTTAATTAATTAGCTTAATAGTTTGGTTTTTTTAGCGGCTGGTGTTTGTAACCGGTCGCGGTGGTTTTACAGCAGGTTGATTTAACTCATTGGCTTTTCAGGAATAATTAAAATATATTTGGTTATAATAAGCCCGGTGGTTGTCCCGGTAACAATTGGCAAGAACGAAATAAGGTGATTTCCGATTACTGCATGGGGGGTATAATCGTAATTTAAAGGGGGGGATTTTTTAACACCGCAAATAATGCTGTAAATGATGCGCTTAGCTTGTTTTACCTATAAAATGCAGCACATGTGCATAATTTATTAGTATAACTGTCAACAAAACATTAAATTTGAAATACCAATTTTCAAATCCACCATTTTTTGACTGATCTGCTACGCCGTACGGTACTTTTTTTAGGGATGCTTTGCCTGTTGACCGGCATGGCAGATGCGGCTTTGGCAACAGACCATCCCGTCCGTTATTTGGGCATCGAACAAGGCTTATCAAACAACGCCGTAACCAGTATATATAAGGATAGCCATGGCTTTGTATGGATAAGCACCTACGATGGGCTTAACCGCTTTGACGGCAGCACGGTAAAGATCTATCGGAATGTTTGGGGCGACAACCGTTCGCTTAACAATAATCACTTGAATCGGATAACCGGCTACGGTAACCGCATTTACGTAGGCACCCAAAGCGGGCCGATGTATTACGATTATGCCGACGCGCGCTTTCATTCCATATTATATCAGCCCGCCAAAGGCAATCTGCCGCAAAAAATAACGCATAACGTTAATGCCCTATACTGCGGGGCAGGCGGAAAGCTGTATATCGGTACGGATTACGCCGGCCTTTTTATTTGCAACCCGGGCGATAGCGTAGCGCGACAGATAACGCTTGATAATGCTAATACCTGGTTTTCGGTACAGGCTATCGCGGCAGATAAGTATAAGCAGGTTTGGCTGTTCATTCGCGATGTTGGGCTTTGCCGCCTAAACACGCCAAACCATATCGAGGTGATCGACGCCACATTAAAATCGGCTAATTGCTTATTGATCGACGCTTATGGAAAGATTTGGATAGGTACCGATAATGGCCTTTTTGTATATAACCGTGCTGCTAAAAGTATCAGCCGGGTAATTAACAGCGCGCTCACCAGCGAAAATGTGGTGGATCTCCGTTTTTCCCGGTCGCGGCAACTGTGGATAGGCACCAATGGCGGCGGCGTAAATATTATGGATACCACAAGTCATCGCATCAGGCATATTGTAAGCGGTAACGAAAATGGCTCGCTGCATAGCGATGCCATCAGCATGATATACGAGGATAACGGGGGATTAACCTGGGTAGCCACCCTGCGCGGCGGCGTAAACATCATCGACAACAACCCAGCGCCTTTTAAACTCATCACACACGATCCTTTTAATAAGAATAGCGTGGTCAACAATTTCGCGCTTTCCTTTTGCGAGGACGAAGCCCATAATTTATGGATAGGCACCGATGGCGGGGGGCTAAGTTACTGGAACCGCAAGGCCGATCAGTACACCAGTTATGTGCATAGCGCGTCGTCAGGTTCGTTAAGCAGTAATTTTGTGGTGAGTGTATTGAAGGATAAGGCCAATCAAATATGGGTAGCTACGTTTAGTGGTGGGATCGACAGGTTTAATAAAACCGGCAATAGCTTCATACATTATACCTGCTACAATCCGTATACCAAAACCGAGGATAAAAGCCTGTGGAAGCTGTTTTTAGATTCGCGTGGTGATATTTGGGCGGGCACTACCCGTGGCGGCGCCTTATATAAGTATAACCGTGCGACAGACCGCTTTGAGGTGTTTGATAAAAATCTCATCAACATCCATGCCTTGTTTGAAGATAGCAAGGGCAACCTTTGGGCGGGTGATTATTCCAGGCTGATCAAAATAGACATCGCCAATAAGAACCATCAGTACACCGAGATCAAAAACGCGGTGCGCTCCATAAACCAGGACCGGCAGGGGCGGCTATGGCTGGGTACCGAGGGCGGCGGCTTGATAAGTTACGACAGTAAAACCCAGGCCATAAAACGCTACACCCGTGCCGATGGCCTGCCCAGTAACTCGGTATTGAACGTATTGGTAGATAATAACGGCAATCTGTGGGGCAGCACCTACAATGGCTTAACCGAATACAATACTGCCACCGGTAAATTCAAAAACTTTTACGCTGCCGATGGCTTGCAAAGTAACCAGTTCAACTTCAACGCGGCGCTAAAGCTGCAATCGGGCGAGCTGGCTTTTGGGGGGATCAACGGCTTTAACCTGTTTTATCCGGATAGTGTAAAGCTGGCGGTTCATCAACCACAGTTAACTTTCACCGGCTTGCGTATCAGTAATAAAAACGTAGAGGGTACAACCAACTATACCGGCAACCAGGCCATCGTAGATCTGAAAGAGATCAGCGTGCCTTATGATCAGGCTACCCTGGCTGTCGATTATACCGCTTTAGAATATTCCTTTCCGGATAAGATCAGCTATTCGTATTACCTGGATAACTGGGATCACGGCTGGAATAATGTAGGAACACTGAAAACCGCTTACTACACCCGCCTTAACGAGGGTACCTACACCTTATATATACGCGCCACCAACACAGCCGGTAACTGGAGCGATAACCAGTTACGCTTAAAGCTCATCGTGCTGCCGCCATGGTACCGCACCTGGTGGGCATGGCTGCTGTATATATCGGCCATTTGCGCGGTTATTTATTGGTACTGGCAATACCGTATCAGGCAAACGCACCTGCAATACGAAATTGAGATAGCCAATCTGAAAGTGGAAAAAGAGAAGGAAGCGAACGAAAAGAAGCTGTCGTTCTTTACCAACGTATCGCACGAATTCCGTACGCCATTAACGCTCATTATCAACCCGATAAAAGACCTGCTGCGACAGGATAAAACGCATAACGAAGAATTGAACATCGTTTACCGCAACGCCCGCCGCCTGCTGGGTTTGGTAGACCACCTGCTGCTGTTCCGCAAAACCGAAAGCGAAAATGCCGATCTGAAAGTAAGCAAGGTAAACTTTGCCGATCTGAGCCGGGATGTATACACCTGTTTCCTTCACCAGGCCAAGATCAAGAACATCAGCTATCAATTCGAGAACGCCAGCGACCAGATAGAATTGTATGTAGACCGCGAGAAGATAGAGATAGCGCTGTTCAACCTTATCTCCAATGCGGTGAAATTTACACCCGATGGAGGCAGCATCCATATTAATATTAAACAGGATGAGCGCTTTGTGTATTTTGAGATTACCGATAGCGGCATCGGCATTACCGCCGAGGTAGGGGAGCGTTTATTTGATAAATTTTACCAGGTAAAGGATGCCAACTCCCTGAAAACAGGTTTCGGAATAGGTTTATACCTTGTGAAAACGTTTATGGAAAGCCATAGCGGTACCATCAATTACAAAAGCACGGCAGGTGGTGGCGGTACTACATTTACTTTATGCTTACCAAAAGGTAAGGAGCATTTGGGCGCCTATCCGATAGTGGAGTCGGCAACGGAGGGCTACTCATACGCTGCCGAGGAACTGATCGATTACGATAACACACTCGAAAAACCCCTTGAAAACGGCGTTACGGATCTGAACCTGCTGATATCGGATAAGCAATCGGTGTTGGTGATAGACGACAATAACGAGATCCGCACTTATATTAAAAAGATCTTCGCGGCAGAATACGAAGTGTTTGAAGCCGAGAACGGCGAGCGTGGACTGGAACTGATCAAAAAGCACCTGCCCGATGTGATCATCAGCGATATTGTAATGCCCGGTTTAAGCGGCATGGAACTGATCCGTATCGTTAAGCAGGATTCGACCCTTAGCCATATCCCCATCATCCTGTTAACCGGCGAGGCCGCGCCGGCTATCCGTTTGCAGGGTATAGAAGAAGGCGCGGTTGATTTTATGAACAAACCTTTTGACAAGGACCTGTTGGTAGCCCGGGTGAAAGGCATCATCAAAAACAAAAGCGAACTGCAAAATTATTTCTTCAGCGAGATCACACTGAAAGGCAAAAGCCGAAACGTATCCGAAGAGCATAAGGACTTTCTGTATCGCTGTATCGAAATTATCGAGAACTCGCTGACGGATCCCGAACTGGAGGTTAACGCCATTGCCGATAAGATGGGGATGAGCTATTCCAGCCTGTATAAAAAAATAAGGCAGGTAACAGGGCAATCTATCAACGGCTTCATTAGGTTCGTTCGTTTGCGTAAGGCTGCCGAATTGATGATCAATACCAACTGCAATGTTAACGAGGCGGCTTTTAGGGTAGGGTTTAACGATATCAAATATTTCCGCGAGCATTTCCACAAGCAGTTCGGCATTAACCCGTCCGAGTTTATTAAGCAACACCGGGTGGCTTTCCAAAAATCATACAGCCTGAAGCAGCGTAAGGTGAAAGGATAAGCGCTTATTAAGAATATCCCCCGCAAAATGCGATTTTACCCCCTTACCATGCGCTTAAAAAGTGTGTAATTAGCAAATCAATTATAAATTTACGTACCAGTATGTAAGGCTGTGCTATCGTAAAAACTAAATCAAATTGAAGTGCTAAAAAAACTAATCATTACGCTGGTATTCGCAATAATAATTTGCGCTGTAATGCCGTTGTGTACCCATGCGCAGCAAGCCGCCAAAATTATACCGATACCCACCGCCGGGGCCTGGGCAAATAACAGCGTTAATACGGTCATCTTCCGTAAAAATTCGCTGGTTACGGCAGGCGGTTATCAGTATGCCGCCTTTTATGATAACGATCAGTTTGTGGTGCTGGCCAAACGCAAAACCGGCGCCGAAGGCTGGCAGATCAACCGCACCCAATATAAAGGTGATGCTACCGACGCGCATAAATCTATCAGTATCATGGTAGATGGCGCGGGTTTCCTGCATGTAGTTTGGGGCCTGCATAATAACCCTGTTAATTATGCTAAAAGCCAGTCGCCCGGTTCGCTCACTTTGGGCGATAAACTAAGCATGACCGGCGACCATGAACAAAAGGTAAGCTACCCCGAATTTTACAAACAAGCCAACGGCGATCTGCTTTTCTTTTACCGGGATGGTGCATCGGGTAACGGCAACCTGCTGGTAGATACCTATCATACCAAAACTCAAAAATGGGAACGCCTGCAGGATAACCTGATAGACGGCGAAGGCCAGCGTAGCGCCTACTGGCAAATTACGGTTGATGTTAAGGGCACTATCCATATCTCGTGGGTATGGCGCGAATCGCCCGATGTGGCCAGTAACCACGATATTGCCTATGCCTGTTCAAAAGATGGCGGCAAGACCTGGCAAAAGTCTACAGGTGAAATTTACCACCTGCCCATCACCGCTTCCAACGCCGAATATGCCTGCCGCATCCCGCAAAAAAGCGAACTGATCAACCAAACATCCATGTTTGCCGATGCGCAGGGGCAGCCCTTTATTGCCACCTACTGGCGCGAGCAGGGGCAAACCGTGCCACAGTATCATATTGTTTACAAAACCGGTGCAACATGGCAGGTAAATAACCTGTCTTTTCGCAAAGGCGCGTTTAGTTTAAGCGGTGGTGGTACCAAGCAGATCCCGATATCAAGGCCACAAATTATTGCCTGGCCTGTTAAAGGACAAATGGCTGCCGCGCTGATATTCAGAGATGCCGATCTGGGTGATAAGGTTTCGATTGCGGTAACGGCCGATATTAAACAAGGTAAATGGCAGGTAAGCAATCTTACTGATGCATCGGTAGGATCGTGGGAGCCTACTTACGATACCGAGTTGTGGAAGCAAAGCCGTGTGCTGAACCTCTTCGTGCAGAAAAATGTGCAGGTTGATGGGGAAGGACGCGCCAATATCCCACCGCAACCAGTACAGGTGATAGAATGGAAGCCTACAGCCATAAAATAAATTCGACGCTAAAAACCTATGATAAAACGATACCAACTAACGACTTTCGCGCTGCTGCTTACCGGCAGTATACTGAGGGCACAAACCAAGGTTGCCGAATTTACCCCCGGCGCCATCTGGCCCGATGATAAGGGCGTGCACATTAATGCCCACGGCGGCGGCATGCTCTATCAAAAAGGGACCTATTACTGGTACGGTGAACATAAAATAGAAGGCGGCGCCGGTAACCGGGCCATGGTGGGAGTGCACTGCTATTCATCAAAAGACCTTTATAACTGGAAGGATGAGGGCATTGCCCTAAGCGTATCGCCCGATAGTACCAACGATATTGCCAAAGGCTGCATACTGGAGCGCCCCAAGGTGGTTTATAATAAAAAAACTAAAAAATATGTGATGTGGTTCCATTTGGAATTGCGCGGACAAGGTTACAAGGCCGCCCGGGCAGGCGTCGCTACTGCTGATAAAGCCGCGGGGCCATTTAAGTTTATCCGCAGCTACCGCCCCAATGCAGGCTTTATGCCCATTTATCCCGAAGGAACCGCCGAAGCGGATAAAGTAAATTGTGATAAGCCAAAGGATAAAAGCGAAGGTTTCTTTTGCCGCGACTTGCCCGGCGGACAGATGGCCCGCGATATGAACGTATTTGTGGATGATGACGGCAAAGCCTACCACATCTTCTCGGCCGAGGAGAATTTTACACTGGATATTGCCGAACTGAATGATGATTACACCGGCCACACCGGCAAATTCGCACGGGTATATGCCGGTCACCAAACCGAAGCGCCGGCCATTTTTAAGCATAATGGTATTTATTATATGATCGGCTCGGGCACTACAGGTTGGGCACCGAACCCGGCAAGGTGGTTCACGGCTAAATCCATCTATGGCCCCTGGACTTACCACGGCAACCCATGCGTGGGCAACGCTGCTGAGATCACTTTTGGCGGACAAAGCACCTATGTATTGCCGGTTGAGGGTAAAAAGAATGCCTTTATTTTTATGGCCGATAAATGGACGCCAAAGAATGCCATCGACGGCCGTTACCTGTGGCTGCCAGTTACTTTTAAAGGCGACGACATCGAAATAAACTGGCTGGATAAGTGGAACCTGGATGTATTTAAAAAATAAAATGAAGAAACTATTTCTACTAATAACCTTGCTGGCCGGGGCAGTCTGCGTGCAGGCGCAGGATAGCCTGATCAGCAATATCGGGGCGCGCAAAGCCCTGTCGCTTAATGGCAAATGGCAATATATTGTCGATCCGTACGAAACCGGGTTTTACGATTACCGTTACAAAGAACTGGCGGAAAACAACGGCGATGCTTATTGGAATACCGACATCCCCAGAAACAAGACCGAGAAAAAAGAACACGGTTACAACGATAAATACAGCCTGCAGGTGCCCGGCGACTGGAACCATCAAAAGCCCGAGTTTTTATATTACGAGGGGACGGTATGGTATAAAAAATCGTTCGATTTTCATGCGGCCGATACTAAAAGCAGGTACTACCTGTATTTCGGAGCGGTAAATTACCGTGCCGATGTTTACCTGAACGGTAAAAAACTGGGTATGCATATTGGTGGTTTTACGCCGTTCAACTTCAGCGTGCCGGCATCGTTACTAAAAGAAAAAGGCAATTTCCTGGTAGTTAAGGTAGATAACAAGCGTGGTGCCGATGAAGTGCCTACCCTCAATACCGATTGGTGGAACTACGGCGGCATTACCCGCGATGTAAAACTGGTAGAGGTCCCCCAAAGTTTTATACAGGATTATGTGATCCAGCTTAAACGCGCCGAGCCGGGCAAAGCGCCATTGGCTACACCTGATGTATCTGGCTGGATAAAAGTGCGCAACGCCAAAACAGGCGATCCGATCAGCATCAGCATACCCGAACTGAACTTTAAAAAACAACTGACAGCAACCGGTGAACTAACCGAACTGAATTTCAAACTGCCCAAGCTACAGTTATGGTCGCCACAAACGCCAAAACTGTATAAAGTAATGGTATCTGCCGCGGGAGATGAGGTGAGTGATAAAATAGGGTTCCGTACTATCGAGGCTTTTGGAAAGCAGGTATTATTGAACGGCAAACCAATATTTATGCGGGGCATTTGTATACATGGCGAGATACCGCAGGAGGTACGCCGCGCTGTTGGCCAAAAAGATGCTTTGCAGTTATTGAACCAGGCCAAAGAACTGGGTTGCAACATGGTGCGTTTGGCCCACTACCCGCACGATGAAGCCATGACCCGCGCGGCCGATTCGCTGGGGATATTGGTATGGTCGGAAATACCGGTTTACTGGACCATCAATTTCGGTAACCCGGCGGTACTGGCTAAAGCTAAAGCGCAGTTGCAGGAAATGATCACCCGCGATCATAATCGCGCCAGTATCATCATCTGGTCGGTTGGGAACGAAACGCCCATCAGCCAAACCCGTACCGATTTTATGCACAGCCTGATCACCCGTGCTAAGGAATTTGACGGAACCCGAATGGTATCGGCCGCGCTTGAAGTAAATTATGGCGCATTGAAGAATGTAAACGTAGTGGACGATCCGCTGGGCGAATTTGTTGACCTGGTAGCCTTTAACGAATACCTGGGCTGGTACGGCGGTTTGCCCGATCAGTGCCGAACTACTAACTGGAGTACACCCTATAATAAACCATTGTTTATTAGCGAGACAGGCGCTGAAGGCAAAAGCGGTTTCCATGCCGATTCGCTTACCCGCTTTGACGAGGAATTTCAGGAATGGTATTTTAAAGAGCAAACCGACATGCTAAAGCGTATGCCCGATAACTATGTAGGCATAGCGCCCTGGGTGCTGAACGATTTCCGTTCGCCAAAACGCAATAACCCGCTATACCAGGAGGGCTGGAACCGTAAGGGCATGTACGATGATAAGGGCAACAAAAAGAAAGCCTTTTACATTATGCAGGCTTATTATAAAGAAATGAAACAGAAATACGACCATTAACCTAAATATGAATATAAAGAAAAGATGGATGGCGCTGCTTACCGGCGTTATCATGATGAGCCAGTTGAACGTAAACGCGCAAGCTAAACACACTTTTGCTTATGGCGATACCGACTTTTTGCTGGATGGCAAACCCTTCCAGATGATCAGCGGGGAGATCCATTACCCCCGTGTACCCCGCGAAGCCTGGCGCGCCCGGATGAAAATGGCCAAAGCGATGGGCCTGAATACGATAGGTACCTACGTTTTCTGGAATTTGCACGAGCCGCAAAAAGGCAAGTTTGATTTTACGGGGAATAACGATATTGCCGAGTTTGTGCGCATCGCGCAACAGGAGGGGTTATGGGTGATCTTGCGCCCCAGTCCGTATGTATGCGCCGAGTGGGAATTTGGCGGTTATCCGTATTGGCTACAGAACGAAAAAGGCCTGGTGGTGCGTAGTAAAGAAGAAAAATACCTGAAGGAATACGAGACCTATATTAAACAAGTAGGCAAGCAACTGGCCCCGCTGCAGGTTAATCACGGCGGCAACATCCTGATGGTACAGATCGAGAACGAATACGGATCGTACGCGAGTGATAAGGATTACCTGCGGATCAACGAGAAGTTGTTTAAAGAAGCTGGTTTTGATGGCCTGCTTTATACCTGCGATCCGGCCGGAGACCTGGCAAAAGGACACCTGCCGGGCATGCTGCCAGCCATAAACGGGATCGATAACCCGGCAAGGATAAAACGCATTATCAACCAAAATCATGATGGTAAAGGCCCCTACTACGTGGCCGAATGGTACCCGGCATGGTTCGATTGGTGGGGAACCAAGCACCATACCGTACCGGCATCACAGTACAGTGTGCATTTAGATACGGTACTGGCGGCGGGGATCTCCATCAATATGTACATGTTCCATGGCGGTACTACCCGTGGCTTTATGAATGGCGCTAATTATAAAGATGAAAGCCCATACGAACCACAGATCAGCAGTTATGATTACGACGCCCCGCTTGACGAAGCCGGTAACGCTACGCCAAAATTTATGGCTTTCCGCCAGGTGATCGAAAAGCATTTACCTGCAGGGGTAAAGCTGCCAACTGTTCCGGAAGCAAAACCGGCTATGGCTATTCCATCTATCAGCCTGAAACAGACCGGTACATTACTGGCTAATCTGCCAGTGCCAAAATTGAGCGCTAAACCATTAACTTTTGAAGATTTGAACCAGGCCTACGGCTTTGTACTATACCGCACCACCTTACAGGGCGGCAAAAACGGTATATTGAAATTACAACAACTGCGCGATTATGCCATTGTAATGGTGAATGGTAAAGAAATAGGTACGCTGGACAGGCGCATTAAGCAGGATAGTATGCAGATCGGCCTGCCGGCTGGAAAGGTAACGCTGGATATCCTGGTAGAGAATATGGGCCGGGTAAACTTCGGCAAATACCTGTTGCAGAATAAAAAGGGCATCACCGAAAAAGTACTGTTCAATAATACTGAAGTGAGTGGCTGGAAAATGTATAGCCTGCCTTTTTCAAATATCAGCACCATCAAATATCAACCGGGTACCAAAGCCGGAAACGCGCCGGTGGTTAAGAAAGGTACGTTTAACCTGGCTAAAGTTGCCGATACTTACCTGGATATGCGCGAGTGGGGCAAGGGTATGGTTTGGGTAAACGGACATAATTTGGGTAAATACTGGAGCATTGGCCCGCAGCAAACTTTATATGTGCCGGTAGAATGGCTAAAGAAGGGCGTAAACGAGATAGAAGTACTGGAATTATTAAAGCCCGATCAAACCAAATTAACAGCATTGGATAAACCAATATTGAACGAGTTGCGTTAAAAAAGCATATGCGGAAATTAATACTGACCATTGCCATGCTACCGGCCTTTGCTACTTATGCACAGGATAAGACAGATAAGGATAACTATAAACTGGTTTGGGCTGATGAATTTAACAACGAAGGCGCTCCCGACAGTACCAGCTGGAAATACGAGCATGGTTTTGTACGCAATAACGAGGCGCAATGGTATCAACAGCAAAACGCGGTATGCCATGATGGCATATTGACCATTGAGGCCCGGAGAGCGCATCTGCCTAACCCATATTATAAAGCGGACAGCAACAACTGGCGAACCAGCCGTGAGTTTATCGACTACACATCGGCCAGTATAAATACCCGGGGATTACATAGCTGGCAATATGGCCGTTTTGTAATGCGTGCCCGTATTGATGTATCTGCCGGGATGTGGCCCGCGTTTTGGACCCTGGGCGATAGCAAACCCTGGCCATCAAACGGGGAGATAGATATTATGGAGTATTACCGCAATATGCTGCTGGCCAATATTGCCTGCGGTACATCGGTGCCCAACAAGGCTAAATGGTACAGCAAAACTACAGCGGTTGATAGCTTAGGTAAGGATTGGAGCAAGGAGTTTCACATTTGGCGTATGGATTGGGACGAGCAGGCCATCAGTTTGTATGTGGATGATAAGCTGCTGAACCAGGTAGCTTTGTCAGAACTGGTAAACCGGGACGGTACTAATTTTAACCCGTTTATGCAGCCACACTATATTTTACTAAACCTGGCTATGGGCGGCGATAATGGCGGCGACCCCTCAAAAACGGAGTTCCCCCGCAAATACCAGATCGATTACGTGCGGGTGTATCAAAAATAATAGATGTTGCGCCGTATTTTTTTTATTACAAATTGTCATTGTTAAGTAAATTATATACATTAGTACCTCAATCTAATTAATATGATCGCACTAAACAAAAAAGCATTTATCACACTGGGCCTAACCTCGTTAGTGGTTTTTGGCGCTGTAGCTTCTATGCCCCAGGAGCAGGAGAAAAAAATGAATTTAAAAGTATTACCTAAAAAATTCACCCATCAGCAGGTAGAAACGGTAATGCGCCAGTGGACAAAAGCATTGGGAGTGCGTTGCAATTTTTGCCACGAGCGCGGCAATGAAGCAGCAGATACCAAACCAGAAAAACTGATGGCCCGCAAAATGTTTGAAATGACCGCCAAGATCAACAAAAAATATTTCGAAGCAGGTAAGGATTCTTTGGGTATGGTAATGAATACAGGTATCTCTTGTATCACCTGCCACCACGGCACTGCCCACCCTGAAGGTGGTACGCACACCGAAGGCGGCGAGAAAAAATAATTATCGTTTAATAACGCTACAGGTGCCCCGGTTATCCGGGGCATTTTTTTTGAATACCGATGGAAACTTCATTCATTATCCGTCATGCTAACGCGTCCGATCTTCCGGCTATACTGGAAATTTATAATCATGCGATCATCCATACCACGGCCGTTTACCAGGACGATGTGCATACGCTTGCCATGCGCGAACAATGGTTTGCCGATAAACTGAAGTTAGGCCATCCGGTGTTTGTGGCTGCTGAAGCCGGAAAAGTGACCGGCTTCAGTACTTATGGCCCGTTCCGCAATTGGCCGGGATATCGTTTTACGGTAGAACATTCGGTGTATGTTGATACCGGCAGCAGGGGTAAGGGCGTAGGTAAAATGCTGGTGCAGGCAGTAATTAACCATGCAAGGGATAAAGGAATGCACGCGCTGATAGCCGGCATAGACAGTTCATCGGCGGGGAGCTTACATTTGCATCAATCGCTTGGTTTTACAGAAGTGGCTCATTTTAAGCAGGTAGGCTTTAAATTTGGTCGCTGGCTCGATCTGAAGTTCCTTGAATTATTGCTAAATGAAAATATTTGAAATATTTTTTAAAAAAGATGCGGTGGTAAACAGAAAATTCTTTTATTTTTGAGAGGTTATTTTAATAGGGGTATTGAATAACTATCACCGAAACCGGGCCACAAGCCCGGTTTTATTTTTTTTATGCTATTTCGTCATATCCCTGGGTACTCAGGTACTCGTTGGTGATGAGCATAAACAGGCGGTCGTCGTCTATACTTTCATCAAAACTTTCCAGCAGCAGTTGCTCCATATCTTCCAGTTTTAAAGCTTTGGCCAAAATGCGCAACATCCTGAACGCGTTGATATTGATATGTTCTATCAATTGCATATACAGCATAATGTTCATATCGCCCAGCAATTCCATGCCGATACCTTTTTTTTCCAGCGCGAAGGTTTCTTTAAAAATGGCCTTTACCGGGATGCATTCTTCGTCGGATGGCGTGATGTTCATCACCTTGTATATTTCTTCAAGACGGGCCAGGTGCTTTTCCACATCATCATGCAGTTCCTGCAAAGCCAGTTGCAGCGCTTTAAATGACGCTGTTTCTGTTAAATGCGGGAGATTGTTTTTGATGTACAATTTACCGTAGTATAACTTATTAAGATTATGGGTAAATAAATGCTTAAGTACAGCCGGATCGGTGCGATGTGAAGGTTCAATAGCCATTTTTATCAGGGTTGAAATTTGATAACAAATATATTCCTTGTACGAATAACTAAGCGCGCCTGTTACGTAATTATATTGCTACCGCCACAAATAACAATATGATAAACGCGCGATATTAAAGCCGCCCCATCGGTGTATATTTGCCGATTGAAATCTACAGGATATGAAATATAAATTAGGTGATTTTGTGCGCTTTGTTGATGAGAACATGGAGGGCTATGTTACCCGCATCATTAGCAATGATATGATAGGCGTTACCGGGGCCGATGACTTTGAAATACCTGTTTTAGTGAGTAAGGTAACATCGGTACATGGCCACCAGACTGCTGACGACAGTGTGCCGCAGGCAAGCAACGCTGGCGCCTCCGAAGACGCTAACTTTAAAGATAAAGGCATTTACCTGGCCGTAGTGCCCGACCCAAAAACCGGCGCCGTGGTGCACTTTCATTTAATTAACGAGACATCGTACCAGTTGCTGCTAACCCTTATATCGCAGCAAAACCAGCAATATAAAGGCGAGTTTGCCGGTATCATCGCCCCGGCATCGCAGCAAAAGATCTATTCGGCGCCATTGGCCGATCTGCAAATATGGCCGGCACTTAATTTACAGGTGTTGTATTATACCAATCAGAATAAGAAAACGCCCGATGCGTTAAACATCACCGAGAAGTTTAAGGCTAAGGACTTTGCCGGCAGCAAAAAGAACATCCCGCTGATGAACCAGCAGGGTTGGCTGATACGCCTGGATGAAGATGAGGTAGTTATAGATGCCGAAAAGCTAAAGGAAAGCTTTTTTAAACCCGCCGAAGAAAAGCAACTGGTAGATAAACCAACCGGCGAGGTTGACCTGCATATTGAAAAGCTAACGCCCGAACACCAGTTTTTAAGCAGTGCAACCATATTAAACATGCAGCTTACCCATTTTAAAAAAACACTGGATGCCGCTATTGTACATCAGCTGCCCGAGATCACTTTTATCCATGGGGCGGGTAACGGTACCTTACGGCATGAACTGCATAAACTGCTCGGTAAGAATAATCGCATACAAACCTTTATGGATGCCCGCAAGGAAAAATTTGGTTACGGCGCTACTAAGGTGATACTGAAGTAAGAGTGGTACATCAGCGTGCAGGCGGCAAAAAGTGTAGCCTGAAATTACGCAACCGGTTGATAAAGGCTAATTTTGTATGCTAATTGGTATATCAGACTGAATTTTAGATGTATTATATCTGATAATTTGGCCTTACCAATTTATTATATCGATGAAAAACTTCCTGACTACGGGCCTTTGCCTGCTTGTTTCGCTTGCCGTAAACGCTAAGGTTTACAAAGTGGCTAATCCCGATGAATTTCAAAAAGCGGCTGCCACCGTTAAACCGGGCGACGAGATCGTTATTGCTAATGGCAATTACAGCAATTGGGCGCTGGTTATCCCTACCAATGGTACGGCCGCTAAGCCGGTGATCATTCGTGCCGAAACTCCGGATAAGGTAGTTTTCTCAGGCGATGCAAGTAAAGCCATCTTTCAGCTGACGGGGAGTTATACCCAGCTATCAGGCATTAACTTTACAGGCTGTAATATTATTAAAGCAGCCGGCAGCAGCGGGATACTGGTAGAGATGGATAACAGCAAATACTGCCGCCTTACTAATTGTACCTTTAGTAAAAATGCCGCTAAAACGCAGTTTATGCCTATTGTGGTAGTAGGCGGTAACGGCGAGGGTAACCGGGTTGACCATTGCAATTTTATCAGTAATATAGATAACCAGGAAGTACAGATAAAGATAACCGATAAGGAAGTGCCTCAGCATACTTTGGTAGATCATAACGTCTTCCGTGATAAGGCGAAGGTTGCCTGGCCGGTATTTAACGGTGGCGAATGCGTGCAGGTAGGGCAGGATCCAATATTGCTGGGTAACCAGGCTGCCAATTCTTTAGTGCGCGATAACCGCTTTATCCACTGCGATGGCGAGCCCGAGGTGATCAGCAACAAAAGCACCGGTAACCGGTACATCAGCAATTATTTTGAAGATTGCCAGGGCGAACTGGTAATGCGCGGCGGGCATGATTGTTTGATAGACAGCAATGTATTTAAAGGCGGCCTGGGTGGCATCCGCATCAACGGAACGCATCATACCGTTACCCATAACCAAATTGATAATATCAAAACCGCCATCCGCCTGATGTATGGCATGGCCAAAGGAAAAGTGGAGACCGGCTTCTATATAGCCGCCGGCGATTGCGTGATAAAAGATAACCGCATCAGCAATGCAGATGTGGCGATATTGGTAGGCGATAAGAAGAACCAGGACTGGACCGGCAAGTTTGATACCAAACGCTACCCATCACGCACCATGCAGGATGTTGCGCCCTATGATAACAGCATTGGTAAAAATATCTTTACTAATGTGAAGACAGAGATGGTGACGAATTAGTTCCCTTGCTTGTCATTTGCGCGAGGAACGAAGCAATCGCTATCCTATACCGATCTTTGGGCGTGCGATTGCTTCATTACAACACTGACAAGCTCAATTTTAAGCGTTAGGGAGTGAAGCGGATACCGGCCAATGTCGTTAAGTTAAACGTTATGCAGCATCGTTAGCGGTTGTAGTTTTGTAGAAAACGATTACATTTCGCATCAATGCTTGGCCTAAGGCCTGTGTAGTATGAGCGGAAAGCCTGGCCGCAGGCAACGCCTGTGAAATCAAAAAATATAATTATTCCTTACCCTTATTGCCCAGCATCCAGGTAACCAGCTTAAAAATAGGGTAAACAGCTACCGGGGCTACCAGTACATCCATGGTATAATGCACGTGTTGAACCAGCAATAAAACCATTACAGAAGCGGTGGCTATAAAGCCGATGACCTTGTCCGACCGTTTCTCCAGTGTAAGATAGATCAAACACAAGGTAGCGGTATGGCCCGAGAAGAAAAGATCTTTGGTGATGGTGGCATTACCGTAAAAAATGCCGGTCAAGGGGTCTATCAGGTGGATCAGCCCGGCAGGCGGATCTAACTTTATTACGCTGATGGTGAAAAAGCGCAGTAAGATAATGGCCGAATATGACCATACATAAGTTACATACATGGCAGGCTTGCGCGCCGCGCGGTAAAAAGCCAGCAGGCCCATACCCCATATAATAGCGAAAATGGCTACCGATACATTATGGGGAGGGATTTGGTTAAGCACCCAATCATTTATCTGCAAACCTTTTCTTTGTTCGATAGTGTTGAAAAAGAAAGGCATTACAGCCAGTAATATAGCGATGAGGATAGAACCAAATATGATCTGGAAACGGGCCGCGGACGAGCTCCAAAGCATTTTCCAGCTTTCTTTGGTAGATATGGTAGTAGTTTTATTCAATGCAATAAATTATATAGTGGCCGCAAAAATAAGCGATATGTTTTAATTGTTAAACAAATTTTAAGCCATCATTATCAAAAAACGCCAAATATGTTAAGTTATTGCAAACAAAACGGGCCCGAGGTGGTATACCGCGGGCCCGTTTTAATAAAGGAGGCTTAAACTTAAGCCATAATAAAATTATTGTTTAACAAATTCAGCGTTAGCGTTCAGGGTAACTTCATCGCTTACGGCAGCGCTTGGGAAGTTAGCACCGATACCAAAATCCTTACGTTTAACGGTACCGCTTACTTTAAAGCCGGCAACAGTTTTCTTGTTCATTTGGTTAGTGTAAACACCACGGAAGGTAGCATCTAAGGTAACTGGTTTGGTAACTCCTTTTAAAGTAAGGTTACCGGTAACTTTGTAAGTTTTGTCGCCGGTTTTTTGGAACGAAGTGCTTTTGAAGGTCATTTTAGGGAACTGGGCAGCGTTAAAGAAGTCGGCACCTTTAATGTGGTTATCGCGGGCATCGTTATCAGTGCTTACCGAAGCAACGTCGGCGCTCAGGTCAACAACAGCATCGCTAAAATCATCTTTTGATGAAGTAATGGTAGCTGTAAAGTTTTTAAACGAACCTTCAACGTCGGATACCATCATGTGGGTAACAGTAAAGGCTAATTTTGAGTGGGCGTTATCCACGGTCCAGTTACCATCGGCAATAGGTTTAAATGCAAGTAAAGCTACTGCTGTAAATAGGGTGATCAGTGTTTTTTTCATTGTTTTGGTTATTTATATTTTAAATTAAATGTTTAAACATGCAAATGTTGTCATTTTTAGTTTATCGAACAATTGATATATATCAATAAATTGTAATAATGTCAGTTTGGTCAAATATACGGTTTAATAAACAGTGGGGTTGCCACGATAAGCCTTATGTATGTTAAATTAATAAGTAGAGCGTAAAACCAAAATAAGTGTATTTTTGAAGAAAGAAACCTGAAGCTAAATATGAAGATCGCCCTTTTCCCCGGCTCGTTTGATCCTGTTACCAAAGCCCACGTTGATATTGTAAAGCGTTCGGTTGGTCTGTTCGATAAACTTTATATAGGCATAGGGGCCAATAGCACAAAACCTGGTTTTTTGCCTATCGAAAAACGGGAGCAAATGCTGCGCGCCGTTTTCCAGGACGAGCCGCGCATCCATATTATCGCTTATGAAGGGTTAACGGTTAACTTCTGCAAAAGCATTAACGCTACATTCATGGTACGCGGTATCCGTACCGTATCCGATTTTGAGTATGAGAAAGCCATAGCGCAAATGAACCACGCGCTGGCGCCCGATATCGAGAGTATATTTATTGTGAGTAAGCCCGGCTATTCGTCCATCAGTTCAACCATTGTGCGCGAAATTATGAAGCACAATGGCGATGTAAGCCAGTTTATCCCTTCAGCGGCTTTGCCGTATCTTTAAGCAGGTCCACCTTTTCCAATACATCCATTATTGATGGAAAGGTATTGCTTTTTATCTCGTCCATATGGCTTTTATTAAACCATTGCACGTCGGTAATGCCTTCTTCAAGCTGTGGTTTTAGCTTTTCGCTGCCTTTATACTTCATGCTGTACCAGTAGGTTTTCTTCAATACAATTTCGCCTTTGCTGATATAGGTATGGTAGGTGCTGATGATCTTTTTACCGGCTTTACTAACGGTAATGCCGCATTCTTCCTCCACTTCGCGCACACCGCCTTCTTTTTTCTTCTCGCCTTTTTCAAGTTTGCCTTTTGGCAGGTCCCATTTATCGTTGCGGTAGATAAACAGGTAATCGCCGGCCGAATTTTTTACCAAACCGCCCGATGCTTCGATCACGAATGCCGTTTTTACCACCTTTTTCAGGAAAGCTTTGGCATCATCGCACAGGATAAAAAAGCGTTTATACTTATGCTGATTTGTAACTTGTGCATAAATTGTTTTGAAGTCAAAAAACTGATTGTCAAGCTTCTGGAAGTTTTCAGGATGGTTTGGTTGTACAGATGTAATGAGTAAAACCTTTTCGTTGATATAAATTCTGTATTTTTGAGCCATGTTTAATAAAACTGAGACTGAACAAAAAGTAGCCGAGTTTCTGCTGCAAATTAAAGCAATTAAATTACAACCTAATAATCCTTTTACATGGGCATCGGGTTGGAAATCGCCTATATATTGCGATAACCGGGTAACGCTTTCGCATCCGGCCATCCGTACCTACATCAGGCAACAGCTTACGCAAATTGTGCAGGATGAGTTTGGTTCGGTTGGTTGTATTGCTGGTGTAGCTACGGCCGGTATACCGCAAGGCGTATTGGTAGCGCAGGAACTGGGATTGCCTTTTGCTTACGTACGGTCTAAACCTAAAGAGCATGGTACCGGCAGCCTTATTGAAGGCGAAATTAAAACCGGCGAACGTATTGTGGTGATCGAAGACCTGATATCGACCGGAAAAAGCAGTTTGCAGGCCGTTGAAGCCCTGCGTGCCGCCGGGCATGATGTGGCAGGTTTGGCAGCGATATTTAGCTATGGCTTTGACGTTGCCGACGAGAACTTTAAAAAAGCCAAATGCCGCTTTGTTACATTATCAAATTATAATGCCCTTTTAAAATTTGCCGAAGAAGGCCAGTATATACTGCCCGATGATGTGGAACTGCTAAAGAAGTGGCGCGAAGACCCGGAGAACTGGGGCAGATAATAAAGAAAAAAATCCGCAGGCGCGTATGATGATATGCACTGCGGATTGAAATATATAATAGTCCATCAAAAGTTTAATGTGCCATGCGCCGGTTTAGTGGCGGTACGCAGGCTCATATACTTACTATCAACCAGGGAAAAACTCTTCTTCCAGCGGTCAATTAAAAAACTTTCCTGTTCTCAACGTTGCGGATTGTTAATACACCGTTGATGATAATTAAACTGATAATTAAAACTGCCATAACATTAAATCATTAAAAGGTTGTTGCGTTGCTATAACTAAGGCAAATGTTATACCAAGGCGTTATAATTGGTAAATTATAATCTTTTAACGCAAGAGCAGGGTAAATAGTTTCGTAATTAGAAAAAAATGTAGAACTAATTTCCCAAATCATGGGGAAAACCGGGAAGTTTACACAGATATTACACAGTGGCTCAGTATATTAATATTAGCTATTAATTAATCAAAAATAAACAGGAATAAGCGTACCTTTGCGCAAAATATTTTCGATATATGATAACGGTATCTAATCTTTCCTTACGTTACGGCAAGCGCACTTTATTTGAGGATGTTAACCTGAAATTTACACAGGGTAACTGCTACGGCATTATCGGCGCTAACGGTGCGGGTAAATCTACTTTTATGAAGATCCTTTCGGGTGAGATTGACCCGACAAGCGGATCGGTAGCATTTACACCCGGCGAGCGTATGGCCGTATTGACACAGAATCACTACGCTTTCGACGAGTTCCCGGTGATTGAGACCGTGATGATGGGCCATAAAGAATTGTACGATGTGCGCCAGGAAAAGGATGCCATTTACATGAAAGAAGATTTTACCGATGCCGATGGCGAACGCGCCGGCGAACTGGAAAACCTTTTTGCCGAAATGGACGGCTGGAACGCGGAAAGCAATGCCGCTACCTTACTCAGCAACCTGGGCATTAAAGAAGACCTGCATTATAAACTGCTGAAAGAACTGGACGGTAACCAAAAGGTGCGTGTGTTATTAGCGCAGGCCCTGTTTGGCAGCCCTGATATACTACTGCTGGATGAGCCTACCAACGATTTGGATATCCACACCATCAGCTGGCTGGAAGATTTCCTGGCCGGATATGAGGCCATTGTACTGGTTGTATCGCACGACAGGCACTTCCTGGATACCGTTTGTACTCATGTGGTAGATATCGACTTTAGTAAGATGACCATTTACACCGGTAACTACACCTTCTGGTACGAATCGAGCCAGCTGGCTTTGAAACAACGTGCCGACCAGAACAAGAAGATGGAAGACCGTGTGAAGGAACTGCAGGAGTTCATCCGTCGCTTCAGCGCTAACGCTTCAAAATCTAAACAGGCTACCAGCCGTAAAAAAGCGCTGGATAAGATCAACCTCGACGAGATCAAACCATCAAACCGTAAATACCCGGGAATTATCTTCAACAACCAGGGCCGCGAGGCCGGCGACCAGATCTTGCAGGTTGAAAAACTGGGCAAATCATCAGCCGGCGAGGTGTTGTTTGGCGATATTAACTTCACGGTTAATAAAGGCGATAAGATCGCTATCCTGTCGCAAAACAGCCTGGCCACGACCGCCTTTTACGAAATTCTGACCGGTCGCGATAAAGATTTCAAGGGCGAATTTAAATGGGGAGTAACCATTAACATTGCCGATATCCCGATGGATAACGCTGAATATTTTACCGGTAAGGATGATAACCTGATCGACTGGCTGCGTGAGTACTCGACAGGAGAGAAGGACGACCAGTTTATCCGCGGCTTTTTGGGCCGTATGCTGTTCAGCGGTGAAGAGGTAATGAAGAAAAGCAATGTACTATCGGGCGGCGAGAAAATGCGCTGCATGTTTAGCCGAATGATGCTGCAGCAAGCCAACCTGCTGCTGTTTGATGAGCCAACCAACCACCTGGACCTGGAATCGATCACCGCGCTGAACAACGGCATGAAGGATTTCCGTGGTACCATCCTGTTCACTTCGCGAGATCATGAATTAACATCAACTGTAGCCAATCGTATTATCGAACTGACCCCCGGCGGTATCATCGATAAACTGATGACCTACGACGAATACATCAACAGCGACGCCGTAGAAAAGCAACGCGCCGAACTGTATGCCATGGCATAAATTAACCTGACAAAGATTTGAATTTTATAAATTTCAATTTTAAAATAAAATTCGTTTCTTTGTCGCCCCGGTAATTTTACCGGTTACCCGACTCGGTAGCTCAGCTGGTAGAGCAAATGACTCTTAATCATTGGGTCGAGAGTTCGAATCTCTCCCGGGTCACCTGATGGGTCAAACGTGAAATTCACAGTTTGGCCCATTTTTGTTTTCTATAACAGACCATAGTCTGGTAGGTGAAATTTGCTCCCTATTTTGTGGTTCAGTATCAAATCATATATTTGAGTACCAATAATCTTTTTAAATGTCATTGAATCTGTGTCCAGCCTGTAACGGCGCTCTTAAGCCTAAATACAAGTTAAAGTTCGATATTTTTAAATGCCGCGAATGCGGATTATACATTTCTGATGCCAGTTTTGATCATTCCTTTGTTTCCGACATGGATAATGATATGCGGGCGGTGGGATTGGAGAAATTGCGTATTACTAATTTTAAATTTATTGCCGATAAAATAAAACAGGTTTTCGGGACGGGTATAAAAAATGTTAAAGGGCTGGAAATTGGTTGCGGCAACGGGTGGTGGTTAAAAACCTGTCGCGAGGAGGGCATAAACTGTTCAGGGATTGAGCCGGAACGGGCGTTCAGCCCCATATACGAGGCCAATGAATATGATGTTGCTTACGGGTTTTACCCGGCTACAAAAAGCGATACCCAATACGATTTTATTATAATGAATGATGTTTTTGAACATATTCCTGACGTTGACAGCCTTACGGCTTCCTTAAACGCCGACTTAAAGGATGGGGGATACCTGATCATTAACATCCCCATGAGCGATGGCTTTTTTAGCGTAACCGCGCGTTTGTTAAATAAATTAGGTGTTAAAAGCATTTTAAACAGGATGTGGCAGTTTGATTTTCACAGCCCGCATTATACCTATTTTAACGCGGCTAACCTAAACCTGCTGGTTAGCAAACACGGTTTTGTAAAGGTGAACGATTTTAGGCTAAATACGCTGGATCTGGGCAGTACAAAAGAGCGGATAGTAACGGACAAAAAATTCAATAAATTAAGCGCTGATATCATGGCGGGGGTGCTTACCCTGGCTATGCCTGTTATTAACGCCGCAAAGCCTGATGCTAAAGTATTCTTTTTTAAAAAAGTGGCTACAAATAACAATGCAGCCGGCAACAGGGAATAGTAGTATTAGCATCTCATGCGTCTGCTAATAATTTAATGCCATAATTTACAAACACGCAATTTCCCTCAAATCCACAAGGAGAAAAGTTTTAGAGATGGATGATATACAGATCATATAAGGAAACATCCTGCCCCGGATGTTTCCTTTTTTTAACCTCCTTAGCTTTGCTCTATCTCTTTTAAACTATTCATTTTTTTGTAGGCCAGGAACCCTTTAATATCCTCAAAGTGTTCGCGTACCCGCTTGTTCCCAAACTCGAATACTTTTTTAACCAGCCCGTCCAGGAAATCACGATCGTGCGATACCAGGATCAGTGTACCATCAAAGTCGCGCAGCGCGTCCTTAATAATGTCTTTGGTCTTCATATCCAAATGGTTGGTCGGCTCATCCAGTATCAACAGGTTTACAGGCTCTAACAATAACTTGATCATGGCTAAACGGGTACGCTCCCCACCCGAAAGTACCTTTACTTTTTTTGTCGTGTCATCGCCGCTGAACATGAACGCGCCTAACAGGTCCCTGATCTTAAGTGTGCCATCGCTTAAAGGGATCTGGTCAATGGTGTCGAATACGGTCAGGTTTTCATCCAGCAAGGCCGCCTGGTTTTGGGCAAAGTACCCTATCCTGGCATTGTGGCCTACTTTTAAATTGCCTTCAAAATCGATCTCGTCCATAATGGCTTTGATCATCGTCGACTTGCCTTCCCCGTTTTTACCTACAAAGGCTACTTTCTCGCCCCGTTCGATAGTCATGGACGCATTTTTGAATACCACATGATCGCCGTAGCTTTTACTCAGGTCTTCAACAATTAAAGGATATTGTCCCGAACGCGGCGAAGGGGGGAACTTCAATCTTAAGGCCGAGGTATCCACTTCGTCAATCTCGATGATCTCCAGTTTTTCCAGCATCTTAACCCGCGATTGCACCTGCAGGGTTTTAGAATAAGTCCCACGGAAGCGTTCGATAAATTCCTGGTTATCCGCAATAAAGCGTTGCTGCTCTTCGTAAGCTTTCAACTGGTGTACACGGCGGTCGGCACGCAGTTGCAGGTAATGGCTGTATTTGGCTTTATAGTCGTAGATACGGCCCATGGTTACTTCAATAGTGCGGTTAGTGATGTTATCTACAAAAGCACGGTCGTGCGAGATCACCATTACCGCCTTGGCCGAATTGACCAGGAAATCTTCCAGCCATTGGATACTTTCGATATCCATGTGGTTGGTTGGCTCATCCAATAAAATAAGGTCTGGTTTCTTCAACAGGATCTTTGCCAGTTCGATGCGCATGCGCCAGCCGCCCGAAAATTCGGAGGTTGGCCGGGTGAAGTCGCTGCGCTCAAAGCCCAATCCTTTCAGTACTTTTTCCGCCTCAGCTTCGTAATTGGTATCTTCAATAGTATAAACCTTCTCGCTCAGCTCCGATACGCGCTCGATCAGCTTCATGTACTCGTCGCTCTCGTAATCAGTTCGCGTATTCAGCTGCTCGTTCACCTCATCCAGTTCCTTTTGCATTCGGTTGGCCTCGGCAAAGGCTTTCATGGTTTCCTCAAAAACGGTAACCTTGTCTTCGGTTAGCAAATGCTGCGGTAAATAAGCGATGACCGCCTCTTTAGGGCCGGTTACATTACCGGTAGTGGGTTTGGCCACACCGGCTATAATTTTAAGGATGGTAGATTTGCCGGCGCCATTTTTCCCCATCAGCGCTATTTTGTCGTTCTCGTTTATCGGGAAAGTTACATCGCTAAACAGGGTGGTTCCGCCAAATGAAACCGAAATATTATTTACATTGATCACAATAGGAGCGTTTTAAATTGGCCGCAAAGATAAACACTGTTAGGGATTTCGCCGCTGTAGTTAAAAAATTAGTAGTAGCATAATAATTACTATCAAACAAATTGCTGTTAGTACTTTATGCCTGGCGCAATTTATTCACATCCCGTTTTTCACCACGCCGCTTTTGTACCTTAGCCGCTGATATGGAGAACCCTTTACTGGAACTTGCACGCGCCTATGTGGAAACCACAAACACCATTGTTTTCCTTACAGGTAAGGCAGGAACGGGCAAGACAACACTGTTGAGGGAAATTCGCCAAACATCAAAAAAACGACTGGCCATTGTAGCGCCAACCGGTGTAGCGGCCATCAACGCGGGCGGCATGACCATTCACTCGCTGTTCCAATTGCCTTTCGGCCCCATGCTGCCCAATCAGCCCGACAGGCCCGAGCAAAGCTATAACGCCGAAAAGCGCGAACTGCTGCAAAGCCTGGAATTATTGATTATCGATGAGATCAGTATGGTGCGGCCCGATGTGCTGGATCAGATCGATCTCATCCTGCGCAACCTGCGCGGTAACCGGTATTGCTTTGGCGGCGTGCAATTGCTGCTGATTGGCGATCTGGCGCAGCTAAGCCCCATAGTGCGTGGCGAAGAATGGGCGCTGTTGAGGCCTTATTACGCCACGCCCTACTTCTTCAGCGCGCGGGTGCTTGCGCAAAACGCCTTTGTGCGTATTGAACTGGATAAGGTGTACCGCCAAAGCGACCCCGTATTTGTCGATATCCTGAACGCCATGCGCGATCAGCAAGTATCGGCAGATAAGCTGGCCCGCCTGAACGAACGTTATATCCCGGCTTTTGAACCGGCGACTGATGAGCCGTATATCACGCTCACTACCCACAACCGCATGGCGCAGCAGCTTAACAGTGAGCGGCTTGGGGCATTGCCGGGTAATGTGATGGATTATAAAGCTACCATCCGCGGAGAATTCCCGGCTGATGCCTATCCCACGGAAACCAACCTGGAGTTAAAGACCGGCGCGCAGGTGATGTTTGTAAAAAACGATAGTTCGGCCGAGAAGCGGTATTATAACGGCAAGATTGGCACGGTTATCAAGCTTGAGCCGGATACCGTTTACGTGGCTACGCCCGATGGCCGGGAGATAGCCGTGCAAGCCCTGGAGTGGACCAACGTAAAATACCAGGCCGATGGCGAGCAGATAAGCGAGAGTAATGCCGGCAGCTTCGCGCAGATACCGCTGAAGCTGGCCTGGGCCATCACCATCCATAAAAGCCAGGGCCTTACTTTTGATAAAGCTATTATTGATGTGAGCGAGGCTTTTACGCATGGACAAGCCTATGTAGCGTTGAGCCGCTGCCGCTCGCTGGAGGGCCTGGTGCTGCGCAACCCGGTAAACGACCGCAACATAATAGCCGACCCGGCCGTGCTGCGCTTTAACCGCGAAGCCGAACAGCATCGCCCGGACCAGAATACGTTGGCGCAACACCGTGAGGATTACCGACTGTTTTTGCTGACGGAACTATTTAACTTTAGCGAGTTGAGATATCGGCTAAAAAAATTTGAAGCCCTGCTGCCCGATTTCGAACAGGCAGTTTTTGCCGTAGCTGAAAAGCTACCCGCCAAACTTCCGCAATATGCAGATGAGCGCATCCGCAACGCGGCGGGTTATTTCGACGATAAGTTTAAGACAGCTATTACCAAGCTTCATGAACAGCTGACTGCCTTTGTTGGTACATCAAAGGAAATGGCCGGCAAGGCTGATGAACTGCTGCGCTGGCTGCTGACGAGATCGGAGCAATTAGAAGTATTTTGCCAATTACCGTTTACGGCAGAGGCTTACCTTAATTTACAGCGTAAAGGCAAGGCCAGCCTCAGCTTTTCGTTACTGAAGCAACTAAACGCCAAGTCCAACGAAGCGCTTGCCGAACAACTCATCAACTGGCGGAATGAAGCCGCGCAACAGGAGGGGGTACTTGCCAATATGCTTTTCTCCGAACAAACGCTATTTGCCATAGCCGCTAAACTGCCGCAAAACCTAAAGGCGCTTGGCGCGATAAAGGGCGTTGGCGCGGAGAAGTCGGCCCGTTATGGCGCGGCCATTTTAACGCTTATTCGTGCTTACCAGCAGGAGGGGACCGGCGCGGCCGACCAGGTTAGCTTGTTTTAAAAGCGCGCCCGGCATTGCCAATCTTTTGATCTGTTATGGCGCGTGCGCCAATTTTTGAGCTATAACTAAATTTTTCTTATTGTATCATGCATGAACTAATTCTGCGTTTATTTGTTTAACTAAACATATCTACCATAATAATGAGCAAAGTATTTACGATAACAGACGGACTTGAGAATATGGGTGCCCTGCGCACCGGCGGACAAGGTTCTGTATATAAAGGGCGACGGATAGGCCCCATCATCTCGGCCGTAAAAATTTTGCCCACGCCCATACATACCGAAAGCACCGACGATAAAAATTATCGCAATTTTTTAAACGAGGTTGAAAAGCTGAAAAAGGTGAACGAAGTGCCCAACCCAAATGTGGTTAAAATACTAAACTCGGGCATTACCGAAAGCGGGTCGTTCCCCTTTATCGAGATGGAGTTTATTGAAGGGCCTGATCTGGGCGAACTACTGGCCGAACCGCACGATAAGATCTTTACCCTGAAAGAAGTGGTAAAACTGGCAGATCAGTTATCCTGCGCGCTGGCGCATTGTCATGGCGTGGGTGTTAAGCACGGCGATATTAAAAGCAATAATATCAAATTCAACGTGCACTCGGGCAATTATGTGCTGCTTGATTTTGGCTTGTCCATCATGAGCGACGAGCAGCGTCGCAGTAGCATGCGCCATGCCGGGGCTATCGAGTTTATGGCGCCTGAGCAAAACGAGGGCAAAATGGAGTTCCAAACCGATGTGTACAGCTATGGAGTGATCTTATACGAACTGATAACCGGTACGGTGCCCTTTCCGTTGCACGATAACGGGGAAACATCGCGCAATACGGTAATGCTGGCGCACATGGAGTCGCCGGTGCCCGATATGCTGAAGCTGCGCAAGCAAAATATGCCTAAAGATTGGCCTCAAAAGCAGCGCGACCGCGAAATGCGGGTGCCCGCCTGGTTGCTTGCTTTAGTTTATAAATGCCTGGAGAAAAAGCCAGAAAACCGTTATGCCAATGGCGATGAACTGCACGATGCTATTATTGAGAACAGCATTGCCGACATCCGCTGGGAGGAACCTGCCGAGGTAACTCCAACCGTTACCGAACAGGAGGCCAAAGCCGTTGTCGACGCTGGTTATGTGAATAATGAAGCGGACAGCAATATGATGCAGATATCCAAACCCGTGTTTTGGGGTTTGATGCTGTTGCTTATCGGTTTTATGAGCTTTACGGGCTATGCCTTGTTTAAAAACAAGTCGGGGCAAACAGACATGGTGGCTAAACTAAGGGCCGATTCGATACGGGTGGCCGATAGCCTGAACAACGAAAATAACAAGGCTTTAGCCGAGCAACAGCAAAAAGACAGGCGCGACTCGGCCATACGGGCTTCCATCAGGGCCGATATTGAGAAAAGGAAAAAGGAGATGGGCGAGGCCGATACCTCTACTGTCGACAGTTTGCAGGAGCAGCCGCCGCAATAAAACATCTTGCCGATTTTATTGGTATATTAAAGCAATATTTCAAACATCTGCGCCCCTAATGGGTTAAAACAATGTTCAACACAAAAAAACCTGATCAGGATACACATGGAACCTAAAACTTCTTTTTGGCAACGCATAGGCATACAGGATTGGTTTTTAACCAACGAAAACACCTCCGGTGCTAAAAAGCAGCAAGCGCTTACACCTAACGATGTTTACAACTACGTGGTAGATAAGTTTAACGATTCGGTGAGGCAGCTTTCCTTTGCCGACCGTATTGTTTTTTACCACGAATATATCATCAGCTTCAACCCCGAAGATTACCAGGAGTTTATGAATAATAAGCAGGGCATCCTGGGGCTTATCGTAAACGAAACGGTAAAGAAGTTTTACGAGCATCTGAAACAATACCGCCAGGCCGGCAAAACGGTTGTGCCGTCCAGTTCAAAATGGGTGTTCCGTTTGGTATCGCACCCCGATTATAAGCGCGGCGATATCGGCTTTATTGGTAAACTGCTGCCCGGCAGCACCAAAAAAGATGAGAACCTGCGGGTTACCTTTATCCCCCGGCAAACCGGCATTGCCCAAACCTTTGATGTAAGCCAGGACGTGTTGAAAGGCTTCACTTATTACAGCGAGGGCTATTATGAACTGCCTTATGTGGATGACCTGGGCGGAGAAGAAGCCCCGGTTGATAACAAGAAGAAAAGCTTTGCCCGTTTTGAAACCATTTTGCCCGAGCAGCAATTTGCCGGTAAAAAGGTGGAATACATCATGAAAGACCTGGAGATCATCGTATCGGGCGATGAGGAGGAACGCGACGACAGTAACATCTTTAAAATACCTACCGAATGGGTCAATACGCCGCACCTGCATATCCGGTATAATAAGTCTGACGGTAAATTTTACCTGGCATCCTTTGGCGAGCGGACCATACTGAACGAGAACGAGGTGCCCAAAAGTGATGTCAATTCGCCATCGTGGGTAGAGTTGCCCATGAACTCGAAAATATTACTGAACGGGATAGTGGGGGTTAATATTTTTAAACCGTAAACGTATGTCGCAACTACTATCCGCAGGTTTACTGGTTATTGTGGTGTTGCTATTGATAACTCATTTTTACGATATTAAAAACTCGCGCAAAAACAATGGCTGATCAATTTTACGGCCTGACCGATACCGGTAAGGAACGCAGCAACAACGAGGATGCTTTTATCGCCCGGCAAAGCCCCGACGGCCGCTTTATTATTGCCTGCGTTATTGACGGGGTAGGTGGTTATAAAGGCGGCGAAGTGGCGGCCGCGCTGGCCAGGGAGGCCATACTGCAAAGGCTGGCACAACCATCTGGCGAGATCATCCCCATGCTGCTGGATAGCTTTAACCAGGCCAACCAAAGTATACTGGCCGGTAAAAAGGAGGTAAAGGAGCACGATAGCATGGCCTGTGTAGCCACGCTTGCCCTGGCCGATACAGAAAAGAATCAATTTTACTACGTGCACGTTGGCGATACCCGCTTGTACCTGCTGCGCGACCGCTCGCTGGTGAAGATCACGCACGATCAATCATTCGTGGGTTTTTTAGAGGATTCGGGTAGATTGGATGAAAAAGCTGCCATGGCGCATCCCAAGCGTAATGAAATTAATAAAGCCCTGGGCTTCGAGATCAATTTATCGGGCGATACGGATTATGTAGAGACCGGGCAATCGCCGTTTTTACCGGGCGATATGCTGCTGCTTTGCAGCGATGGCTTAACAGATATGGTGCCCGCCGGCGAGATCTCGGATATCCTGAACAATAATGACGGTTTAAAAGACAAATGCCACGACCTGGTTGCCGCGGCCAACCATAACGGCGGCAAGGATAACATTACCGTGGCGCTGGTGAAAAACGCCAAACAGGCATCATCGCACGAGGCTACCAGGCCGGTAAGCGGTCAAAAAAAAACGGAGCTAAAAGCTGCTAACGAACCCGCCATAACCAATGTGCCCTTAACCGCCGAAAGGGGGGCGGCTAAAGTGAAAGGCAATATCCCGGTACTCATCTTCGCCCTGATGGCGCTGATATTTTTGTGTACCACCATTTGGCAATATATACAAAGGCAAAAGGCCACGCAACCCGGAGCAACGCCGGCACAAACAGATACACCCGTGATAAAACCGGCCAATGCGCAGGAGGCGAAATTGCAGGCCACTATTAATGGCTTAAAGGGAAATGTGCTGTTGCTGGTGGATACCGCCTTTAAATCGCCGGTTAAGATCAGTAGGGCAATTGTGATAGATAAGGATAGCCTGTTTATTAAAACAAAGGGAAATGTGCAGCTATTGTGCGATAGCGGCTACACCGGCGCGGCTATATCGCTTACGCCCAAATGTAAACTGGTGATGCTGGACAGCCTGGCCATCACTGGCTTTAAAACAGGGGTCGTTGCCTATAATACGGCCTTGTTGCTGAAGAATATGAGGTTTACCAATTGCGGCACTACGGTTCAAAACAGGTTTACCGCGCAGGGTAAGTACACCAACGGCGGTGTACCGGCCAATGTTTTTAAAGTTGATTCCATTCCTGTAACACCCCATAAGCAAAAATGATGGAGCAGGAAGCGAAGCCCTTAATTGGCCGTAAAAAGGAACGCATGTTCCTGTTGTTGATAGCCGCAGTATTAGGTTTGCTGTTTGTGCGCCTGTACATCATCGAACAAAAAAACTTTGCCGATGTAGACAAGCGCTTACAGGATGGCACCATGGTAAACCTGAACGCTAAAAAGCCCGCGAAAAGCATCCGTGGCCTTTTGGAAAAGGGTTATTATTTTGAAGATAAGCGGGATATAGACCTTGTTGAAGATGTATTTGCCGACCGCCTGACCGCCGGGTATCAGTTTGAAAATATTGGCGATATCAACAAAAAGAAGTTTTACGTAGATGCCGACGAGGCGATGGCTAAGGGCGGTAAATCGTTTCAGCAAAGGGTATTGGTATCAAGGTCGCTGCTGGGTTATACGGGCGATGATTCCCTGCGCTTTATCCAGGAAAAAAGAAAGCCGCCTGTTCTACCCGCGGTTACCGATGTGGAGATGGATGGGAATGCCATTAGTGGTAAGGTGCTGGAGAAGAAGACGCCGCTTGCTGGTGTGTTGGTGCGCCTGCAAATGATATTACCGCAGGACAGCACCTATAATGATGAGGAAGCCGGCGAATTAAATAAAAGAATAGAAAAGGGCGGCGGCTTTAAAAAAGAATACGTGCTGGATGCGCAAAAAAAGCCGCACCTGCAGGCCATGACTGCCTTTGCCCGTACCGATGAGCAGGGTAATTACACCTTTAAAAACCTGCCCGCTGGCAAAGCCTTCGAGGTTTTGCCCTTGCAGCCTGGTTTCCAGTTCGGCCGTTCATCGGGCACGCAAAATTTGGATAACGATGAGGTGTTCAACTTCTCGCGTTCACCACATACCATCAGGCTGTTTTCTACCCGCGATTTTAATATCCTGAAGAAGGAAAAGGCGCTGATTATCCGTACCCCGGCGCAGTTTAATTTTTGGTACCTCATGGTGGCGGCCTGCTTCTTCGCTTGCTTCGCGCTGACGCATCTAATATTAAGCTGGAAATTCAGCACCACCGACCAGTTGATATTGCCCTTTGTAATGGTGCTGACGGGTTTATCGTTTTTAACCCTGCTCAGCTTGCAGGACCCTCTGCGCGACCGCTTCCTTGCGAAAGATTCGCTGGTTTATCTCGGTATGGGTTTTGGGGCTTTGCTCATCACGCTGATATGCAACCTGCGCCGCTTCACGGTCGATTCGGCCTTGTACCGCCTGCTGGTATTTAAAAACAACCGCAAGGCGGCCAACGGCTGGCCCTGGGCGGTTATCGCTATCGGCTTGTTGGCTATGACTATCCGCTTTGGCACCGGCCCGGAGGGGAGCGGGGTTAAGGTAAATTTGATGGGCTTTCAACCCAGCGAGATCGTGAAGTACCTGGTCATCATCTTCCTGGCGGGGTTTTTTGCCACTAACGAGAAGTTCATCAGCGAATATGTTACCTGGAAAAAGCGCTTCTCGTTCTTTTCCTTCGCGGTTATCGCCATAGGGATAACCCTTTTCCTGTTCCTGATGCTGGGCGATTTGGGTCCGGCCATGGTGATCTGCTTTACGTTTATCATCCTGTTCTCTTTTTCGCGCGGCGATTTTATGTTCATGGCCGCGTCGGTCATTTTTTATATCCTCATTACCTGGGCATTTAAAAACGTATGGATCTCGGCCCTTGCAACTGTGGTGATGCTGGTTTTAGTGACGCTTTTACAGCGCAGGCAACTCAGCGAATCGGCCATCATGGCTTTGATCATCATCGCCGGGTTTTTAACTATCGATAAGATCCCGCATCTGGATAAACTGATCCCTGGCCCTGTGCAGCGTTTGGTCGACCGCAAGGCCATCTGGCAAAACGCCTGGGATAACGAAGTTTACGGCGGCGACCAGGTGGCGAACGGCCTTTGGGCCATCGCGGGTGGCGGCCTGACCGGGCAAGGCATAGGCGAGGGTTTTGCCAAAACCATCCCCGAAGCGCATACCGATATGATCCTGCCCTCCATTGGCGAGGAGTTTGGCTGGACGGGGATCGTCTGTATCTTCCTCATCTTCCTGCTCTACCTGCACCGCGCCATTATCATTGGGCGGCAAACGGGCACGCCCTTCCTGTTTTATTTATGCGCAGGCATTGGGGTGTGTACCTTTGTACAATTCCTGCTGATAGCCGGAGGATCAACCGGTGCCTTGCCGCTTTCGGGGGTTTCGTTGCCTTTCCAGAGTTATGGCGGCTCGTCGCTGGTGGCTAATTTTTTGGCGGCGGGCTTTCTGCTGTCAGCATCAAAGGTAAAGGGTACGCCTGTACAAATGAGTTTTATCACCAAACAGCAGGACCGGAATTTAGTCCCCGCGCTGATGGTGGCCTGTATCGGCATATTATTGTTAACCATCAATGTATCGCGCTATGTGCTTAGCAATAGTAAGTGGGTAGTAAAGCCATCGCTGGTGGCCGACAGGAGCGGCGCGCGCATGTTCAGTTATAATCCACGCATTACCATCCTGATGAATAAGCTGCAGGCCGGTACTTTGTTTGACAGGGACGGGCGTATCCTGGCAACCAGCGACCCGAAGCTGATACAAAAACAACGAAGCATGCTAAACGCCGCCGGTGCCGGTAATTACGATCTGGATTCGGCTATGCATAAGCGTTTGGATAGGTATTATCCTTTTGATGAGCAGATGTTCTTTTGGGTAGGCGATGCCAATACCGGCGTATTTAACGGCAGCACCAACGGCTATTTTGCAGAGTACGAGCACGCCGCCGAGTTGCGCGGCTTTAAAATGCCCATTACCAGTTATAATACCCACGCCAGCCGCTACCAGGAAGACCGCTTCCTGCCACGCGGGGTAAAGGAAATGTCGGTGGCGAAAAAGGATCACAGCGCGTTGGCGCCATTGCTGATTGCCGGTATCAACAGCAGCGAAGTGGAAGCCTTTAAAAAGCGCAACCGCGATGTGCAATTAACCGTGGATGCCGAATTACAGACCAACATCCAAAGATCGGTGGCTACAGATACCTCGCTGTATGATAACCGCGTATCGGTAGTGGTGATGCAGCCTAATACCGGCGATGTACTGGCCTCGGCTGTGTACCCGTTGCCACCGGTGCACAACTGGGATCAGATGACCATGCCCGTGAGCGAGCAAAACAAGCTGTCGCAATGGATCACCACTGCCGATCTGGGCTTTACTTACGCCACGCAGCCGGGTTCTACAGCTAAGGTATTAACCACCATGGCGGCCTTCAATAAGCTGGGGCTGGCCGCCGCCGATAAAAAGTTTACGGTGGAAAGTTGGGAGCGGATTCGTACCAAAGGCATCGAACCGGATGAGACCGGCGTAATTACTTTGGAAAGAGCGGTGGCAAAATCAAACAATGTTTACTTTATTAAGTTAGCTAACCAGGAACATTTAGAAGAAGACATGGCCACCTTATATCTTAAAACAGGTATGTTTTTGCACGGCGTGGGCGGCTACTTTTATGGTAAGCAAACCGATAATGCCGAGCAGGAAAATAAATGGCGCGAGCTATGGCGTAAAACCGAGTTTAACACCAAACCCCGGTACGATCCTAACAACATCCGCCGCACCCGTGCCAAGGGTATATCGGGTATGGCCTGGGGGCAGGGCGAATTGATCGCTACGCCGGCGGCGGTAGCAAGGCTGGTATCGGGCGTGGCCAACAATGGCAATTTGGTGGCCAACCGCTTTGTGCTGAAGGTAAGCGATACAGCGCAGGCGGTTAAGGGCAGTATTAAGCTGGCTAACGATCCGCAATACGCGTCGCTGATCACGCAATATATGATCGAACAAAGCGCGCCCAAGGTCCCGGTGTTAGGTTTAAGCGTAGCCGGTAAAACAGGCACGCCCGAACGCATCTGGAAAAAAGAGAGCATTAACGATGGCTGGTACGTATTCTTCGCGCCGATGGCTAAGGGAACGGGCAATATCGTGGTTTGCGTGCGTATCGAATCGACAAAGGGATCGGCCGACGCGGTGCGGTTGGCGGGCCGGCACGTGATCCCGTTTTTAGTGAAGAAGGGCTATATCAAAAGCATTGTTCCGCCAAAGGAAAAACCGGTAAAGGAAAAGCCAGCAGATGAAGAAGTAGTAACGGAAGCTAATTAATCCAATTTGCGGGTTAACAAATAGACGATTTAACCACAAAGCGCACAAAGATATGCCCGATGTTGAAGCACAAAGTTCACAGAGGTTTTGGTACTTAAAAGAAAAAGAGAGGCCACAAAGCTTTGTGGCCTTTAAAAAAACTTAATCTGCTGATTGATTTGCTCTTTGTGACCTTTGTGTCAATCGATATTGCAAATCTTTGTGCACTTTGTGGTTAAATAACTAACAACTGAAGTTAATTAAACAAAAAAAGGATGTTCAACATATTTAGTCAAAGCAATAGCCAGCCAACTGATGTAAAAGGTGTACGGGAGGCTTTGCTGCGCGCTGTAAAGGAGGAATTGCAAAAGGCCGAAGGTGGCGAAGGCCGCAATATTAAGGGCATCAATATATTTATCAACGCGCCCGCCGGTAACGAGCATATGTACGAATCGGCCGTGTACCTGGATGAACCGCAAAAGTTTAAGGACGAGATCCAGCGCATTGCCGACGACTTTGACCTGGGGCTGCCCGATAACTGGGAACTGGAAGTTAAGTTCGATACGGAATTTCCGCCCGAAGCCATTAAACTGAATGATGTTAACGCCGCTATTTTTATCCGCACAAAAGATCATGTCATCCAGCGATCGGGCGATGGTTACCTGCGGGTATTAAACGGCGTAGCCGAGCAGGCCGAATATCACATTACATCGCAGGATGGCAAACTGAATATCGGCCGCGACCGTAAGGCGCAAATTGAGGGCGGTTTTTTCCGCACCAACGATATCGCCTTTCCCGGCGACGCGGGCGATGAGGCCAATAAATACATCAGCCGGCAGCATGCCCATATCGAGTGGAACAATGAAAAGGGCTGCTTTATGTTTTTTGCCGATGAGGGCGGCATCCCGCCGGGTAACAAGGTAAAGGTGCTGTCGGCAGCTACGGGTACACTGTTCAAGCTGCATTCAAGCCATATCGGGCACCAGTTGGAAGAAGGCGACCAGGTGATATTGGGCGAAACCGCCGTAATGGAATTTAGTTATAAAACAGGGAAGTAAAGATAAATGAGCAAGGTATTTACCATAATGGAAGGGCTGGAGAACATGGGCGCCATACGCACAGGTGGGCAAGGCTCGGTTTATAAAGCCCGGCGCATGGGCCCCATTTTAAGCGCGGTAAAACTTTTGCCTACCCCCATCTTTACCGAAGATACCGACGATAAAAACTACCGCCGCTTTTTAAACGAGGTAGAAAAGCTGAAGCGGGTGAACCAATCGCCCGACCCTTATGTGGTGAAGATCCTCAGTTCGGGTATTACCGAAAGCGGCTCGCTGCCCTTTATCGAGATGGAATATATAGAAGGCCCCGATCTGTGCGAACTGCTGACCGAACCACAAAGCAAAGTATTTACCATACAGGAGGTGGTTAAGGTAGCCGATCACCTGTCGCGTGCGCTGGCACATTGCCATAAGGTAGGGGTGAAGCACGGCGATGTTAAAAGCAATAACGTAAAATACAATATCAATAACGGTAACTACGTGCTGCTGGATTTTGGCCTGTCGATAATGAGCGACGAGGAACGCCGCAGCAGCTTGCGCCATGCCGGAGCCATAGAATTTATGGCCCCCGAGCAAAACGACGGCGAGATGCTTTTTCAAACCGATGTTTACAGCTACGGGGTAGTGCTTTACGAAATGTTGGCCGGGCAGGTGCCGTTCCCGCTGGCAGGTAATGGTGAAACGGCACGCAATACGGTAATGCTGGCCCATATGGAAGTGCCGGTACCTGATGTTTTGGAAATAAGAAAACAAAACCTGCCCAAAAACTGGACCGCCGACCAAAAGGAAAGGGAAATGCAGGTGCCGGCCTGGCTGCTGAACCTGGTTTATAAATGCCTTGAAAAAATACCTGATAACCGTTATGGCAACGGTATGGACTTGCACGATGCCGTAGCATCCAACGGTGTAGTAGCGGCGGCTGATAGTTATACCGACACTTTAAAGGCCCAAAACCAAGACCTGCAAAACCAATTAACCCAATTGCGTGATGCAGAGGTGGCGACTCAAAGATCAAGCATAATCGTTTCCAAACCCATTGCTATGGCTGCCGTAGGTTTGATGGTTATATTGCTGATCTTCGGCATCTACAGCCATTCTTCAAAGGAGGTGGTATATTATCCAGCGCCTAAAACCTCAAATTATATACCCCTTGTTTTACAAAAGCCTTATACCCCGCCCAAGCCGGTAGTGCATACGGTTAAGCCAACCGATAGCATCGAAAAGGCGCATGCGAAGACTCCGGCCCAGGTAAAACCTAAACACAAGCGCAAAAAGTTTTTGGGGATATTTTAGTTAAGTTGTTCCCACAACTTTTACCCCGAAATAGCCATCAGATAAGCCATATCCTGTTTAGAACCACTCAGGCATAAGGTATCGGCATAAGGCTTTCCTGCTAAACGTACATCCTGTTCTGCCGAAATGCCTTTTAAACTTACAGTTTGCTGGCTCAATACCGGGCGACTGTTATCTAACAGGCTATATACTTTTTCCGATATCAGCAGGTCGTTGTTCAGCTCCTTTGTTTTGGCCTGTAATCGTGAAGCGACGTTTACCGGTAAGCCCATTACCGATAGGGTTGGTGCTGCATCAAGGCTAAACTCGCCAATGAACACCTTGCCGGCATGCAGGCCCGCCCCAATTTCCAGCGGTTGGCTGTTATAGGTGGTGGTAAAGGCATCGTTAAATAAATTAAGCGATTGGAATATGGTTTTAATAGCCATGTAAGCCTGGTTGGCCGCCTCGCGCACATCGGTTTGCAAGCCGAATACAGCGTAAAGGCTATCGCCCGCCATCTCCACCACGCGCCCCTGGTAGTTTTTAACAATGCGGTTAAAGCCGGTAAACAGGTAGCGCACCAGTTGTATAACCGACTGCTCGGCCCGGGTTTCCATCAGCCGGGTAAAGTTACGGATATCTAAAAATAAAATGGCCAGCTCCTTTTCAACCCCAACACCGGCCACAGTGTTTGGGAGGCTATCGTTTAATGTAATGTAATCGTTTTTCATAAGTAAAATATATCGCGTTTACCAGTTCAGACGAACGGGTGGGCGAAACATTTCAAAAGAAATTGAGATTTTGCACTTCGTGACATATTCATGACCTGCCAGTTCCGGAGGAGCCAAAGTATTGTAGAAAAGTGCAAGCCCTTTTTGAGAGTGTCGCAGGTATTCAACAAAAAGGAGTTCAACACCTACGGCGTTGATGGGAATGCTGCTGTTTTGCTACAAAGCTTCAGCCTCTAACGAAGTTGCGGCTGACTTTATCGACTATTTCCCCTTATCCAAAACCTCAAACCGGGTTTGCAGCCGGTTGCCATTGGCATCTACCAATGTTAGCGTGTGCTTGCCTGCAGTCGGGTTAAGGGCCATTTGATGATAATCCCGGGTCTGCCCGATGTACTGATCATCCAAATACCAAAATATCTTCATACCCGTTTGCCGGTGCGCCGCGTTGCAGATCATGCGGCCACGGGTGCCGTCTGCTTCCAGGGGGACGTAAACTTTCGACCCATCTTTGGGATAGATCTGCTCCATGGGCCTTTGCAATGTAGCCGCGCAATCGGGCCGGAAAGGGGGCAGGGGTTTATACTGATAGTTGCGGCTTTTATAATAATATTCCATGGATGGCGGTAACACAAACCAGGCGGTGTGCACCATGTTGGCCGGCGTTTCACAGGCCGACGTTACCTGCCATTTGCGGCTTGCATCTAAATGCACTAATTGGTGAAAGTGGCAAACAGGTGCCTTTAGTCCGCTTTTGGGCATGAACAAGGTATCGGGATGATCGCAATTTTCGCCCGCGCGATAACCGCTTTCGTGGCAAACCGACATCAGCGTCATCTCGCCCGATGGCATGGTGAACCAGTCGCGTGCTACGGGCAACTGCCTGAAGATATCGAACAGGATAGGGGCGGCGGTATTCACACCAATTAGCCCCAGGCGGCCTTCGCCGTTGGTATTGCCCACCCAAACGCCTACCACATATCGCGGTGTAACCCCAATAGCCCAGCCATCCCTGAAGCCGAAGCTGGTCCCGGTTTTCCAGGCGATGCGTTGGGTAGAACTGAACTGCTGCCACAGCAACTCATCGCCGGGGCGCATCACCTCCTCCATCGCCTGGAAGGTATAATAGATGGATCCCGCGTCCAGCAGACCGCCCTTCTCCAATTCGGTTTTGCGGGGTTCGGCGGCGGTGTATACGGGGTTATGGTAATCGGCGGCGTTGTACTGGCCTTTGTATTGATGATAATGGTTCAGCACCCGCGCCATATCCGCATAAGCGCCGCTGAGTTCCCAAAGGGTATTTTCGCTACCGCCCAATATCAGCGATAAGCCATAATGATCGGCTGGTTGGTTGAGTGTCGTCATCCCAATATTGCGCAACAACGAGTGAAACCGATCGTACTTATACTGCGACAGCATTTTAACCGCCGGGATATTCAGTGAACGGGCTAAGGCCTTTGATGCAGGTACGGCCCCATCATAACCCAGATCGAAGTTTTGTGGATGATAGCCGGCTATCTGCGTCGGGATATCGGGTATCAAACTATTGGGCAATATCAAACCATCATGCAGCATAGCAGCATAAAGCAGCGGCTTCAACGTACTGCCCGGACTACGGGGCGCGGCGATCACATCTACATCGCTCTCTATATCGCGGTTTTCGGGATGGGTAACGTTGCCTACGTAAGCCAGCGTTTGGCCCGTCTCTACATCCAGCACAATGGCGGCGGCGTTGCGGATATCGTTGGCCTTTAGCAGTTGGTGGTGTCTTTCGATAATATCCGTAACGTTTTGCTGCAATACGCTTTTGACAGATGTTTTGATGCGCCCGCCGTTGATATGCTTCGCCAGGTTATCCATCTTAAAGCGCTGCAATAAATGCGGCGCAAGCGAGGGCAAGGTTACCGGCTTTTCGGGCACGGGTTCCAGCTTGGCCAGTGCGGCGGTGGTGGCGTCGATGATATGCTGTTGCTGCAGGCGGTCGATCAGCAGGTTGCGCTTGCGCAAAAGTATACGGCGGTTTTTACCGGGATGCACCAGCGATGGTGAGTTAGGTAATACGGCCAACGCCGCCGTTTCTCCCCAGGATAATTTATCGGGACTGCGGCCAAAATAGCGCCAGGCAGCGGCATCTAATCCCACCACATTACTGCCGAATGGCGCGTTGCTGCTGTACAAGGCCAGGATCTCGCTTTTAGAATGCGTTAGTTCCAGCCGCATGGCTTTAAAGATCTCCGTAAACTTTTGCCAGATGGTGCGGTTCTTCCGGGTGGATAGGCGTATGACCTGCATCGTAAGCGTGCTGCCCCCGCTAACCACATGCCTTGCCCTGATGTTCTGCTTTATGGCCCTGCTAAACGCTATGGGATCGAACCCGATATGGTGCTCAAAGCGCTTATCCTCAAAGGCGATGATGCAGGCCTTAAATTTATCGGGCACCTTAGGGTTATAAGGGAAACGCCACTGCCCGTCGGAGGCGATGGCCGCGCCCAGCAGTTGTCCCTGATCGTCATCTATCACAAACGATGTTGGCGAATGGAATAACCGCCGGGGGATGCAAAACCAAAACAGCAATAGCAAAGCTAACAGGATGATTCCCGCTACCTTTGCCTTTGTGGATTTAAATATCGTTTTTAAGCGTGTTAATTTAAGCATGTCTTTTTCCCGTAGCTAATCATCCAGTTGTAGTCGACAGCCTCGCTTTTTAAATTGGGCTAAAGCCCCATCTCCCTTTTTAAAAGGCCGCCCCCTAAAGGGGACGGCAATGAATTTGGAAACTTATTTTTCTTCTATTCACCCGTTGGCTTTAGCCAACGGGTGAATAGAAGAAAAAATGGCTTTAGCCAAAATATCAACCATGATAAAAAACGACTTCCCCGCCTATTTCACCACCTCAACCCATTGCCCTTTGGCCAGCGCGCTGATGCTGTTGTTATACATCGCATCGCAATAAATGGCCGGCAGGTAATACTTGCCTAAGTACGATGCATTCAGCATTACATAATAGGTTACCTCCTTGTTTTCGGTCACGCTGAAATAGGTGTTCACCCGGTCGTCCCTGATGTCGCGGTAGTCGGATGGCGACGATTTGTAGGCTTCGTCGCTCTCCATCATCCGCGTATTCAGGATCTCCCAACCCGAAGGGAAGATCTGTGTAAGCGCCATATTATCATAATTGCCGCGCTTGCCGGGATTTTTGATATTCACCTGGGCAATAAAATCGGTACCCTGTTTTAGCTGGGCCGGGTTAACCGGCGCGCCCTTCAGCGTAAAGTAACTGATGCGCATTTGCAGCACATCGGGGTTGCTGATCGGCTTCACATCTTCACCCGTAACCGGCTGACCGTATTGGATGAGCCTCACATACAACTTCGCGCTGCTGTTATTCTTGATGCTGAGGTTACCCGAGTGATTGCTAACCGCTATTTGCGATATGTACGACGCCGAATTGACCGCACCCCGCGAAGCCCCCACCTGGTAATTGAACATCAGCTTGCTGCGCGATGTGTTTTTGCCGCAATATTGCGATATGGCAATGAGGCTGTAAGCCGTAGTTTGCGTGCTGTACCAGTCATCGTGCGACAGGTGTGCCGCTACCGTGCGCAACATGCTGGCCGCTTCGGCTTTTTTGCCCAGCAGCGTAAGGGTTTCCAGTATCATAGCCTCATCACGCAGGTCGGAGCCGAAAGTGCCCCACATGCTGTTGTATGGCTTAACAATTAAGGGCAAACCTTGTATCATCCGCAAGGCTATTTCCGGCTGACCGGCCAGTTTATAAGCCGCCGCCAACCGCCATTTAGCTTCCGGTGAAATATATGGGAACTCCTTTAAGCGGTTCATGGCACCTAACTCCGGCGCATGTGCAAGGGCCAGCAGGTACAGGCGATAAGCCTGATCAAGGTCGGCGCCGTAGAAGGTGCGGCTGTTTGGCGCCCATGATAAGGCTTGCTGGCGCTGGTACATTTTCCAATGCTCTATAAAGCCAACCGGCAGGGCATAGCCTGCGGCCTGCGCGGCCAGCATAAAGTGCCCGGCATAATTGGTACCCCAATCGTTAGCCTCGCCGCCATCCGGCCAGTAGCTCAGTCCGCCCTTTGGCAACTGGAAGCCGGCCAGCTTGCGGATGCCTGCCTGTATGTTGCGGTCTACAGTAGCTTTTTGCCCCGGCGAGAGGTCGGTCAGCTGCTCTAAATACAATTGCGGGAACACCGATGAGGTGGTTTGTTCCACGCAGCCATGCGGATATTCCATCAGGTAATTCAAGCGCTTGGCCAGGTTTAATGATGGGATGTTGGATGCCTCCAGCGTGGTTTTGTTGGTGCCGTTCATACCCACGGCAGTATACGGACTGCCCCAGCTTTGGCCTGGCTCCAATTCTTTTTCCAGCACACGGGTAATGCCCGGGTTGGGGTTGCGCACGGATAGTTCTACATCGTAAGCGGCGGTTTCGCTGCCGCTTTTGGCCACTACGCGCACCTTACCAATGCCAATAAAGTTCTTCACCTCCAGCGGGAAGGTCACCAATTGATCGCCCGGTTTGGTGAATGTTAAGGTTTGATGCGAGGTTACATTCGTAAACGCGTTCGACTGGATATCCACGCTCACCGTTTTGATATTATTCTCGGTAGCGAAAACGGTAACCGGTAGTTCTATCTTTTCGGTCGGGCCTAAAACCCGTGGCAGGGTAGCCAGTACCATCAACGGCTTTTTCACGGCCACGGCCTTATCGGCGAAGCCATAAGCGCCCTCGTGTCCGGCAATCACCATCACCTTAACCGAACCGATATATTGCGGCAGGGTAAAGGCGTGTGTTTGCTTTTCGCCCGCGCCCATGTGGAACGGCCCCATAAACTTCACCACCGGCTTAAAGCGGTTTACCGAGATATTACGGTTCAGATTGCGCCCCCCGGCATCACCACCGATGCTCAGGATGCGTTCCAGGTCGCCGCCATAAGCGCCGATCACGTAGTCGAACAGGTCCCAGGTCTTCACACCCAAAGCCTCACGGGCGTAAAAGGTTTCGTGCGGGTTAGGCGTATTATAATTGGTAATATCCAGCAGGCCCTCGTCAACAATGGCCAGCGTATAGGTCATCTCCTTGCCCGATGCTTCGGATACCGTTACCGCCGATTTTGTCTCAGGCCTCAGCTTATCCGGCATGCTGATCACCGGCTTCAGGATGGTGGCGGGGTTATCTACCAGCAGCGGTATCGCGCCGTACATGCGTATCGGCAGGTCGTTCACGGTTTGCGAATGGGGTTGCAGCAGCGTAACGTTCACAAAAACGTTGGGGGCCATGGTTTCATCAACCTTAAAATGATATTGCGTTTGGCCCTTATTGGTGTTTATCCAATCGGTTTTTAAAACCTTGGTGCCGTTCTCAAAGCTAATTAAAGCCCTGCCATTAGCCGGGGTAGGAATGGTGAGCGTAGCTTCCTCGCCAACCTTATAATTCTTTTTATCGGATGTGAACGATAGCATGGCCGCCTCGCTCGGGTTATCCTGTTGCAGGCGCTGCGCCCAGTTCGGCCAATCGATGTATACCTCGTGGCCGGTGGTATGGCCGGTCTCCTCGTCCTTAACCTTTACAATGTACTGGCCCCATTCGGGCTGATCGATGTGCATGGTCCAGGTGCCGCGCCCATTGTTAAGGGTGATGGTTTGGGTTTTGATCAGCTTGTTGTATTTATCCTGCGTAAAGTTGCTGCTTTGGTTACCGGTATTATCCCACCACCAATGCCAGCGCACCTTGTACAGCTCAACCTGCACCTCGCGCTTGCCCGGCAGCGGGTTGCCTTTGGTATCCACATCTACAATATCAAAAATATGGTCTTTGCCGGTTACCAGCATCCCAGAAAGGGCGTTACCCTTTGGCGCCTTAATACCCACATAGCCCGGGTACATATTATAAGGCAAACTGGTTTGGTGGATGCTGAAATTGCCGCCCGGTTCAAAAACCTTTACTAAAAAATTAGCGCGTAATTGTCCCGGCGCTTCCATCTCCGATGATATGTTGGCGTTGATGCTGGTATTGCCATCGGCATCTAAATGCCCATCGAACACGGTAGAGACTTGTGTCTTGAAATCGATCTTCGGGTCGTCAAAATCGTAACCGTCGAAGTTTTTAAAAGATGTTTTTTGCGATGACAGGTAGGCATCAACCTTGGCCTTAAGGTTTTGCGCCGTACCGCCGAACAGCCATTTGGCATTCAGTGTGCCGCGGGTATCCTTGTCTTTGGTCAACTCCGTTTGCCCGTTAAAATCGAGTTTCAGCTTCAGGCGGTTCGGCATAATGGTCTCCACCTTAATGTTTTTGCTAAAGGTAGCGCCGCCCACTTTTATCTTGGCTGTCCAGTTGCCGGTAACATCGGTAGTTTGCGTGCCGGTGTGGAAGCTGTAAAAGCCATCAACCGATTTGTTTTGCACCAACCTGCTGTATAATTGCCCCATCGGGTTGTAAAAATTGAACTCTACCGGCATATCCGCGGGCAGTTTCTTAGCCTTATCCTCCAATATAAATGATAGGTAGATGCTATCGCCCGGACGCCATACGCCGCGTTCGCCATAGATGAAGCCCTTTAGGCCGGTTTGCACCTGGTCTCCGCCCACATCAAAGCGGGTGAGGGGCAGGGCATTGCCGTCGTCAAGCTTCAGGTAACCGCGTTCATCGCCGCGTTTGGCCACCAGCAGGTAAGGCTTGCGCTTGATATCAAACTTGGCCAAACCGTAGCTATCGGTCGTGGTTTTCATGATGACCTGCCGCTGGTAATCCTGCAGATCAATTTCCACGCCCGATATTGGTTGCGCTGTTAAAATATCGGTAGCTACAACCATCATGCTGTTATCGGTACCGCGCTTGGCCACCAGGCCAATGTTTGATGCGATGATGTTGCGGGTAGCCCATTTAGTTTTGGTGAAATAAGACGGTGTGCAGGGATTATCCTTATCGGCCCAATTGTAATTGGTAGGGTAGTAGCTATCGTACTTACTCCAAAAGTCATCGTCTTCGTCGCTTACGCCGCGGCCACCGCCGCCTTCTTCGTCATCGCCATAATACTCGTTATCGTTATTATCGGTTTTTACAGGGCCACCGGCGCTGCAATTGTACAGCGAATACTCTTGCCTGAAGCCGATGATGACCCGGTAGATAGCGCCCGGCTCGGTGCGGATCAGCTTATCCAGATCAAGCATAAAGCGGGTCTTTTTATTCAGATTAACCGATTTGTCAGCATCCAGCCGGATGGTTTTCTGCACAACCGGCTTACCTACGCGGCGCAGTTCGCTGCCGCCATCGTAATCGTTCTCCTGGAAGTATTGCGCCACATTATCCTCGTAAACCTTAATAATGCTCACATCCACCGCGTTAAGGTTTACGGCTTCAAAAGGCATCAGCAGTTTACCGGCGCTTGGCAGCACCACGCCCTTGCCGGGGATGGTTACGGCAGGCAGCTTATTCTCGAAGAACACGTTGGCCTTATAGGTTTTGGTGATCTTTTGATGCGACATATTCTCGATGCCGGGATTCACAAACACATCGTAATTGCCATCCAAACGCTCGGCGCTGTATACTTTGACCATGCTGCCCTCAATGGTGTACGATGGTTCGGTGGTGTTACCGATACCGATGAGACCGTTCAGTTCCTGTCCAACCATTATCGCATCCGAAAACTGCACTAAAACGTATTGCTCCTGGTCCTGCACGGCACGCACATCCAGCACGCGGAAATCGCCAACGGCGGGTACGTCATAAGCTTTCGATCCCTTTTTATCCACGTTTAGCGGACTACCATCCCAGTTGATGGTGAGCGGGGTGATGTTATCCGCCGCGCGGGTGATCTTATCAATAGTGAATGTATGTGTATGATTATAAGCATTATGCTGCCAGCTGATATGCGTTTCGGACGGGTAGCTGACCGATATCAGCTTCTCTACCAGTTCGTTCTTCTCGGCATCGGCGGTTTGGATCACGCCGTCCAGCTTCATTTTATCTACCGAATTCCGGGGCGAGGTTTGCAGGCCGTTATACGTTACGGTAAAATCGGGCTTCATGGTTTGGAAGCCGAACTCAAATTCCTGGTAGCGCTCTGGCACGTCGATCACCTTGCCCAGCTTAAATTTCGCCTGGTAGGCTTTATCGGGGTCCAGCTTTTGCGCGGGGCGAAACTCGATGGTCAGCGCGTCCACCCAAAAAGCTTTGCCTTTTATGGCCGGACTAAAGCTAAAAATGCCATCGGGCAGGGCCTCGTTTTGCACGTGGGTGCCCTGTACCTGACGCACCAGTTTAATGCGGATGCTGCTCTCTTTGGAGATCATCCCGGCTGTGTACGATTCGATGTACTTGCTGAACGAGCGGTCGACAGGTTGAGGCTTTGAAAAATGTTTTACCGCGTAGGCAATAGCTGCCACGCAAACCAACGATACGGTGGTGATGATAATGCCTTTTTTACTTGAAAAAAAGCCTGTTATAGCTGACATGTTTTGGGGGGAGATTTGTATCGAAATTTATGAAATAAATTGCAAATCCTAATTTATTGCAAAATATTTTTTATGACGGATTGGTATGTTTTTAACCATTCATCACGGTTTTTAGCTAAGGTGTATTCACCCCAAAAATCTGTGGTAGCTACGGAAGCTCTTGCCGGAGGAGGTGGAGGCGGAAGGCCACCTGAATTCATGGGGCTTACCAGTGCTTCTACATTTGTATTGTTACTTTCTTTTTCCGCATTTAATTTAATATGATAGCTGAATGCATCTAAACCGTTATTAGGCAAGTCGAAATATCTTAAAGGAACAGCCAATTCGTAAACGTAGACTAAAGGTTTATCAAATTTCGAGACCGCTTTTATGCCCTCATCATTGTAAACAGAAATATCATCGTCGGGTATGTTTTTAATACCCTGTACATTGATGGATTTTGATTTGGTTGACAATAAATTGTTTAAGCCTTTAAGCGAATTATCCACTCCGGCAGCATCATTATGTGTGCCAATTTTACTATTAAGCAGGTTGGATACGGAGTTGGCATCAGCACGCTTTAAAACAGGATAGGTGATAGTAACCGGGGAATCATCTTTTTTCTTTAAGGTATGATTTATTGTAAGGCTAATATTGCCTTTAATTATTTTATCTATAACAAAGGCTCTTGTTATTTTCAGTATAAGGTAAATGTTTTCACTGTCATTTGATATGCTGTAATAAATATCAGTAGCGTTGTTGTGGGCTTGATATTGATCATTCCATTCATCCGCTTTTCCATCTATTTTAATATTGGCTGGCGCCCAAACGCTGGCCTTTTGTACGTTAGGTAATTTCTGGGCGTAAGTTGTGTTTATGGCAAACAAGCTGGCAAGTATGATAAATAGCCACTTCATTTTATAGTTATGGTTTTTTTGCTAAGGTGTATTCGCCATTGAAATACGTAGCTGATTGCCCAACCTGAGCATTGGCCCCCCCTTTAAAAAGTGTGATGTTTCCTGTTTCATCCCTGTTAATGGTCATGCCGCGTTCTTCTACCTCATTTATTTTTATTTGGTAATTAAATTTATCCACCTTATCAGCCGACAAGTTTAGGCGCTGCAATGATATAGCAAACTCAATGGTGTAAAACATTTTGTTATTAAATAATGATGCCGCTTTGATCCCTTCGTCATTATAAACGGATAATGTAGAATCCAGCCCCTCTATATTGGCAACCTTGATGGTTTTTGACATTTGCGTAAGGCGAAGATTACTTGCCCTGACAAAAGAATCCAATTGAAGCAGTTCGGTTTTGGAACTATCCAGCACTTTAGGTTTAGCCCGAAAATTTACATACATGGGTAATCGGGGATCATATACAGGGTAAGTAACGGCTTTCCCATAATCTGCTTTATTGCCAAAACTTTTAACCGCAATAGTTACTCCCCCACTAAACATGCTTGAAATAATATGCGGGTCTCTTTCCTGTATTACTATATACAGGTATTTGTCATCATTCGCCATAGTATAAAAAAAATCGGTAGCGCTGTTGTGTGCCTTAAAATCGGCAGGCCAATCCTTTATATTCCCATCGATTTTGATATTGGCAGGTGCCCACAGATTGGTTGTTTGCACATTTGGTAATTTTTGGGCAAAAGTTTTAATCTCGAACAAAATTAAAATATTCAAAATAATGTTGCATTTAAGAAATAAGCGGATAGCTTTTGGCTTTGTTAACTTCATTTTCGTATATAAAATAGTTTATTTAAAAAAAGTAAATGTGGGCCAAACTTGGCCCACATAACACAACCTGATTAAAGGGGCCTTTCGCAACCCCCATCGATGCTTCCGTTACAATGTGATCTCATTTCATCTTCTACATCCTTGTCAGACCAGCCACTGCAATCGGGAATTGCCCAATTTTGTCCAGTTTGATTACACCAACAAATTAAAATACAATCACTGCCACTTCCCCCTGTAACATTTTTCATTTGCTCTTTTGTTAGACTCTCTAAGCCCCACAATTTAGAATTTAATTTTTTCATTGTTTGTTAAATGTATTTTTGCCTCTATTATTCGGGTTTCGGCGTTTTTCCCTATCCTGTTTTACCCAAGACAGGCATCTCCCTTGTTCGCGAAACAATATTTTGATTTAAGTGAATGCCTGGATTTTTGATAAATGACAGTTAATAAAAAACGATATGTGGCACATGTGGAACTGTAGTTGTGAAAAAGGCATAGGTAATAGTTAATTGATATTAAACTCCCGGTGGAATTTTTTAATACTTAAACCTAAACAGGGAGGATATGAAATTGCAAATTATTTACACCAATTGTCGTAAAGTCGGGACACATAGTGTTTTGCTATAGATGAGTGATTTATTTTCATTGAAGACGTGAAATTTAAAAATTCATCATCCCAATTAAACTATAATTAAAAAACTTAATCAAATTGTGGATTGCGCTGTATTTGATTAAGTATGAAAGACTTCTACTACATCCTGGGCACCGAACGCGACTGTACACCGCAGGAGTTGAACTCGGCTTACCGCAAACTGGCCCGCAAGTTGCAGCCGCCCGGGCAGGAGCAGGACGATTTTCTTGACAGCCATTTCAGGGAGGTAACAGAGGCTTTCGAAATACTAAGCGACCCTGTTCGTCGCCGCAAGTACGATATGGCCTATAAAAAGCATTATCAGCGACGGTTATACTATTTCAAACTGAAGCACCTGAACATTGCCGTTACGCTTTCCCTTATTTTACTGACGGGCCTGTTCGGTATGTACGTTTATAGATCGATGAACGGCGGGAAGAAAAAAGCGGTGGTAAAACCGGTAGCGGCCGAAGTTGTCAAACCCAAATATCGCCATAAAAAGCATCGTTTAGTTACAGCCAAACCCATCGCCAAAAAAGCCTTTATAGCCCATGTTGATACCATAAAGCCTGTCGCTGTAAAGCAGGTGAATACTTCGGCCATGGTTAGCATGCCTGTCCCCGGTGTTGCCAAACCAAATGTCCCGGTAAAACCCGCGCCTGAGATTATCCCGCCACCAACTATTGCCCGCCAGGCAGATAAACAGCCACCTGTGGATGATAATACTTACACAACTTACCTAAAAGCAAATATGACGGGTGTAGTATCGCTGCACGAACAGGCCAGCTACCGGTCGGCGGTGCTGGCCAATATCCCTGGAAATGCCAAGGTGCAGGTGCTGGAAAAGGGCGCGGGGTTTTATAAAGTGGCGTTTAATAATCAAACAGGCTATGTGCCGAAATGGACGATAGGGGAGCCGTGATAACGGGTATACTCACCCCGAGACTACGCTTCGCTGGTCGGCCCTCTCTCCGCTGCGCGAAAAGAGGGCAGGAGCATTAAGATTGAAAGACTTACGAAGTTTTTAAAACTTCGTAAGTCTGTTTCTATACCGTAGCCGATTCCCTACTCATACCTCAACGCCTCTATCGGATCCAATCTCGATGCTTTCTGCGCCGGGTAGTATCCAAAGAAGATCCCCGTAATGGCACAGACAATAAATGATACGACGATGGATGTTTGCGAGATGATCGTCGGCCAGCTTAAGGTAAGCGTAACAATATGACTGGCCAGTATGCCCAGCAGCACGCCGATAATGCCGCCGATGATACTGATAATGATGGCCTCGATCAGGAATTGCAGCATGATATCGATCCCGCGGGCGCCAATGGACATGCGCAGGCCGATCTCCTTGGTACGCTCCGTTACCGATACGTACATAATATTCATGATGCCGATACCGCCGATAACCAGCGAAATACCCGCTATGGCGGTAAGCAGGGTAGTTAGCAAACCGCTGGTAGAACTCAGCGTGCTGATCAGCTCGGCCTGGGTGCGTACCTGGAAGTCGTTATCCTCGGTATCGCGCAAGCGGTGCGAATCGCGCAGGATATCGGTCATTTCGTTAACGGCCGCGTCGGTGGCATCGGCGCTGGCGGCAGAGGCGTAAATGTTTTGATAATAAATGGTAGCCAGGATCCGCTTCTGTACGGTGGTGTAGGGGGCGATGATGATATCGTCCTGGTCTTGCCCGAAGGCATTTTGGCCTTTTTGGTTCAGTACCCCGATGATCTGGAAGGGGATGCGGTTAAAACGGATCACCTTGCCGATAGGGTTCTCGCCGTTGGGAAAAATGTTGTCGATAACGGTTTGACCGATCAAACATACCTTGGCCGATGTCAATACATCCTGGTTGGTGAAAAGTATACCGTCCTTTAATGATAGTTTACGGATATCCAAAAAATCGGGACTAACGCCCTGTATCTGCGTTGGCCAGTTGAGCGCGCCGTTTATGGCCTGCCCGCGCGAGGTTACTGACGGCGATAACTCGGTGATATTTTCGGCGCCCCGTTGCAGGGCCTTTATATCCTTTTCGGTTAATGTTTGGAAGCTGGTACCGGCAATACGCACACCGCCATTGATATTACTGGCAGGGGATACGGTGATCATATTGCTGCCCATGCTGCTCAGTTGCGACTGGATACTTTCCTTTGATCCCTGCCCGATGGCTACCATGGCAATAACCGCCCCCACGCCGATAATGATACCGAGCATGGTGAGGAACGCCCTCAGCTTATTGCGAAGCAGGGCGCGGAAGGCGATGCGTACCAGGTTAAATATATTCATGGTTTAATAATCGTCTGTGGTTGGCAGGCTGGCCAATACCTCTTTGGCCGACTTTAAGTTTTCGTTGATGTTATCCTTCTGTATGATACCATCGCGCAGCATTACGGTACGGCTACTGAACGAAGCGATATCCGGCTCGTGTGTAACGAATACAATGGTCTTGCCCTGGTTTTGGTTCAGGTCCTGCATCAGGGCCATTATCTCGTACGATGTGCGCGAATCAAGGTTACCCGTAGCCTCATCGGCCAGGATCATCACCGGCTCGTTTACCAGCGCGCGGGCAATGGCCACACGCTGCTGCTGTCCGCCCGATAGCTGGCTGGGCGTATGGTCGTGGCGATCGGCCAGTCGCACAGCTTCCAGCGCATGGATGGCCCTGTCGCGGCGTTCGCTGCTGCTAATGTCTTTATTATAGAGCAGGGGCAGTTCCACATTCTCCAATGCCGACGTACGTGGCAGCAAATTATACGCCTGGAACACGAAGCCTATCTTGTGGTTACGCAGCGTGGCCAATTCATCTCGGCTTAGTTCCTTTACATTTACATTATCCAGCAGGTAAGTGCCGTCGCTGGGTTTATCTAAACAGCCCAAAATATTCAACAGGGTGGTTTTTCCCGAACCACTACTGCCCATAATGGTAACGAACTCGCCGGCGTTTACATCAAACGAGATGCCTTTTAGCGCGCGCACGGTTTCGCTACCTACCTTAAACTCGCGTTTCAGGTCGTGTAGTTCCAATATTTTTTTTGCGGTTTTGCTCATCGCCTGCCTCCTCCGCCACCACCGCCACGGCGTTGCGGCATAAACGGGCTACCTGCCGTACCGCCTGCTTTAGCAGTGGCCGCTGTTTCCGGCATGCTGGTCACCACCATATCGTTCTCTGTAAGGCCCGATAGTACCTCTACCTGGGTATTATCGTTCAGGCCTATCTTAATCCGTTTCTGGATCAGCTTTTTGCCCTGCAATACCCAAACGGTAGCATGCTGGGCGGCTACGCCGCTGCTGTCCTTACGGCTTTTGGCGGTATGCGTAGCGCCGCCGGCGGCATTAGCATTCATGCCACCGCCTGATGCGCCGCCTCCGCCACCACCCGGGCCACCGGCAGCTCCCGTACGCTTTTTGCCTTTCCCTTTGCCGCCAATTTTACCAACTATCTCGTAATCCTTCATCAGCGATGAATCTGGTGTAAATTTCAGTGCTTTGGCCGGTATCAGCAGGGCGTTGTTTACCTCTTTGGTGTAGATGATAATATTGGCAGTCATGCCTGGCTTCAGCTTTTCGTCATCGTTAGGGGCATCGATAATGGTGGTGTAAGTAACCACATTGGCCGATACGCTGGGGTGCAGGCGGATATCCAGCACTTTGCCCTTAAACTGATCGTTGATAAAGGCATCCACCGTAAAGCTTACACGCTGGCCGGCTTTTACATCGCCAATATCGGCCTCATCTACATTGGCCTGCACCTGCATTTTGGTAATATCCCTCGCGATGATGAACAGGGTAGGCGTGTTGAAGCTGGCCGCTACGGTTTGGCCTACGTTTACGTTACGGTTAAGCACCACACCATCAATAGGCGAATAAATATCGGTATATGATAAATTCTTCTGCGCCGACCGCAACTGCGCCTGCGAACTGGCCAGTTGCGCCTTTGAGGAGTTGAAGGTAGCCAGCGCGTTATCATATTCGGCCTTGCTGATGGCATCGGTTTTATACAGCAGGCTTTCGCGGCCAAAGTTGGCGGTTTGTAATGCCACCTGCGCCTTGTTGTTTGATACATTGCCACTGGCCTGGTCTACCGTGGCCTGTAGCAGCGAACGGTCAAGCTCGGCTAATTTCTGGCCCTTCTTTACCTTCGAGTTAAAATCAACATACAGTTTGCTGATAATGCCCGACACCTGCGAACCCACCGTAACCGTATCCACCGGCTGGATCCTGCCTGTGGCCGTAACGCTAAGGGCGATGTAGCCACGTGTAGGCTTTTCACTTTGCAGCACAATGGGTTTTTCGGGCTTGCGGATAAAGAACCACCAAATGAGCAGCAGGCCCGCTATTATGGCGGCAACTATCAATATTTTTTTATACTTATTGTCCATCTCTATAGGCGGTTATAAGGTAATGGGTATCCCTTTGTAAAAGTCATATATCTTTAAACTGAGCAGCGTGTTGTACTTAGATTGTATGTACGATTGCTGGGCCTGTATATACAAATTCTTCTGTTGCAGAAACTCCACCATGTTGGCCACGCCCACCTTCAATTGCTCGTTGGCAATGCGGTAGCTTTCCTGGTTAAATTTAAACTCTTGCTGGGCGGCCTCGTACTGGCCCTGCGCGTTTTGCACGTTAATGTAGGCCCGCTCTACCTGTTGCGATAGCGTGATCCTGGTATTGGTAAAATCCAGTTTGGCCTGGTCTACACCAATTTTAGCCTCTTCTACCTGCGTTTTTACCTGTCGCTTGGTGAAGATGGGGATCGATAAATTCAAACCTATCTGCTGGTTAAAATTGCGGTTCAACTGCGAAAAGTAATCCCCGTTACCGGTAACGTAACTGGCGCCAACGGATCCGCCTGCGCTGAGGAAAGGTTTATACCCGGCGTTGGCCTTGGCCACATCGTACTGTGCGATATCAACCGCCAGCTGACCGCTTTTTATTTCGGGGCGGTTCTTCAGGGCTATTTGCTCGGCATCGTGCAGCGGTGTGTTGGTGTTAACCGGGGCAATGGTATCGGGTTTTACCACGTCGAATGTGGCATCGGTTGGCAGCAGCAGCAGTTGCTTGAGTGTGAGCAGGTCTTGCCGCTCCTGGTTTTTGGCAGTAACGAGGTTGTACTGATCGGTAGCTACCTGGGCCTGTAATTGCACCAGATCCTTACGGGCGATGGCGCCTACATCAAATTTTTGCTGATACTGCTTCAGTTGTGCTTGCGATGTGGTAACCACGTCGCTATTGTAAACAATGGTCTCCTTATCCAGCAGTATGGTTAAATAAGCCTGGGTAATTTGCAGTGTGATATCGTTTTCCTGCTGCATTACGCTCAGGTTGGCTACCTGCTGGGCCAAATTCTTTTGGGCGATGTTGTTGTTGATGTAATTGCCGTTATACAGCGTTACAGATGAACTCAACCCATAATTGCCCGAAGCCGTAAAGCCCGAGCGGCCGCTACCTGAACCCGCGCTATTGCTATGCCCGAAATTTTGCGAAGCCGAGGCCGACAGATCGGGCAGGCGGGAGGCTTTGGCCAGCAAAAACTCCTGCTCACTTATCTTTTGACTAAGGCGCAGGCTATTGATCTGGATATTGTTCTTTTTAGCGTATTCGATACATTTTTGGATATCCCATTTCAGCGGAACACCGATCAGGGTGCTGTCCTGCGCCAGCACAGCGGCACTGCTGCAGGTGCAAATAAGGGCGGTAAGCAGGTATCGGCAAATATTCATCCTCATCTGTTTTGTGGAAGGCCCGGCTGAACAGGCTTTCCGCGTTTTTTGAATAGGATAATACCAGGATGGAGGAAAATGTTTGAGAGATAGGGGATTAGGGTTGTAAAATGTTTTTTACAAAGGGGAGCGAAAGACTTGCGAAGTTTTGAAAAATCGTAAGTCTGGGAGATCGGTCATAAAACCGCCAACAGGTTGAAATAACGTTTAAACATTACGAATTTTTCAAAACTTTACCGCCCATTGAAGCGTGGACGCTTACACCTTTTGGTATCTGGGCGTGGATGCCCGCCCGGATATGCGTTTAATACGCCATCACCGCTAAAGTGTTGCTTGGGACGCAATAACTTTCAGGACGAGACACCAAACAAAAAAGCCCTGCTGGGTTATAGGCAGGGCTTCTAAAATAGCAGGTTAAATCATTGATAAAGTATGTCGTTATAAATATAGCCAGGGCCTACTCCAATAAAGAGCCACACTCCCAAACAATCATGGCTCAAACCATAATCTGTTCCCCACGTTCCAAAAAAAGTAGTTACTGGTCCGTTATCATCTTCAAGGTACGTGACATTTCCTGCACTATCTCCATAAACATAATAATTTTGACCTGTAGGGGCATAATAAAACTCACCGATGAATGGATCAGTCTGTTTTTTTAACTCTTTGATTTGGAAATTTTTTGCCAGAACATAGTCCGACTTGAATGAGGATAGTGGCAATATAAAAAACACCACCATTACACTTAATAGTACTTTTTTCATAATTTATTGGATAAAGTTTATTAGTTAGATTGATTTGATCAAAAACCTTATTCAAATATAATAAAACATTTATATTTTAAAGTGTTATAAATGAATCATATAAACTACGATATAGTTACCGTTTAAACAGTTGTACCGCAGTTGTCATTCACTACACCTAATGCTGTTGAAGTAATAGCCCACAGGTCTCACTCACCGCTGGCTTACTTCACTATGTAAGTAAACGTTTTCCTCACCAGCCCGCCCTTGGTATCCATGCCTTCCAACGTAACCCGATAGCTACCTGTTCCGTCAGCATTGTAAAACGATATATTGGCTTTGCCGTCGGCCCCGGTAACCACATCGGGGTTCCAGTAAATGGTGGAGCGGAGATCAGCTTTGTTAGTTTGATCGTTTGGCGTATCGTAATTGGGCGAGTAGAACTCTTTCACCGTCGAATACCCCTGCGAAAGATTATGGTTGATATTAAAAACAAGGTTAGGCGCGTCATTTTCGCCGCCGCGCTTGGTGGTGATGATAATAACACCTTTATTGCCGGCTTCACCGTAAATTGTTTTACCTAAACCCGTTAATACTTCAACACCTGTCAGGTCTTGCGGATTAAGGGCTTTAAGCACAGGAGGGGCGGACAGCGCGTCTAATTGTGCCCCGTCTATCACAATCAACATACTTCGTCTTTTTTCGTCGGTACGCGAAAAAGATGTGCCGCTTGCCCGTACCGAATATATATCGATCCCGGTTTTGCCTTCAACAATATCAATACCGGGTATACGGCGCATGGCGTCCGAAAAATAAGTTTCCTTTTCCAGTTGCTCTTGTTTAAGTACATAATCGGCCGAGCCCGGATCAAGATTGGCGGAATTCGGTATCATTTTGGCCTTTACAAACTTATCACGGTCGCGTAAGCCTTTAACTGCCACTTCCTTTAGTAGGGTGTTGCCCTTTGTAAGCCCCAATTTATTAAGTTCGGCAAATTGCCCGCGGGTTTGCTTCAGGTAATTATCAAGCGCGAGGCCGGTGTTGTTAATTTGCATATTTCCATTGGCTTGCAGCCTGGCAAACCTTGGCTTAGGGTCTATCACCGTTTTTACCTGTGTGCCATTGTTGGCTTTTGTAGCTTTCACCACCACTTTAGCAGTATCGGCCAGGTACAGGTTGTTAAAAACAAAATGCCCCTTCTCATCAGCAACGGTATCTAAAATAAGCGGGCCATCGGCCGATTTGGCAAATAGCATCACCTTGCCGTTAGGCACCGGTTTATTTCCCAGCGTAAGGATCCTGCCGCTTACTGTAAGGCTTTGCTCGTGCGGGTATTTAATGGTTGGGAATTTATTGGCTTGCAGATCGGCCCAGCTAAAACGCCGCCAGCCCTGGGTTAATAACAGCTGATCCAGGTGCTTCAGCCTGTCGGGGTTTGCCGGGTTAAAGTAATACCCCGGCTGCTCTATATGTCCTTTAATGTCTGATGTTAGCAGCAAGTTTGTCAGGATAGAGTTACCGCTGTCCTCATCGGTTATCACCTTGCCCGCATCGGTTACCGCGACAGAGAAACTACCTGTTACCGGTTCGTCTAAAGCGTTTTTTACGGCAATGTCTAAAGCTACTTTGCCGCGTTTGGCATATTCAGCCTTGTCTGCCTTGATATCGGCATTTATGGTGCTGCCATGATCTATAAAAACCAGCCGTTCGGCAACCGGTAAATAATCGGGCGAGAAAAGGGTAAACTGCACGATACCTGTCCGGAAATTTTTAGCGGAGACATAACTGGTGTTAGATGCCTTATCCAGTTTTACCTTAGCTGCAAACTGTACCACGCCATTGCACTGAGCTATCACCACCGCTTCCCGGCTGTTAAGCAGATCGGGACTGGCGGATACCCTTATGGAGAGACTGTCCTTACCGGTATGATTGACATTTAATACGTATCCGCTTGCTTCGGCCGTAGGAAGGGGATAACGCTTTTCAACACCATCGGCATGTTTAATTACAGCCGCATAATTTTTACCTACAGCGGGCGCCAGGGCAAAAATACCCATACCCGCATGTCCCGATTTAAATTCGGCTACATGCTCGCTGCTCCCGTCTGCAATTACATAGCCCGAAACATCTTCGCCAAAACCATCGGGCTTTAGGGCTTTAAAGCCTATTTTGGTGCGAATGCCGGTAACCAAATGCCCGCCCTCGGCAAAAAATTGTATATCGGCAGCTGATACCGGCTTTCTGTTATTATCTAAACTGCTGCTCCCCGTGCTTTTCAGCGCGTTTACAATAGAGATATGCTGGGTGAAAAAATATTCGCTGCTAAAATTGGCCATCCATTTGGTGTACGCGCAAATGCGGTAATTACCGGCACTGAGCAGCGAATCGCTCAGGTACATATTGCCGCGCGCCAGGCCATTCTCTACCGGTAGCAGTAATGTTTGGCGCACCGAATCGCGACTGTCGATCAGATCGACATATAATATTTTGCTTTGGACGGACAGGTAATTTTGGCGTGCGTCAACAATATAAGCTTTAAACCACATATCCTCGCCTATGCTGTAGTATGGTTTATCCAGTTGCAGGTGGATCTTTTCCTGCGGATAATCGGCAGCCCGCTTTTCTATCTTTGCCAGCAACGCGTCTAACAGATCATCGGCCGGGCTAAATGCCGATAAAATAACTATCGATAAAGCGGTCAGCAACTTAACGCAGATGGTAAAGGTTTTCATGGTAGTTAAATCTACAAAAAAAATATTGAGGATTTTTTACCGGCGTATACTTGCCCCAAAATTAGTTGTTGAATATAAATTATTCATTCGCGCAGCATTGGCAGGCCACTAACAGCCAGTTTTGTGGTGGCATAAGGGCCTTTTCGTATCTCACTTCACCACATAAGTAAATGTTTTGCGTAACAAGCCGCCTTTAGTATCCATCCCTTCTATGGTAACCTTATAAGTACCTGTACCATCGGCATTGTAGAACGAAAAATTGGCTTTGCCATCGGATCCGGTAACCACATCGGGGTTCCAGTAGATGGTGCTGCGCAAATCGGCCATTTTGGTTTGGTTGGGGGTATCGTAGGCGGGGGAGTAGAATTGTTTAACTGCTGCGTAGCCCTGTGGGGTGTAGTGGGCAATGTTGAAAATATTGGGTGGAGAGTCGTTCTCGCCACCGCGTTTGGTGGTGATGATAATAACTCCACTGCTGCCTTCTGAACCATATATTGCTCTGGATGCCCCGACGAGCACTTCTATACCAGCCAGATCAAAAGGGTTGATGGAACTCATTACTCCCGCTGGGATTCGAGCTCCGTCAAGAATTATCGCCATTGGTTTCGCTCCACCTAACGAAGATGCACGCGTAGAATATATCCCATTTTTTTTGACTTCGAGACCCGGAATGGTTGCTAATGCGTCTGTTAAATAAGTTTCTTGCTCCAGTTTATCTTGTTTGATCACATAATCCGCATTTCCCGGATCGAGGTTTGAGGAGTGCGGAATCATTTTTGCCATCGTAAATTTGTCTCTTTCCCTCACGGCTTTAATATTTACCTCTTTTAGCGCGATGGCGTTTTTTATCAGCCCCAATTTAGACATTTCGGTAAATTGATTGCGGGTTTGTTGCAAGTAGTTATCCAATCCTGTGCTATTTATATAAAGAGCGCTATAATTCCCGGCATAATTTAAACGCGGTTTCCGGTCGATAACTGTTTTTACCTGGGTGCCATTGTTGGCCCTGGTGGCCTTTACCATTACCTTAGTGCTGTCAGCAATATCCAGCCCTGTAAAAGCAAAATGGCCCTGGTCATCAGCTACCGTATTCAGCATAATAAGACCACCGCCAGAACGCGCAATTAAGTTTACTTTGGCCTTGGGAACAGGTTTGTTACCGAGGGTAAGCACACTTCCGGTAACCGCCAGGCTTTGTTCAGGCTGATATTTAATTGCGGGGTATTTATCAGTCAGCAGATCGGCCCAGCTAAACCGTCGCCAGCCTTGGGTTAATAACAACAGGTCAAGATATTTTGACCTGTCGGGATTTTGCAGGTTAAAATAATAGTTGGGCTGTTCGATATAGCCTTTGATATCCGAAGTTAAAAGCAGGTTGGATAGAATGGTAGTTTCGTTATTCTCGTCCGTACTAACTTTGCCTTCATCGGTTACCGCTACCGAAAAGCTGCCTATAACCGCTTCCTCATAAACATTAGTTACATCCAAACCGATGTTTACCTTGCCTCGTTTAGGATATTCGGGCTTATCGGTCTTGACGTCGGCACTTAGCTGATCATTGTGCTGCACAAACACCAGTCTTTCCGCTACGGGTTTCATCTCTGGGCTAAACAAGGTAAACTGTACGATACCCGTAGGGAATTTTTTAGTGGAGATATAGCTAAGGTTGCCTGTGTTATCCAACTTCGGTTTGGCCGCCAATTTCACTATGCCATTGCACTGGGCGATCAGGATAGCTTCTTTATCGGCAATCAAGCCTGTACTGGTTGATATTTTTACCGAAAGGCTATCCGCCCCCACATGGTTCATGTTCAGCACATAACCACTTTCATCGGCTTTTGGTAGTGGATAACGCTTTTCAGAACCATCTGCATGTTTAATAATAGCGTTATAGGATTTACCGGTAACAGGCATCAGGGCGAACACGCCCATACCAGCATGTTCGGATTTAAAGTCGGCCACATGCCCGGTGCTACCTTCTTCAACAATATATCCGCTGATATCTTCGCCCAAACCATCGGGCTTTAAAGCTTTGAACCCAATTTTAGTGCGGATGCCTGAAACTAAATGCCCACCTTCGGGGAAGAACTGCACATCGGCAACGGTAGCCAAATTTTTGTTGTTTATGCGTTTCTCAGAAGCGCTATTGACCACTCCTTTCAGTGCGTTCACAATAGATATGTCTTTCCTGAAAAAATACTCGCTGCCGAAGTTCTGCATCCATTTGGTATAGGCGCAAATGTGATATTTACCCGCCGAAAGCAGCGAATCGTTTAAATGCACATTGCCGCTGGCAGTGCCGTTCATTAGCGGCAGTAACAGCGTTTGTTTTACACTGTCGCGATCATCCAGCAGATCTATGTATAATATCTTGCTCCGGTCGGATAACATATTGCCTGCCGCATCTACTACGTAGGCTTTAAACCACATATCCTCGCCTATGCTATAATAGGGTTTATCTAAATGCAGGTGGATCTTTTCCTGCGGATAATCGGCAGCCCGCTTTTCTATTTTTGCCAGCAACGCGTCTAACAGATCATCGGCCGGGCTAAATGCCAATAAAATAACTATTGATAAAGCGGTCAGTAACTTAACGCAGATGGTAAAGGTTTTCATGGTAGTTAAATCTACAAAAATTGTCATGATTTACTAATGCGCATTCCCCCAAAAAAACGGTGTGCTTGTTATTTTTTGTTTCAAGTAAATAAAACTTAATTTTTTACTAAAAATATTAGTAAGTTTATATATTTGTTGCAGAATTCATCCACCAACGATGGCGACAAAAACATACCTCTGCACGGAAGCAAAAGCGTGGCTAAAGCGCAAAGCCGGCCCCGATGAAGTGATAAAAGTGATACCCGATGTGATAAACGGCAGCAACGGCCTTTGCTACCACCTGTACACCGCTTTTGAAGACAACCCCGACTACCTTGGCCGCGTGTTGTTCGACACGCAGGGTTACTGGATCTACGATGGCAACGACCTTAGCATTACCGAGCAGGAGCAGGTGGCCCGCTTCATTATCAACTATGTGGAGGTGTTGTAGTTAAACAATAATATGAGATGATCTGAGCACATAGAAAGCCGGGGCGAGGACCTGTTTACTTGTTGACTCACCCGGTCAGCGCTTCGCTGTACCACCCTCTCTCCGCTACGCGGAAAGAGGGAAGCAGTAATGAAGAATGTGTAATGGAGTAAACATAAATTTTTCTACCTTCAACTGATATATGATCAGGAAGATATTTGGCGTAATTGCCGGCTATTTGATATTTGCGGTTTCGGCGGTGGTGCTTTTCCATTCAGCCGGGCTCGATCCGCATAAACCGCAATCCACCGGATTTGAACTGCTGACCGGCGTTTACGGTCTTTTCTTTTCTGTATTAGCCGGGATAGTGCTGCAATCCATAGCCCATACCCGCAGCCTTACGGTAAATTATGTGTTAGCGGGTATGATGGCGGGCTTCGCGGCATTATCTATGCTGATGTCGGGCGGCAGCCATTGGACACAGTGGATGGCAATACTCATCTTCGCGCCGGCATCATTAGTGGGCGGTTGGTTTTACCTGCGCCGCAGGGAATTTTAAGTTAACTTAAACGCCGTACACGCCGACTAAGTTTTGGATAGCCCGATTATTTTTGCTATATTGTATAGTCCTAAATGCCCGTTGGGCTTAAAAACCACCCCGATTGTTATTTTATTGTACTATCCTGCAAACCAATTTTTAAAAATCGATTAAAAAACAATAGCTTTTTTATGGAAAATGAGCGGAATAGACTCCTTTTTAGGCCGATGCATTAGTCGATTAATAAGTGAGATTTAGACATAGCCATTAAAATTAAGTTCAATAAATCGTTCTTTGGTATCCTAAACGCTCATCAAACCGGGAAGAAAGTACCTATAAAAGAAAGTCTTTTTAAAAACTTGTTTTAAAAGGACTTCATGATAAGATTCTACAATTGGCTATACCAGGCCCAAGGCCTTACTGGTGCGGTTACGTACTTCGGCGCTCAAAACGGCATCCTTAGCTAAAGATTGACCATAAGATGGGATCATCTCTTTTAGCTTAGCCTGCCACTCAGCTGTTTTAACCTGCGCTTTAAAGCAACGCTCTATTAATTGTATCATGATAGGAACCGAGGTTGACGCGCCCGGCGAAGCACCCAGCAGTGCGGCTATACTGCCATCAGCAGCGGTAACCACTTCGGTGCCAAACTCCAGTACGCCACCGCGCTTCGGGTCTTTTTTGATCACCTGCACACGCTGGCCGGCTATCTCCAGTTCCCAGTCTTCCTTTTTAGCTTCGGGATAATAATCACGCAGCGATTTCACCCGGTCATCCTGCGATTGCATTACCTCACTGATCAGGTATTTGGTCAACGGGATATTATCTATACCGGCGGCCATTAGCGGGCGGATATTGTTTAGTTTGATCGACCCGAACAGGTCCCACAGCGAACCACGCTTCAGGAAGCGGGTGCTGAAGCCCGCATAGGGCCCAAATAGCAGCGAACGCTTGCCATTGATAACCCGTGTATCCAAATGCGGTACCGACATTGGCGGCGAGCCTACCGATGCCTTACCATAAACTTTAGCCTGGTGGCGTTTAATAATATCGGGGTTGTTGCAAACTAACCACTGCCCGCTCACCGGGAAACCGCCAAAGCCCTTGCTTTCTGGTATGCCTGATTTTTGCAGCAGGGGCAAAGCGCCACCGCCGGCGCCAACAAACACAAATTTGGCGTTCACCTTGCGGCTGCCCCCGTTTACTTTATCTTTTATAGTTACCTGCCAGTCGCCGTTTTTGCTGCGTTTAATATTGGTAACATCATGACTTAGGTGCACATTAAAACCCGATTTGGTTTTAGCCACCCCGATCAGGTCCTTGGTCAGCGCGCCGAAGTTAACATCGGTGCCCAGATCCATTTTATTAGCCGATACCTTTTCGACCGGATCACGGCCAACCATTACCAGGGGCATCCAGGTTTTTAGTATGGCAGGGTCTTCAGTGTATTCCATTTCGGCAAAGAAATGGTTCTTCTTCAGGGCTTCGTAACGTTTGCTTAGGTACGATACGTTTTCATCGCCCCAAACAAAGCTGATGTGCGGAACGGTATTGATGAACGTTTTAGGATCGGTAATGTATTTTTTATCGATAAGATAAGCCCACAGTTGCTTTGAAATTTCAAACTGATCGGCAATTTTAATAGCCTTGCTGATATCAACCGAACCATCAGGCAATTGGGGGGTGTAGTTCAGCTCGCAAAAAGCCGAGTGGCCGGTACCGGCATTGTTCATGGCGTCGCTGCTTTCGGCGGCCATCACGTCAAGGCGTTCAAAAAGTTCGATCTTCAGGTCGGGCTGCAATTCCTTCAGCATAAAACCTAAAGTGGCGCTCATGATACCCGCGCCTATTAAAACTACATCAACATCAGAATTTTGACCGCTATTGCTCATCATTATTATATATGGTGACAAAAATTACAGGCGATAACCATGCAATTTTTGATCTTTGGCAGTATAAACACCAGGCGAATGCCCCCGTATCGCTCAGTCCCCGCGAAAACAGGGCAAGTTTACTGATTTTTTTTGAAAGCCTATTTGGATATTTTCAAAACACTAAGCCCTTGCGCCTGTGCAACCTATCTTTTACAAAATCAATTAACCGGCATTGTTCTTTTTGCCGCTTTTATGTGTGGATGCGCGGGTGATCAGTTGCGTTTCCAGCGTCTCGGTAACAAACTCGGTAACCGGGCGTTTGCTTTCTATCAGGTTGATCAGCATTTCGGTAGCTATCTGGCCTATCTGGAAAGCGGGCTGGCGCACTACCGAAAGCGGCGGATCAAAAAGTTCGGCAACATCGCTATTGGTAAAACCGGCAATGGCGATATCCTCGGGTACGCGTAAACCCAGTTTTTTTAATATATACAGGCAATTGGTGGTCAGCCTGTCGCTGGTGATGAACAGGGCATCGGGCTTATCATCCAGGTTTAGTAATTCCTGGATGGTGGTTTCCACCTCGTGCTGTATCATGCCACCATGGTTGCAATGTTTAAGGTATTCGGGGTTGAAGGGGATGCCATGTTTTTCTAACGCCGCCTTATACCCGTTCAAACGTTCCTTGCTGATCAGCAGGTTATAGGAATTGGTCAGATGCGCAATCTTCTTATAGCCGGTTCTGATCAGTTCCTCGGTAGCCTCAAATGCGCCCTGGAAGTTATTTACAGTAACCTTATGAGTCTCGATGTTAGGTGCTACACGATCGAAGAAAACAATAGGGAATCCCTTATCATGCAAATATTGGTAATGGCTCAGGTCGGTGGTCTCGGCTGATAAAGATACCAGCAAGCCATCTACATGGCGCGATATCAAGTGCTGCACGTTGGCCGTCTCCCGCGCGTACGATTCGTGCGTTTGGGTAATAATAACGTGATATCCCCGGTTATACGCGATGGATTCTATCCCGTTGATAGCCTGCGAGAAGTAGTTGTTGGCTACCTCGGCAACTACAACACCTATCGAGTGACTTTTTTGCTCCTTTAAACTAAGGGCGATAGGATTGGGGCGGTAATTTATTTTTTCGGCGTATTCCAGTACCAGTTTTTTGGTTTCGGCCCCGATCTCGTAACTGCCGTTTAAAGCTCTTGATACGGTTGAGGTAGACAACCCAAGTGCTTTTGCAATATCTTTTATAGTGTACGATTCGAACATTCTGCCGCTAAATTAGTATTTTATATAGTACAATATCCTAATAATTACTACGCTAAATTAGCTATTTAATCAGATTTATCGGCCTTCCTGTTTTGCGCAATCGTTTCCGGGAACGATTGCATTGATTTAATCGTTGATATACTTTTTTTATTTCCGGCTTGTCCTTAATCTTGCCTTTGTAATCGCCCTGTTTTAGTGATACGGGCCGATCTTTTGACCAATTTATAATTAAGTACTGAAAATTTTTTTAACCGGTGATATGCCTTTTACGGCATGTTATGGCTGTATGTTTTATGCGAAATAAACCGCTATCATTTATAAACCAATCCAAACTATGAATAAATTTCTACAACAGTTTTGCTTATTGCTTTTCCTGTGCGGAACGGCATTTGCACAAACCCGGCAGGTTACCGGCCAGGTAACAGAGAAGGGGACAAGCGATGGTATCCCGTCGGTTACTGTGCTTGTTAAAGGCGCATCGGGCGGTACACAATCTGATGTTAACGGTAACTACAAAATAACTGTGCCCGATGGCGCGGTTACGCTGGTGTTCCGTTCGGTGGGTTACAAAACCTTAGAGGTTAAGGTGGCCGCCGGCGCCACAAAGGCCAATGCCGGTTTAGAAACCGATGCTACGCAACTAAATGAAGTTGCTGTTGTGAATATCGGCTACGGTACGGTATCGCGTAACGCGGTAACCGGTTCGGTATCATCGGTTAGCGCTAAGCAACTGAAAGATCTGCCCATCAACTCAGCCTCCGAGGCTTTGGAAGGCCGCCTGGCCGGTGTGCAGATCAACCAGTCGGAAGGTTCGCCAAATACTACAGCTACCATTAAGGTGCGTGGTGGCGGTTCTATCAGGTTGGATAACGCGCCATTATATGTGGTAGATGGTATACAGGTTGAAGACGCTTTGACCGTGTTGGCCCCACAGGATATCGAAACCATCGACGTGCTGAAAGATGCCGCATCGACAGCGATATACGGCGCGCGCGGCAGCAACGGTGTAGTACTGATCACTACCAAAGGCGGCCGGGTGCAAAAACCAACTGTTACTTATAATGGTTTGGCCGGCTGGCGCCATATCCGCCGTAAGCTTGATGTGTTTAATACTTACGATTTTGTAAAATATCAATACGAACGCGCTTTGTTAAACGGCGGTACAGAGTTAAGCACCTTTACCAGTGCTTATGGTGCGTTTGCCGATCTTGATCTTTATAAAGAAGCCCCGTTTGTTGACTGGCAGGATGAAATGTTTGGCCGTAATGCTTTAATGCAAACCCATAACTTAAGCCTTACCGGCGGTACCGAATCTACCAAATATAACCTGAGTATTTCATCAAACGGCGAGCAGGGGATTCAGCAATTGTCCGATTATAACCGTAAGATCATCAACTTTAAACTGAATCAAAAGATAAACGACAAGTTAATGGCCGATTTTGCGGTTCGTTATAACAATACCATTGTAAATGGTGCCGGTACTTCAGATCCGGGTTCATCATCAAGCAACAGGTTACGCCAGGTTATCAGGTATAAGCCTATTTTAACTGGTGGTAAAGACCTGCTCGACTACGACCCCGATTATGCTTTGCAAACCAATGCCAATAGCTTATCGCTGGTTAACCCGCTGCTGCTAAACCAGGCAGAATACCGGAAGAACTACAATAGCACGGCTAACTTTAGCGTGAGCCTGGCCTACAACCCCATAAAAATGCTGACTCTGCGGTCGACCCTGGGCTACGATTTGATCAATAACCGTATGAACGCGTTTAACGATACTATTACTTCGGTAGCGCGCCAAAATTCCAATCAGCCAACGGCATCTATCAACACGCTAAACCGCTACACGCTGGATAATGCAAATACCATTACTTTTGATATGAATAAATCGGGCAGCCGGTTTAGCAAACGCAATAACCTGACTATACTGTTAGGCGAAGAGCTTTATCAGAACATTGCCCGTAATTATGGTACCAGCGCTTTGTTGTTCCCAATAGGCATATCGGCTAATAGCGCCATTAATAACTTTAGCCTGGGCACAGTGCCGGTGGGCGGCGCAACTTCGTCCGAAGCTACCAACCGGGTGTTCTCGCTGTTTGGCCGTATCAATTACAGTTTTGATAATAAATACCTTATCAACATATCTATGCGCAGCGATGGTTCATCGTTGTTTGCCAACGGATATAAATGGGGCGATTTTCCGGCCACCTCGTTCGCGTGGCGTATATCTGAAGAGAAGTTTTTCAGTAAGCTGAAAAATACTTTTGACGATCTGAAGTTCCGTATCAATTACGGTAAGGCAGGTAATAACCGTGTAGATCCGTTCCTGTACCTTACCCAGTTTAATGCCAACTCTGGCGGCAACACTTACAGCCAAAACGATGTGAATGTGGTAGGCTACCAGCCAAACGCGCTGGCTTTTAACAGCCTTACCTGGGAAACCACCACATCTAAAGGTTTGGGTTTAGATTTTGCCATCCTAAAAAACCGTTTGCAGGTAACGGCTGATGTTTATGATAATTCGATAACCAACCTGTTGTTGCAAAACCAATTAGGTACACAAACGGGCTACGGCGAACAATTACGTAATTCCGGAGCTACATCAAACAAAGGTTTCGAGCTGCAAATTAACGCTACCCCAATAAGCACTAAGAAATTTACCTGGACCGCCAACTTCAACCTATCGCATAATGATAACAAAATTGTTAGCCTGGGCGGTATTTCTACTTCAAGGTTATATTCATCGGGTTGGGCAGGCGGCAACCAGCCTTCAGACTACCTGACACAGGTAGGCCAGCCGGTAGGTGTTATCTGGGGCCTGCAAAGCGATGGTTTTTATACCATAGATGATTTTAATTACGCTTCGGGTGTATATACTTTAAAATCGGGCGTGGCTAATAACCAGTCGGTTACTTCAACGCCTCCACAGCCTGGTGTTATTAAATATAAAGACCTGAATGGCGATGGCGTTGTTGACGATAAAGACCGTACCAACCTGGGCAGTACGCAGGCGAAAATTTATGGTGGTTTAAACCAGCAGTTTAGGTATGGCGATTTTGACTTCAGCGTATTTGTAAACTTTCAATACGGCAACAAGGTATTAAATGCCAACAAGTTGGAGTTTAGCAGCGGTTATACCCCCAATGCCAACCTGTTATCGGTAATGGAAGGCCGCTGGCGCAATGTGAACGACCAGGGCGTGCGTGTTACCGACCCAACCGCTCTGGCCGCGTTGAATGCTAATGCCACTATCTGGTCGCCGCTTACTACAGCCAGCTCATTTTATGTAAACTCATGGGCGGTAGAAGACGGATCGTTTTTACGCTTAAGCAATGTTACACTGGGTTATACCATCCCCAAAAGCTTGTTAAGCCGTGTAAAAGTGAGCAACTTAAGGATATACGGTACCGTAAATAACGCGGCGGTGTGGACTAAGTACAGTGGTTTTGACCCGGAGGTGAATACCCGCCGTTCAAGCCCTGTTACCCCGGGTGTAGACTACTCGGCCTACCCGCGCAGTACAGCGTTTATTTTCGGTGTTAACCTGACATTGTAAAAGCATTAAAAATTTAAAGAAATGACAACAAATCAAATCATAAAATATACATCGGGCATTTTGCTGGCGGCAGGTATCATTGCCGCGATACCGTCGTGCAAAAAATCTCTTGAAATAGACCCGGTTTCTACCTTCGGCCCCGATTACGTTTTCAGTAATACCGGTAATGCCGAGAAGGCTTTAATAAGCGCCTATGCATGCCTTGGCGGTGATGCCGGTTACGGTATCAGGCTCAGCATGTACTATCCGTTAGATAACGATGAGATGATGGGGCAGGGCGCTACGCCGTACCCGGATAACGAACGACGCGATATTGCCCACTACAATGTGCAGCCCAGTAACACGCAGTTGCCTAACCCGTACGCCCAGCTTTATGCAGGAGTGGAACGCTCAAACCTGGCTATTTACTACATTCCTAAAATGGATATGTATAACAATGGTTCGGCAAGCGATAAGGCTTTACTAAAGCGTTTTTATGGCGAGGCGCTTGCTTTGCGCGCCCAGTTTTATTTTGAATTGATCCGTAATTGGGGTGATGTACCTGCCCAGTTTAACCCATCGGCTTTTGAGGATAACTTATTTAAACCCAAAACCAATCGCGACAGCACTTACGATCATATCCTGGCCGACCTGGCCATGGCCGAAACCTTAGTGCCGTGGCGTACCGAAGCTACCCAATACACCAACGAAAGACTTTCGCAGGGAGCAATCCGCGCGCTTAGGGCACGTATAGCTTTGTTTAGAGGTGGTTACGCTTTACGTTCAGACGCTACAATGAAACGCGATGAAGCTAACTACAAAAAATACTACCAGATAGCACGCGACGAGTGCAGCGCCATCATGGCCCGCAGCGATCACCGCCTGAATGCCAGCTACCAGTCGGTTTGGAAGGATTATATCTGCCAGCATAAGCAGGAGCCTAATGGCGAGATACTTTGGGAAGTAGGTATGTCTGGCGGTAACAGTTCGCTGGGTGATAGCAAACTGGGCTATTACAACGGCCCGCGCTATAATGGCACAGGCAACGGCGCTTTAACAGTGTTGCCTACTTATTTCTATTCCTTCGACCGTAATGATACCCGCCGCGACGTGATGTGCGCACCATATGATATTAGCCCCGGCCCTGTATTGGTAGCCCGCACATTGCAATCAATGGTTGATGGTAAATTCCGTAGAGACTGGACCACCCAGTTAACATCGGCCGCGCAGTATTTCGGTACCAACTGGCCGATCGTCCGTTATTCAGACGTTTTGCTAATGTTTGCCGAGGCTGATAATGAAATAAATGGCTCGCCAACCGCCGCTGCCATTACCGCTTTCGAAACTGTTCGCAAAAGAGCTTTCGGCGCTGCTGCTATTGGCACTACGCCAACAGACAAAGCGGGTTTCTTTACCGCCATTGTGAATGAACGCTCGTGGGAGTTGGGTGGCGAAGGTATCCGCAAATACGATTTGCTGCGCTGGAATATGCTGAAAACCAAGTTGGACGAAGCTAAAGCACGTATGACGGCTATGTACCAACGGCTAAGGTATAATAACGAAACTACACCTGTAGATTATTCAACACTGCCTACCACCATTTATTATAAACCAAGTTTGCCGGCCCCGCTTACATTCTACACCACCACATCTTTTTATGATGCGACTGTAACGCCTGCACCGGCAGGTTATACCGCTGTATCCTGGGTGGGCACAGGTATTAATACTACCATATTAACCTATTTTGCGGTAGCATTTACACCGGGTAAAAGCGAGTTGATGCCATTCCCGCAAAATCAGATAGACGTTAACCCTAACCTGGTACAAAACCCCGGTTATTAACAGAACAGCATATTTTTTTAAATAGATATGAAAATGAAGATCAATAAAAAATATATCGTGTGGCTGTTGTTGCCGGCTTTAGGGGCAACAATGCTCACCTCGTGCAAAAAGAACGATACTGCGACAACTTTTACCCCATCGCGGGCATTTACCCCGGCAGGTTTAAGCACTACGCCATCGGGCGCCACGGTGAAAATAGACTGGAAGGCTTCCCTGTTTTCAAATGGCACCGGCCTAACTTATACGGTTGATGTATCAAAGGATAACACCTTCGCCACGGTAGATTACACCACCAGTACCAGCGCGGTAACGCTTACGCTAACCGATCAGCAATTATTGGTAGGGCAGCCTTATTTTGTGCGCGTTAAAGCTAATGCAACAGCAACAGCAGCCGGTTCAAACGCTTATGTGGTTACCACCAGTAGCTTTACTATGCCAGGTATCCTGCAAACAGTACCTAATGCCGATCTGTCTTCAAAAACAGCAACGCTTAGATGGCTGGCGGACGCCGGCGTAACCAAGATCACCATTACACCGACAGCTCCGGCAGGCACCCCGTTTGACGTAACACTTGCGGCTGCCGATGTTACCGCGCAATCTAAACTGGTTACCGGTTTAACCGCTAACGTAACTTACCGTGCTGATTTGTATGGCGGTACAAGGGTAAAGGGCTTCACTACATTCACCACACCTTTATATACCCGTGTGCTGAGCGCTACCGAAAGCATTGTAGACGCGGTTACCAACGCGGCTAATGGCGATATCATTGGCTTAAATGCTGGTACTTATGATGCCAAGGATGCTACATCGGCCTTTGTAAACTTTACGCTTGCGCAAAAAGCCATCACCCTGCAATCAATATCAGGTAACCCTGCCGATACTAAGATAAACTTCAAAGAGTTTACCCTGCGCGGTACCGGTGCAGGTATTACCCTTAAAAATATCGGTCTTGATGGTACGGCAGGCGCGGCTGCATACTTAATTAATTTTACCGGTGTAGCTGCCGATGCAGAGAAATGTAACTACGCTAACGTTAGTGTTGACGGTTGTACCGTAAGCAACGTTACATCAGCCCTGATGAGGGGCAACCGTGGCTCTGCCGCTACTGATTATAAGATCGGCAATATCCTGATCAACAACTCGGTTATTAGCAGTATCAATACAGCAGTTACCGGTTTCAATACCATCGAACTGAGCAAAATGCAGTTTACCCGTATCGATATTACTAACAACACTTTCTACGATTTTGGCCGCGCTCTGGTGGTAGCCAGCACTGCGCTGGGTACAGGCGTACCGATCCCGGCAGTAAATATCGACAAGTGTACATTTAACTTCTTTGGCGGTAACAATATGTATACCCTGGTTGACGGCAATACCAATCCGCTTGCTGTTACCGTTACTAATAATATTATTGCCAATACACCAAAAGCGGGTAATACCACTGCAGGTTTATTAAGGGGTTCTGGTTCGGGAAGCACCTTCTCGTTCAATAATAACAATACATTCGGTTTAAATAATGGTTCGGGCGGTGCTGCGTTGATTAATGCCACAAATACCACCGTTACTACCGGCGCCAATACCACTACCGATTTGGGCTGGATAGCAACCACCACCAACTTTACCTTACCTGCGGGATCATCCTTACGCACAGCCAGTACAACCGGCGGCGCCATAGGCGACCCACGGTGGGCTAAGTAAAATCAGGATACTAAATAAAAAGGCTGCTTCGGCGGCCTTTTTATTTAATGGTATATAGGTTACGCAAACGATTGCATTGATTTATTAGGGCAGTCCCTTTTTTTATTTACACGTTGTGCTTAATCTTGTATAGCGTATTTAGTGGTTGTGATACCTTGTATTAACCATGATGGCTTAGGAAAGAGATGTGCATAATAATATCATATTTTAGCCGGGAATTAACCAACCTGTTTTAATAACCAATTATGAAGAAACTTTTTTTTAACAGGAATGCTGTTTTAATAATGCTGATTTTCAGCGTTTTTACGCTGTTCTCGTTTGCTTTAAAGCCCGATAATATTACTGTTTATATGGCCGGCGACTCCACCATGGCCGATAAGGATGTAAGGACTTATCCCGAGACCGGCTGGGGCATGCCGTTTAAATTTTACTTCGATAAAACGGTAACCGTGGTTAACGTAGCCAAGAATGGCCGCAGCACTAAAAGCTTCATCACCGAGGGCTTATGGCAATCGATTGTGGACAAACTGAAGGCCGGCGATTATGTACTGGTGCAATTTGGTCATAACGATGAGGTGCCGACCAAGAAGACCGCCACTACTGAAACCGAATTTCACGATAACCTGGTGCGTTATGTAACCGAGACCCGCGCTAAACAGGCCATCCCCATATTACTTACCCCGGTAGCTCGCCGCAAGTTTGATGCAAACGGCAAGGTGCAGGGTACGCACGATGTATATTCGGAAATTGTGCGCAAGGTGGCCGCCGAACAGAAGGTGCCGCTGATAGACCACGACCGCGAAAGCCAGGCCCTGCTGCAAACGCTTGGCCCGGAAAGTTCAAAGCTGCTTTACAATCATTTGCAACCCGGCGAAAACCCTAATTATCCTGACGGTAAGATTGACGACACTCACTTCAGCGAAACAGGCGCGCGCAAGATGGCGCAAATTGTGCTTAACGATATCAAAGCCTTAAAATTAGACCTGGCCGACAGGATTGTAAAAGGGGCTAACGCGGCCACCGTAGCGCCGGCAGCGAAGTAAATTATTAAACAGATACCAATAAAAACCTATATATGAATATCAACGCGACTAAAAATACTTGTTTGGCCATTATGCTTGCGGCTTGCGGCTTCGGCGCATCGGCACAGCAAAAAGAATATAGCTGGACAAACTTGCCTAAAATTGCAAAGACTGCATTTAAAAAGGATACCATAAACATCCTTAAATACGGGGCCAAAGCCGATGGCATCACCCTGAACACCAAAAGCATTAACGATGCGATAACCGCCTGCAGCAATAAAGGCGGCGGCGTGGTTTTGATTCCACAAGGTATCTGGATGACAGGCCCCATCGTATTAAAAAGCAATGTAAACCTGCATGTAAGCCGCGCGGCCCTGCTGCAGTTTACCGATGATAAAAGCCAGTACCCATTGGTGGCCGGCAATTACGAGGGTCATCCGTCTCCGCGTAACCAATCGCCTATATCGGGCACTAATCTAACCAATATCGGTATCACCGGCGAAGGTATCATCGACGGTGCCGGCGGCGTATGGCGGGCTATTGGTAAAGACCGCCTGAGCGAGAGCGAATGGCGGAATTTAGTGGCATCGGGTGGTGTGGTAAGCGAAAATGGCAAAACCTGGTATCCTTCGGCCAGTTATGTAAAAGGGCAGAGCGAAAAGGACGCCATTTACCTGAAACCCGGTAAAGCACTGTCTGACTACGAGAGCATGAAGGACTTCTTCCGCCCGAATATGGTGGTGCTGACCAATTGCAAAAGGATCTTATTGCAGGACGTAACCGTGCAAAACTCACCAGCCTGGTGCCTGCACCCGCTACTGTGCGAAGACCTGACCCTGCGCAACGTGCACGTGCGCAACCCGTGGAACGCCCAGAATGGCGACGCGATAGACATCGAATCGTGCCGTAACGTGTTGTTAGAGGGTAATACTTTCGATGCCGGTGACGATGGTATCTGCATTAAATCAGGTCGTGATGAAGAGGGCCGTAAACGCGGTAAACCAACTGAAAACGTAATTGCCCGCAACAACGTGGTATACCGTGCGCACGGCGGCTTTGTAATAGGCAGCGAGATGAGCGGCGGAGCGAAGAACATCTTTGTAACAGACTGTACGTTCATCGGTACCGATATCGGCCTGCGTTTTAAAACTACCCGCGGCCGCGGTGGCGTGGTAGAGAAGATCTACGTAAAAAACATTGCCATGCGCGATATTTTAGGCAGCGCTATTTTATTTGATATGTACTATGGAGGTAAATCCGTAGCCGAAGGCGAAGGCACTAAAACCACTGCCACTAAAACTTATACCGCTGATGTAAGTACCCCACAGTTTAAGGATTTCTATGTAAATAACGTAGTATGTAACGGTGCAGCCAGTGGTCTGCTGATCCGTGGCTTACCGGAGATGGCAATCAAAGGTATCCATCTGGAGAATGTGATCCTGAAAACCACCAAGGGTGCCGAGATCTCTGAAGCCAGCAACATCACCCTTAAAAATGTGCACTTTGAAAGTAAGGATACCAAGCCGGTAATTATTGTAGAAAACAGCAATAATGTAAAGCTTGACGGTATTAAATATACCAACGGCGCCGATCTGCTGTTCAGCGTTACCGGCGAGCGTACCAAGGATATCAGCGTAAGCAATACCGATGTATCGAAGGCTAAGGATAAGGTTGATTTTAAATCGGGCGCGGATAGCAAGGCCATCAGCTTTAAATAATATATCGATATGAAAAAATTGTTGCTGCTTATTGGTGGGTTGGTGATAGGGGCGCAATTATTAGCGCAGCCAATTAGTAAGGTATATACAAAGATTACCGTTGCCCAGGATGGCAGCGGCGATTTTAAAACCATACAGGAGGCCGTAAACAATGTGCGCGACCTGGGTAAAGTGCAGGTGCCTATCTATATAAAAAAAGGCGTTTATCACGAAAAGCTGGTGATCCCCTCGTGGAAGACACATATTTCGCTGATAGGTGAGGATAAGAATAATACCATCATCACTAACGATGATTTCTCGGGTAAGGCAGTACCGGGTGGCAAGGATGCATTTGGTCGGGATAAAATGTCGACCTATACCTCCTACACCGTTTTAGTGGCGGGAGATAACTTTGTAGCCGAAAACCTGACCATCGCCAATACAGCCGGCAGGGTAGGCCAGGCCGTTGCTTTGCATATCGAGGGTGATCGCAGCGTGATAAAGAACTGCCGCATACTGGGTAACCAGGATACGCTTTACACCGCAACCGCCAGTTCGCGCCAGTTATACCAGGATTGTTATATCGAAGGTACTACAGATTTCCTTTTTGGTGAAGCTACAGCGGTTTTCCAACGCTGCACTATCAAAAGCCTGGTTAACTCGTACGTTACCGCCGCCGCTACTACCGACCTGCAGCCCTTTGGCTATGTACTGATGGATTGCAAACTGATAGCCGATACAGGTGTAACTAAGGAGTTTTTAGGCCGGCCATGGCGGGCATACGCGAAAACGGTTTATATCCGTACCGAAATGGGCGCGCACATTATACCTGAAGGATGGAACCCATGGAAAGGCGATGCCATGTTCCCTGATAAGGAAAAGACGGCTTATTATGCCGAATATCAAAGTACCGGTCCGGGTGCCAATGCCAGGGCAAGAGTAGCCTGGTCGCACCAGTTAACGGATAAGGAAGTGAAGCAATACACACTGAAAAATATTTTAGGCGGCAAGGACAACTGGGATCCGGAAGCGAAGCAGTAAACAGCTTGCAGGATACGACAGGACGGTTAGCTTATATATAAATATAAACTTTGATACCGGTTTGACGGTACGATCTATCGGTAACGTTGCCGGGAACGTTTGCATAGTTTTAACCGGGCAGAATTGGTTCGATAAAGCTAAAATCTGCTTAAAATTGTATGCTGAAATATTTTTTGAACAATTAGGTTAAGGCTGAATTTTAATAACGACCAACACAAAACCAACATAAATGAGAAAAGTATTTTTAACCGGCCTGCTGTTAGGCACAATGCTAAAGGCCTCGGTTGCACAAGAGGTCCCTTATTCGCAGCGCATGGCCGCGACGGCAATGAAGCTATGGCCTGATACGGCAGCTAACATGCGCTGGACGTATGAACGTGGCGTTGTATTGAACGGTATGGAAGCCGTGTGGGCACAAACCGGTAATGCCGATTACTTTAAATATATCCAGCACAGCATCGATAAGTTCGTTGCCCCCGATGGTACCTTGAACGGTGGCTACAAAGCCGATGTGTATACACTGGATAACTTGCTGCCAGGTCGCAGTGTGGTGCTATTATATAATATATTAGGCAGCGAAAAATATTACAAAGCCGCCAATACCCTGCGTGCACAGCTGAACGATCAGCCGCGTACGGCTTCGGGCGGTTTTTGGCATAAAAAGATCTATGTTGACCAAATGTGGCTGGACGGTCTGTACATGGGCGATACGTTCTACTCAAGATATGCCACCGCCATGGGCGAAACGGCTGACTTTGACGATATCACCAAGCAGTTCATCCTGATGGAAAAAGCCGCCCGCGACCCTAAGACCGGACTGATCTATCATGGTTGGGACGAAAGCCGCAAACAAAAATGGGCTGATCCTAAAACCGGTCTGTCGCCAAACTTTTGGGCCAGGGCAATGGGCTGGTATGGTATAGCACTGGTTGACGCGCTGGATGATATCCCTAAAGACCATCCAAAACGCGCGGAGATCATCGCCATTTTGAACCGTTATGTGGCAGCAGTGCAAAAATACCAGGATGTAAAATCGGGTACATGGTGGCAGATACTGGACAAGCCAAACGAGAAGGGGAACTACCTGGAATCGTCGGCATCGTGTATGTTTGTTTACACATTGGCTAAAGGCGTGCGCGAGGGTTATATCCCTGCATCCTACAAAGCCGTGGCCGAAAAAGGCTTTAACGGTATTATTAAGGAATTTATCACAACCGATGCTAATGGTCAGATCAACCTGAACAAAACCGTTAGCGTAGGCGGCCTTGGCGGTAACCCGTACCGCGATGGTAGCTACCAATATTACCTGAGCGAAAAGGTAGTAACCAACGATATGAAGGGCGTAGGCGCATTCATCTTGGCGGCTACCGAAGTGGAAAGACTGGCTACAGCGCCGGTAGCTTTGGGTAAAACGGTGTTACTGGATAGCTATTTTAACAATGAGCACCTAAAGGATAAACTGACCGGCAAATCTGTTTCGTTCCATTACAAATGGGAAGAGATGGATAACAATGGCTTTTCGATGTTCGGGCATATTTTTAATACCTACGGCTTTAAAACTCAAACGCTTTACAGTGCTCCAACGGCTGATAACCTGAAAAAGGCGTCGGTATATGTAATTGTCGATCCGGATATCCCGAAGGAAAACCCTGATGCTAAATATATCGAAGAACCGCATATCAAATCGATAGCCGATTGGGTAAAAGAAGGCGGTGTATTATTGGTATTAAACAACGATACCGGCAATGCCGAGTTTGCGCACCTGAATAAGCTGATGAGCAAATTTGGTATCACCTTTAACCTGGATAGCCGTAATCACGTAACCACTCCGCATTTTGAGACTGGCGCAATTATGGTGCCTGCCGATAACGCCATCTTTAAAACCGCTAAGAAGATCTACATTAAAGAGATCAGTACTTTTAAAGTACAGGCGCCGGCTAAATCGGCCCTTACCGACAAAGGCGACATTGTAATTACCACGGCCAAATATGGCAAAGGCACCGTGTTTGCCGTTGGCGACCCATGGTTTTATAATGAGTATACCGATGGCCGCAAGTTGCCGGCCGACTATGATAATTATAAGGCAGCGACTGACCTGGTGAAATGGGTAACGCAACAACTGCCCGCAAAAAAGTAATTGAACACCCCCCTGATTAAATAAACTAAAGAGACAACAGCGCACATGATATTATCTAAATATAATTTAAAGAAGGTTAACGCCCCGGGTTTGATAGTGCCCGACGAGCGTTTGTTTAACCTGCCCGAAAAGGTACTGCAATTTGGCACCGGCGTATTGCTGCGCGGCCTGCCCGATTATTTTATTGATAAAGCCAACCGCCAGGGCATCTTCAATGGCAGGGTAGTGGTAGTAAAATCTACCGATACCGGTTCGGCCGATGAGTTTGATAAGCAGGATGGCTTGTATACCTTATATATTAAAGGTATAGAAGAAGGTAAAGAAGTGAACGAGCAAATGGTATGCTCGGCCATTAGCCGTGTACTTTCTGCCGGTAAGGATTGGGAAGCGATATTGAAGTTTGCGCACAGCCCGCACCTTCAGGTGGTAATATCAAACACTACCGAAGTAGGTATTCAACTGGTTCAGGATGATATCCGTAAGCACCCGCCGGTTTCGTTCCCGGGAAAATTATTGGCTGTACTGTACGAGCGTTACAAAGCTTTCAACGGCAGCGAGAAGAGCGGTTTGGTGATCGTACCGACTGAACTGATTGTTGATAACGGTAAAAAACTGGAATCGATCATATTAGAGCTGGCTCATCTGAACAAACTGGAACCTGCATTTATGGATTGGCTGGAAAACTGCAATCATTTCTGCAATTCGCTGGTAGATCGTATCGTGCCTGGCAAACCGGATGCAGCTACGACTAAGGAGATGGCTGCCGATTGCGGTTATGAAGATGATCTGCGCATCGTATCGGAAGTTTACAGTCTTTGGGCTATCGAGGGTGGCGAAAAGGTATCATCTGTATTAACTTTTGCCCAGGCAGATAAAGGCGTGGTGATCACCCCGGATATCGAAAAATTCAGGGAGCTGAAATTACGATTGCTGAATGCTACGCATACGTTGAGTTGCGCGGCGGCTTTCCTTTCAGGTTTCAATACCGTTAAGCTGGCTATGGATAATGATGCATTTTCGAATTTCATTAGTCAACTAATGAAGAGCGACATCGCTCCGGCTATCCCATACGAGGTTTCAGTTGCCGAAACCGATGATTTCGCGGCTAAGGTATTGGATAGGTTTCGTAACCCTAATATCGAGCACCAATGGATCAGCATATCGGCCCAATATTCATCTAAAATAAAAATGCGTGTATTGCCTTTGCTGCTGAACCATTATAAAAAATCTACATCAGTTCCTGAACTGATGGCCCTGGGTTTCGCGGCTTTCATCAGGTTTATGAAAGTGAATAAAATTGATGGTAAATTTGTTGGCGAAATAAACGGCAGCGAATATACCGTGACCGACAGCCAGGCCGATATTTTTTACAAAGCCTGGACAAATGCCGATGCACAAACCGCCGTTAATAACGTTTTAAGTAACAAAACACTGTGGGATGCCGACCTTACCCAACTGCAAGGTTTTGAAACCGCGGTTACAGGCTACCTTGCTGCGATAGAAGAACAAGGTGCGCTGCAGGTGTTAGAAAATATCGAATTGAAAAGTTTGGCTAAATAAAAATGAAACAAAGCATTTTAAAAGTACACCCTAAAGATAATGTATTGGTTGCCCTGCGCGATCTGCAAGCCGATGAGCAGGTACATTACGAGGGTGTGAACTATACCGTAACCGAGTTTATCCCGGCTAAGCATAAATTCGCGATAAATACCATTGCCCAGGGCGCCGATATTATTATGTATGGCGTTTTGGTAGGTAAAGCACAAAGCGAGATACAAGCCGGTGGCCTGTTATCGACCAAGAACGTGAAACACGCGGCCAATAGCTTCCTAACCGAAGGCCATCACCACGAATGGCATACGCCGGATGTAAGCAACTGGAAAGACCGCACCTTTAACGGTTTCCACCGCGCGGATGGGAGTGTGGGTACCGCCAACTACTGGCTGGTGATCCCAATGGTTTTTTGCGAGAACCGTAACGTTGAAGTGTTGCAGGAAGCGCTGGTGAAACCTTTAGGCTACGGACGTAAACAGGTTTACGAAGTGAAAGCCCAGCAACTGATCAACATGGTGCAAAAAGGCGTAAGTGTTGATGAAGTATTATACACCGAAATTGAAAGCGAAGCCGAGGGCGAGAAAACGCCAAAGGTATTTCCCAATGTAGATGGTATCAAATTCCTGACCCACGAAGGTGGCTGCGGCGGTATCCGCCAGGATGCGGTTACCCTTTGCGGATTGCTGGCCGGGTATATCACGCACCCTAACGTGGCAGGTGCAACTGTTTTAAGCTTAGGCTGCCAAAACGCGCAGGTAAGCATTTTGCAGGAAGAAATTTCTAAACGGGATGCTAATTTCAGCAAGCCGCTGTATATTATCGATCAGCAAAAAACCGGTAAGGAATCGGTAATGATAGAGCAGGCTTTACGCCAAACCATGGCCGGTTTGATCCAGGCTAATCAGAATGAACGCAAAGCTGCACCACTGAGCAAGATTACTATCGGTTTAGAATGCGGTGGTTCGGATGGGTTTTCGGGGATCTCGGCTAACCCGGCTATCGGTTATACTTCAGATTTATTAGTAGCACTTGGCGGCTCAGTTATTTTGGCTGAGTTTCCTGAGTTGTGTGGAGTGGAGCAAAACATCATAGACAGATGCGTTGATAGCGAAAAAGCAAGTCGTTTTACCAGTCTTATACGCACGTATGCCCAAAGAGCCGAAGAAGCAGGTTCCGGATTTGATATGAACCCGTCGCCAGGCAATATTAAGGATGGTTTAATTACCGATGCCATCAAATCTGCTGGTGCTGCTAAAAAAGGCGGCACATCTCCGGTGGTTGACGTGTTGGATTATCCTGAAAAGGTGACCAAACCCGGCCTTAACCTGTTATGCACCCCGGGTAACGATGTGGAATCGACCACCGCTGAAGTAGGTTCGGGTGCTAACGTGGTGTTATTCACCACCGGTTTAGGTACCCCAACCGGTAATCCTATTACCCCTGTAGTGAAGATAGCCAGCAACACGGCCCTGTTTAACCGCATGAGCGATATTATGGACGTAAACACCGGCGGCATTATTGAAGGTGACGAAACCATACAGCAAGCCGGCGAACGCATATTAGATTATGTAATTAAAGTAGCCAGCGGCGAAATAGAAGTAAGCGCGGTAAGCCACGGCCAGGATGATTTTATCCCCTGGAAGCGGGGAGTGTCGCTGTAAACCGCAAGTCCGAAAGTCGGAAAAGACCGAAAGTCCGGGAGAGAATTTCTTTTTCTTCCGGACTTTCTTTTTTGTGTCGATAAACAACTTCCGGACTTTTCCGACTTTCCGTCTTCCGGACTAAATTACTTCACACTTTCTTCATAAAGAAACAGCAGTTTTACAGCGATTAGGTTTTGGTTAGTATGTTTTGTGCAAAGAACATACTATGATTCCCCCGCCGCCCGGTGGGGGATTTTTTTTGTCGATTTTATAAAAGTTCCGATAATTTATGTTTTTGATGTCTTAAAATTCTGTGTTTTGCTGATTTTGCCCTTGTTTGTGGTTTATTTTCCACATTTTCTATAATTATTTAACATTATCTGATTTTTTTTAAAAAAAATACAACAATTGATAAAAATTTTATAATTTAGTCGAAAATATCAGGTTTCAATATTTAAAAAGCTAACTAAACTTATAAAACCTTAGAAAATTAGATTAAAAAATGGCAAAATTAGAGTACATCTGGCTGGATGGCTACAAACCAACCCAAAGCCTGCGCAGCAAAACAAAAATTGTTAAAGATTTCGGTGGTACACTGGAAGAATGTCCGGATTGGAGCTTTGATGGTTCATCTACCGAGCAAGCATTAGGCGGTTCGTCAGATTGTATCTTAAGGCCGGTATTTATTTGCGCAGATCCTCAACGTAAAGATGGTTACCTGGTGATGTGCGAAGTTTACGCAGCTGATGGTACTCCACACGAGTCTAACGGGCGTGCAACCATCCAGGATGATGATAACGATTTCTGGTTTGGTTTTGAGCAGGAGTATTTCCTGTGGGATCCAAAAACTAACAAACCACTTGGTTTCCCTGAAGGTGGCTACCCTGCACCACAAGGCCCATACTACTGTTCGGTAGGCGCTAACAACGCTTTCGGCCGCGAAATTGTTGAAGAACACTTAGACGTATGTTTAGAAGCTGGCCTGAACGTTGAAGGTATCAACGCTGAGGTTGCTGCCGGTCAGTGGGAGTTCCAGATCTTCTCTAAAGGCGCTAAAGATGCTGGCGACCAGATTTGGGTTGCACGTTATTTATTAGAGCGTATTGGCGAAAGCTACGGTGTATCAATCAACTGGCATTGCAAACCGCTGGGTACTTTAGATTGGAACGGTTCGGGTATGCACGCTAACTTCTCTAACACTACGCTGCGTACTGCTGCAAGCAAAGAGAAATTCACCGCTATTTGCGAGTCTTTCCGTCCGGTTGTTGCTGAATGTATCGCTGTTTACGGCGCCCATAACGAGCAACGCTTAACCGGTAAACACGAAACCGCTTCTATCCACGATTACAGCTACGGCGTATCAGATCGTGGTGCTTCTATCCGTATCCCGCTGTACTCGGTACAAAAAGGATGGAGCGGCTACCTGGAAGATCGTCGCCCTAACTCGGCTGCCGATCCATACAAAGTAGCTTCGGTTATCATCAAAACTGTAAAATCAGCAAAATTATAATTTAGCTGTCCAGCAGATACAGAAATGCCCTTGTGAAAGCGAGGTCACTGAAAAAGTAGCTCAATAAAACGGCGCACTTAAAGCGATCAAGAGAAAGGCAACCTTTACTTGGTCGCTTTTTTATTTGAGTTTACAGGAGGAAGATTATTTGTCGTTGATGATACAGGCCAGTTAGGGTAGCGATGTGCGGCTAAGCGCTATTTTAGCTAAGACTTAGCTCATCAATTTGATGATCCTTTTCAGATTGACGGTGAAGATAGCCAAGGCGCCCTGCATCTGCATATTTTCGATTCCGTAGGCTATTGCCCGGTCATAACCATGAGCATTTTTCAACTCGCTGTTCTTGGCTTCGATCTTATACCTGTGTTTGCTGCTTTGTTTATACTCGTCAGTTTCCTGAAATGCCATTTGCTGTTGGTGCAGACCTGATTTAATGCTAACGGAATAGGTTTTGGTTTTGGCCCCAGGCTTATAGCAACCATCTCTCAATGGACATACCTTACACTTTTCAACATCAAAGTAATAAGTATCAACCTGATTCTCTCCGATATCCTTTTTACCCCCGCGCGCCTTCCGGATAGCCAGATGCCCGGCCGGGCAGACGAACCGATCAGCATCTTTATTGTAATCAAACTTATTTTCATCTTTTCTGAAGCCCTGGGTGATCGACGGGTTGAGTTTAGCCACCAGTTTGATATCTTGTTCATTTGTCATTTCAAGGTTCTCTTTCCCTGAATAAGCAGAATCCCCGATGATCGTTTTTACGTCAATGCCATTCTGCTGACTGATCTCCAAAAGCTTAGGGAGTTCCGGGCCATCGCCTTTTTCACCCGAGGTGACCACCGCTGCGGTAATGATGCGTTCTTCGGTCATCGCCAGATGGGTCTTATAGCCAAAGAAGGAGCTATCAGCCGATTTATGGCCGGTTTTAGCATCCTTGTCTTTGGATAACGTATAGTGCTCCTGCGTGTCTGCTACCGTCTCCTTCAACAGGTTCAGCTTTTCTTTTACCGCAGGTATCTGGCTTAACGGCGGGTCGGCTTCAATATACTTTTCCAATGCACTGCAATAGGCAAGTTCTTTTTCCAGTTCATCCGTGGTGTTCTTTTCCGGCATCCCTGCCTTCATATCTTCATCTATGGCATACACCGCTTTGCGAAGCCGTTTCGAGCGCTCCCTTAATACTTCTAAGGCTGAATACGGATTTGATCTTGACAGGGAATGTGTAGCATCAACTGTAATGGACTTTGACCGGATGATCCCCTTTTCAATGGCGATGGTTACCGTTTTATTGATGAGCAGGTTTAACAGATCGTTATCCTTCAGCCGAAGCTTTCTGAACTTGGTCAATGAGCTCGGATCGATAACCCCTTCCTCTGGAGACATCTCCAGAAAATATTTGAAGGACATGTCATACTGCGAACGTTCCACCACATCTACATCTGAAACCGTATAGATCGTTTTCAACAGCAGATATTTGAACATCCGTACAGGGCTTTCGGCTGTCCGCCCATTGGTTGTGCAATATTTGCTGATCAATTCCTCGTAGATAAACGTAAAATCTATCAGGTCATTGATCTTCCGCAGAAGATTATCTTTCGGAACGATCAGGTCATATAACCCTGAGTATGCACTGAACTGGATCTGCTGTTGCTGAATGAGCATCTTAGTGTCTTTCTTTTGACACTTTAATATACTAAAAAAGGAGCAGAAAACTTTCGCCTTCTGCTCCCTTTTCCCTATTGGACTTTTTCAGTGCCCTCGTGAAAGCAAGGGCATTTTTTATGGCTGATATTTTCCGGATGGGATCAGTGGGAAGCCGTCAAGCGGTAAGTTATACAGGTAAATCCAGCAGTCAACAATACCCTGGCCGGTATTTATGGCAAGCATTTTCCTGATAAACAGGTTGGGTTGTTCCTCATCTTCGCCGAAGCCCTCGTACGCATCTATCGTTTTTAATACGACCGGATCATTGTTTAGTTTAACAATGATTCCGTAAACGCGGCTGTTTGTCTGGGGTTGATGGATGGCGCCGGGATACTCGCCTAAATCATACAATAAGCCGGCAAAGTTACCTTTAGCAAAAGGTGTAGAGTTGGCCCTTAAATACGCGCCAAACTCGTTACCGGCCACCAATAAGGTGCCGTAAATAAACAAGTATTTGCAATTGCTGTTCATTTATTAGTTTTGCCGCCCATTTAAGCAAAATAATAAATAGGATACGGCAACACAACATTGCGGCTTTATTTTTATTTTGCCTAATTAACTCAAGTTGCGGGTTAAAAGAAGGATAAAGAGTAAGCATCAAAAGTAAGAACTTTGGTTTACCACAACTAAAGGATACAATGATGCTTACCAAGGATAAAATTATAGGAATATTTTGTTTTATAGATGACCTGTTGAAAACGAGCGGTCATCATGAAGATAGCCGCAGGCAGGTTAGTGATAGCGAGGTCATCACAACGGCGATAGTTAGTTCTTTATATTTTGGAGGGCACCAGGATAGGTCGCGGTGTTTTATGAAGATGATGAATTTCGTTCCCCGGATGCTGGACAAGAGCCGGTTCAACCGCAGGCTGCATGCACTGGCCGAATTGATCTGCAGTTTGTTCATGCAGATCGGCTGGTATTTTAAATATATCAGCTGTGAGATGAGTTACGTATTGGATTCGTTCCCAGTAGCGGTTTGTGATAATATCCGGATCAGTAATTGCAAACTGCTCCAAGGCAAACAATGGCGGGGTAAACAGAGCAGTATGCGAAGGTATTTTTATGGCATCAAGGTCCAACTGCTGGTCACTAAAGACGGCATACCGGTAGAGTTCGGTTATGTACCGGGGAGTGAGAACGATTCGGTAAGCTTGAAGAAGTTACCGATGAACCTGCCTGCTGAAAGTGAGGTATTTGCAGATTCGGCCTATACCAACTATGAGATCGAAGACCAATTAATGGAGTGCGACCAGATCGCATTAAAAGTGCACCGTAAATCAAATGCAAAAAGAAAAGACAGCGCAAGCGCTGCCTTTATTAAAGAATATATGCGTAAAAGGGTGGAGACCACGATCAGTGAGATCAAGGGCTTGTTCCTAAGGAAAATTCATGCCGTTACTTTCAAAGGTTGGCTACTGAAGATCACCCTGTTTATCTTCGCTTTTACGCTAAATAAAATTGTATAACTAACAACTTGAGTTAATTAAATATTTCAGCCTTTACAGCTATGGATAAGCAACAGATAGAAGCCTGGATACAGGATAAGGATATACAAAAAATAAAATTCGCATTTGCCGATATCGACGGCGTACTGCGCGGTAAACTCATCAACAAGGAAAAGTTTTTAGGCGGATTAAAAGATGGCTATGGCTTTTGCGATGTGGTTTTCGGCTGGGATAGCGCCGATGCCTGCTACGATAATGTGCAGGTGACCGGTTGGCATTCTGGCTACCCGGATAAGTACGCCCGTATCGATCTGTCGACCATGCGCAATATCCCATGGCAAAACGATCAGCCTTTTTTCCTGGCCGATTTTACCCAGCCCGATGGCAGCAGCGTGGCGGCCTGTCCGCGCAGCTTACTAAAACGCGTAGCTGCCGACTGCGAAGCGATGGGTTATCATCCCGAATTTGCCCAAGAGTTTGAATGGTTCAACTTTAACGAGACACCGCAAACGTTACAGGATAAGGAATTTACCAAGTTGCAGCCCATTTCGCCGGGCATGTTCGGATATTCCATACTCCGCCCATCACAGCACAGCGATTTTTATTACGATCTGTTTAACCTGTTAAAAGGCTTCGGCGTACCGCTGGAGGGCTTACATACCGAAACTGGTCCGGGGGTTTACGAAGCCGCCATAGCGCACGATCATGTTTTGGTTGCTGCCGATATGGCCGTTCTGTTCAAAACCGGCGTAAAGGAAATAGCATCCAAACACGGTATCACCGCCACCTTTATGGCCAAATGGAACGCCAACCTGCCGGGCTGTAGCGGGCATATCCATCAAAGCCTGTGGAATAAGGATAAAAGCGAAAATCTGTTCTACGGCGCCAGTGATGCCAATAAGATGAGCGACCTGCATAAGCATTATCTCGCCGGGCAATTATACTGCCTGCCCCATGTCCTGCCCATGTATGCGCCAACAATCAACAGTTACAAACGATTAGTAGAAGGCGCCTGGGCACCAACCACCATCACCTGGGGCCTGGATAACCGTACCACCGCCATCCGTGTAATTAACGATACGCCAAACCACACCCGCTTAGAAACCCGCATTCCTGGTTCGGATACCAACCCGTATTTAGCCATGTCGGCCGCGCTGGCTTCGGGACTATACGGCGTTAAACATAAACTGGAATTAAACATCCCGAACACCATCGGTAACGGTTACCAGGATAAAACGCATGGTCAGCTGGCTGCCAATTTGGAGGATGCAGCGACGGCCATGCAAAACTCAACAGTAGCCAAAGAACTGTTCGGCGATGATTTTGTACAGCATTTTACCAATACCCGCCTGTGGGAGTGGCGGCAGTTTATTAAGCAGGTGACGGATTGGGAGTTGAAGCGGTATTTCGAAATAATATAAATTGCGGTGATGGTGGCAATTTAACCACAAAGGACGCGAAGATTTTTTTCACAAAGAGCACAAAGCTTTTATGACTGAACAAGAGATTTCTAACATTGTTATTGGATTAGGTATAGAAGTTCATAAAGCTTTGGGGCCAGGGTTATTGGAGAGTGCTTATAAAGAGTGCTTGTATTATAAGATATTAAAGTCAGGGTTGTATGCTGAAAAAGAAAAAGTGATGCCTTTGATTTTTGAAGAAGTTAAATTAGACGTTGGTTATAGAATAGATATTTTAGTTGATAATAAACTCGTGATAGAAGTTAAAAGTGTTGAAGAATTGACCGACGTACACATGGCACAAACACTTACTTATATGAAACTTGGGCAATATAAGTTGGGATTACTGATGAACTTTAACGTGATCAAATTAAAAGATGGTATAAAAAGAGTGATAAACGGCGCATTATAAATGTAGCTTTGTGCCTAAAATAAACCTTATAAAACTCGCAAAGCCTTTGTGTTCTTTGTGAAAAATCTTTGTGCCCTTTGTGGTTAATTTGCCACCAAGGAAAAAAATGAGCGAATGGACTACGATAATATCATAAAAAAAGCCTGGGAAGGATACGACGCCTCTAAAACCATCAAGAAGATAGAGGATATCAGCGCGATGGTTTCTACCAACCATGTGTTCAGGATTACTTTTGATGACGACGACATCATCATTGCCAAGCTATCAAACTTTGGTAAGTACGAGTATTTTAAGGAAGATCACCGCATCATCCATAGCTTATCTAACAACCTGCTTTACCCGTTCGAGAATCTGCTGGCTAAATCGCTGCTGAAGAATAACCGGGTATATGTTTACCGCCACAAACAGGCGGGCGAGGAAGCATGGGTGGTGTTTTACAATCCTACCCGCATTATGGACAGGTTGCCGCGACGTTTGGGCGAAGAGCATATCAAGCGCTTCGGGCAGCAGATCGGGAAGTTTCATAAAGCCTGCGCTAAGTTGCGGCATGTGCTGCCTAAGTCATCCAAAACCTTGCGGACGGATATTAATGCCTTGCTGCAGCAGATCGATCAAAATGAGCAGAGCTTCGGCTCGCGCATGCAGGCTGATTACCTGAAGTATCATTGCGAGCAATTCATTAAAAACCGTACGAAGTATAATGTAAACACGTTCGAGATCATCCCCGTGTTTATCGACTGGAACATCGGCAACTTCTCGGTAACTAATAAGCAGGAGTTATATTCGCGCTGGGATTACGATTGGTTCAGGATGAGCTACCGCATGCTGGATTTCTACTTTTTCAGCAGGGTGGTGTCCGACGCCGGCGACCGTACGGTGTTCAGTTACCGTATCGACCCGATGAACGAGCCGCGGTTTATCCTGTTTCTGCAGGAGTATCACAAAGTGAACCCTATAAAAGCCGATGAATTACGCTTTTTAAAGGAAGTATACCGGTTTTTTATCCTAAATTATGTGATTAAAGACGGTAAGTACTTTTTTAACGACCAGTACGCTGATAAGCTACAAGCCGAAGCTTATGATATTTACCTGCCATCGGTTGATCGGGATTTTAACGCCGATTTGTTGATAGACGCTTTAAAAATTAAATAATACATGCAGATCAGTTGCGATTTTAAGTCGATAGTAGACCGTTACGATATTATTTTCTTCGATGCCTTTGGCGTTATTAAAAACTATAAAGGTTTGGTGCCGGGTATCGAGGGCACATTTGCCTATCTCGAAGCACAAAACAAAGAGTACTACATCGTTACCAATGATGCTTCGCGCAGCCCGTTTCAATTGGCTGAGTCATACCATAACAAAGGATTGCACGCCATTACGCACGACAGGATCATATCCTCAGGCATGCTGGCCAAAGATTATCTTGATTTGAAAGTGCCTCAAGGGATTGTTGCCTACCTGGGTACGCCCGATTCGGCTCATTATATCGAAAGCCAGGGCTTGCATACCTTGCCCATCAGCCAGGTAAATGATGATAATATCAACGAGGTAAGCGCGCTGGTGTTTTTAGATGACGAGGGCTTCGATTGGTTTAGCGATCTGAATAAATGCGTTAACCTGCTGCGAAAACGCAATATTCCGGCCATTGTGGCCAATACAGACAGGGCGTACCCCCTCAACCTGCACGATGTTTCCATCGCCATTGGCGGGTTAGCCAACATGATCGAGAATATCGTCGGTAAAAAGTTTATCCGCTTCGGTAAACCCGATTCGCAAATGTTCATGTTCGCTTACGACCTGATCCGCGAGCGGCGCCCCATCGACAAAAAAAATATCGTAATGGTAGGGGATACCCTGCAAACCGATATTATGGGCGGCAATAAATTTGGGTTCGATACAGTGTTGGTACTATCGGGCAATACCCAAAAAGTGGATGCCAAAACCCGTATCAATTCCACGGGCATCGTACCCACTTATATCTGCGAGTCGGCTGTTATTTAAACCGCCGGCCTAAAATGATTTTAATAATACCGCTGTCGCCGCTTTGAGTAAGACCGACGCCGTAGCCGGCATTAAACTCCCAGTTCTCGCCAAAGTTAAGATCGGTAGCCAGGTAAACCGCATGTTCCTGCTGTTGGATGGGGGAATAATGAAAGAAGCGGCCTGTAGCTCCATAATATTCAAAACCCAGGGCCACAACATTGCTTACATCGTAGCTGGCCTTAAGGTTGGGCTCAAAAACAAAGCCGATATCCGAATCTTCGCCGGCAAAACTTTTACCCAGGGTGGGGTTGAATGAGACATACAGCTTGTTCCATTTTTTATCAACTATCGGCCTGATCTCCAAATCGAACGTACTGCCGGCAAAGGCCGCCTTTTGAAAACCAAATTCGGTAGAGAGGCTAACACCAACAGGCCAGTGCCATGATTCGGGTGCGGCAACGCGCGGGCGCAGGTGAGAGCCTACATAGGCCGTGCGTCCATCGTTACCAACCGAATTGAAGATATAAAAGCCGGTTTCGAAACAGGAGGTCCAGCCGTGGGTGATCTCGATGGTTTCGTGAAAAACGTGATTAGTTGGTAGTACACCATTTACGGTAGTCTTGCTGCCATCGAAGGTAAAGTTACTATGAAGTTCTACCATCGTTTGCCCTTTTTCTACTGTGGACGATCCGTAAACCTGTATTTCGTAGTTATCCTGGGCCTGGCTGGTGCTTATAAAAAATAAAATAAAAATAATTGCGGTTAGTAAAGGTTTGATCATAGTTTGATTAATGGGGTGATATATAATTGGTTTAAAGGTAATTATAAACCACAATCAATACTATTTGTAAACGATATTTTGCAAAGAGGGGCAGCGAAAATAAAAATAATTGATACATCAGGAAACCAAACACAATTTTACATCGTTATATAAGTGTGATAAGGTTTAGGTTGGTCGCAGCCTGAGGAGGTTGCGACCGAAACCCCTGCCGCCAGGCAGGGGTTTCTTTTTTTATAATTATTCCACAATTGTTGTTAAAATGTCATAGCTTTATGACTTTATGATGATATTACATTAGTTTAACATAGCAATAATATCATTGTAGCAGCAAGGAATACTTTGAACTTACCCCGCCAAATTATCTCCCGCTATTTTTTTAGATTATTCACTGATTGTTAAATGCTTTGATGGATGTTAATTTTATATTAAAATATTTTCTTAAATTTTAACCCTGAATACACTAAGCACAAAGCGTTAACGTTCTTTTAAAGATATATCCTAATCAAAACCAAGTATTATACCCTAATTTATGGCCATTAAAAAAACAGATTTTACCTATTCAGCACATTCCGAACCACACAAGATCCGAACTAAACAAATTTTAAAAGAGCATCCGGACATGCGGAAACTGATAGGCAAAAACCCGTATACCATATTTGCCATAATAGGTTTAGTCGCTTTTCAAATCACAGCCGCGTGGCTGGTATCGGCACAATCGTGGTGGGTGGTGTTCGCCGTAGCTTATTTCCTGGGTGCCTTTGCCGATCACTCGTTGTTTGTAATGATACACGAGTGTACGCACCAGTTATTATTTAAAAACCGTGCTGCTAACCGTTGGGCCAGTATTTTGGCCAATACACCACAAATATTCCCAAGCGCTATCTCGTTCGAACATTTTCACCTGAAGCACCATTCGTTCCAGGGTGTGCATGAGCTGGATGCCGATCTGCCCAGCAAATGGGAGGCAAAACTCATCAATAACAGTTTTTTAGGCAAGGCTATCTGGCTGCTGTTCTTCCCGTTGTTTCAATTCTTCAGGTTGCCGCGTTTAAAGGAAATTAAAAGTGTTGATGGCTGGGTGATCACCAATTTTGTGGTACAGGTTGTCTTCACAGTAGCTATCTGCTACTTCTTCGGCTGGCATGGTTTGGCTTATCTGTTGTTAAGCTTCTTCTTCTCGGTAGGCTTGCACCCGCTTGGTGCCCGCTGGATCCAGGAACATTATCTAACCCATAACGAAGAGCAGGAAACTTACAGCTACTACGGTGTGCTGAACAACGTGTCATTCAACGTAGGCTACCATAACGAACATCACGATTTCCCATCCATCCCATGGAATAAATTGCCACAGATCAAATCGACAGCTCCGGCTTATTACGATTCGCTGCAATCGCACAAATCGTGGACGAAGCTTTGGCTGCGCTTTTTGTTCGATAGGGAGATCTCGCTGTTTAACCGGATCCTGCGTAAAGAACGTGGCAGCATTAGCGTAAAACAATCGTACAACAGCACGCTGCAACAATAATTTATTTGTGATTATATTTGGCATAACAGCTTTGTTATGCCAAACAGATCATTTCTTTCGTTAGCCGGTTTTATCCTGTTGATAGCCGCTACCTATTGCCCGCTCATCAAGCCTTTCGGGATCTTCCCGGCTATGGATATTTACGATCTGAAGCAGGCCTTCGGTATTACGCTTTTGCTGGTAGGTGTCATCGGCATTTTGGGGATCGTATTGCGTCAGCGGGGCATCGCTAAATTATGCGCATGGGCTTCGCTATTGTTGATCGTAATATTTTATGCGGGTGTGCAATTCCAGGTACATCATTTCTTTACGTTTATTCCCTTTGGTTCGGTAGCGCGGTTTTTAACCCGGCAGATCCGGCTTAAGTGGGGATGGTATTTATTATTTGCCGGGCCTGTTTTGGCAATAGCCGGAATTTATACAACTAAACGAAGTAACACAGCTTCAAATAATCAACAAAAACAAAACTGATTTGACAGCAACTTGTATAAATACTTAATTTGCGATAAGTATAAGCTATCTTTATCATCGTTTGTATTTAAAGCAACATCATTAAACCGCTGTTAAATGTTTAAATTCTCTTTTCGTAATCAGGTTCTTTTAGGGTTTGCGATATCTATTCTATTGGTATTTGCCGTTGGCCTGTTATCTAATAACAGCATTAAAGAGTTAGAGGGCGACATGGGCATGGTTGAGCACACCCAACAGGTGATCAATACATCCGACGAACTTTTACAAAACTTAATTGACGCCGAAACAGGGATGCGTGGGTATTGCGCATCGGAAAGGAAAGTGTTCCTGGAGCCCTATAACCAGGCACTACCCACCATTAACGAGAATTTGCGTAACCTGAAGGGGTATATCAGGGATAACCCTGCACAGGTACAACGTACAGATACACTTGCCAAATATGTAAGCGGCGAATTGGCGATTTTAAAAGAAAATATCGAGACCCGCGATTCCAAAGGCTTAGAGTACATGGTTCAAAACCAAATGTTTTTGAACGGAAAACGAAATATGGACATGATCCGCAGCGTGCTTTCGGAGATAAAAAAGACCGAGAGCAAGCTGATGACCGACAGAAAGAACAGCACCCAATCTGCAGCTGATGCCGCCATCAAAATTATTTTCATGGGTTCGGCAGCGTTCCTGGCCATCATCATCATGCTGTTTATCTTTATCCAAAAAACGTTTAACCAGCAGCGCAAAGCAGAGGAGACGATAAGGGTAGCTAATACCCAGCTTGAAGCAGTATTGGCTGAAAACGAATCCAAAAACTGGCAACTGACCGGCACAAGCCAATTGAATGATAAAATGCAAGGCCAGCAAAGCGAAAAGGAACTATCTGAAACTATACTGGCCGAGGTTTGTAAATATACCAACGCTATCACCGGTACACTATACCTGTTTAATGAGCAGGAACAGGCGTTAGATCTATATGCTTATTACGCCTTCCACGATCTTTCGGTAGTTAAAAAACGCATCTCATTATCCGAAGGCTGGTTGGGTCAGGTAGCAAAAGATCAGAAGCCGGCTGTTATACAGGGTACGCTTAATGATAAACTGGGACTGGAAACTTCCATCATTAGCCAGGAACTGGCCGAGATCATGATCGTGCCGTTCTTCTTCGATAGGAAATTGAAAGGTGTTGTGGAGATCGCTTTCCAAAACCAGTTACAGGCAAACGTTAAAGATTATATCCTTGCCGTTGCAAATACCATGGGTATTGCTATCAATACCGCGCAGGCCCGCACCATTATGCACGATCTGTTTGAGGAAACTCAACAGCAGGCCGAGGAACTGGAAGCGCAACAGGAAGAAATGCGCGTAACCAACGAAGAGTTACTGAACAAAACCGAAATGCTGCAGGCGTCGGAAGAGGAACTGCGTGTGCAGCAGGAGGAATTGCGTACCATTAATGTTGAACTGGAAGAAAAAGCCAGCCTGCTTGAAGAAAAGAACCAGGCCATTGAAGAGGCCCGCGCGTCTATCAACGTTAAGGTGCAGGAGCTGGAAACTACCGGCAAATACAAATCGGAGTTTTTGGCCAACATGAGCCACGAATTACGCACACCGCTGAACAGTATTCTGGTGCTTGCGCGGATCCTGAAGGATAACAAGAGCGATAACCTGTCGGACGATCAGATCAAATACGCCAGTGTGATATTTAACGCCGGTAACGACCTGCTGACCCTGATCAACGATATCCTCGACCTGTCGAAGATAGAATCGGGCAAGCTGGAGATCATGAACGACCAGATAGCCGTGAAGGATATCCTTGATGATATGGAAATGCTGTTCTCGGAAATGGCGGCCAACAAAAAGATCAACTTCACAAATACAGTTACCGACGTTCCGGCTAAGATATTTACCGATAAGATGCGGGTAGAGCAGGTGATCAAGAACATGCTTTCAAACGCGTTTAAGTTTACGCCTGAGGGTGGTTCGATAGCCATTAACGTTACCCCGGGCGCTGTGGCCAAAACCATCAACTTTACTATAAAAGATAGCGGTATTGGTATAGCTCCTGAAAAACAGAAACTGATCTTCGAGGCGTTCCAGCAGGCGGATGGTTCAACCAGCCGCAAATACGGCGGTACGGGCCTGGGCTTATCCATCAGCCGCGAATTGTCGTCGTTATTGGGCGGCCGTATCTCGGTAGCAAGTGAGCCGGGTAAAGGCAGCGAGTTTACGTTGACCATCCCTTTTGAAGCCGAAGTTAATCCCGGCCAGGAAGAAGCCTTGCCAACTGCCGAAACCTTTGTACCATCGAAAGAATTTTTAAAACCGGCGGCACAGATAGAACGCAGAGACCCTAACAAGGAGCCCTTAGTGGTGATCGTAGAAGATGATAAAAACTTTGCCGAGATCCTGAAGGATTATGCTAAAGAACACGGCTACCGGGCTATTACCATTAACGAGGGTACACATGCCTTTGAAACCATTAAAGAGAACCAGCCCGACGCGGTAATACTGGATATTATGTTGCCGGGTAAGGATGGCTGGCAGATACTGAAAGAACTGAAGAGCGCGAGTGAAACATCGTCAATACCGGTACATTTAATGTCGGCGGGCGAGGCTGCGGCCAATAGGGTACGCAGGGAAGGCGCCATCAGCTTTATGAAGAAGCCGATAGATACCGGTACGCTTGACAAACTATTTGGAGAGATGACAAAGCAGAGCGGGGTTGTATTTAAGCAAATATTGCTGATCGAGGACCATAAAGCACAAAGCGAAGCTTTGAAGCAGATGATGGAGAAGCAGGGCATCACGGTAGACCAGGCTTTTGATGGCGCGTCGGCATTTGAGATGCTGAATGAGCACGAATACCAGTGTGTGATACTGGATTTGAACCTGCCCGATATCTCAGGGCTCGACCTTTTAGATAAGATAAAGGCGGTTGATAAATTCGCGGGCTTACCAGTGATCGTAAATACGGCGATGGAACTGGATAAAACATCGGTAAACAGGCTGATGCAGTATGCCAATGCCATGGTGGTAAAAACTACCAAATCATCAGACAGGCTGATAGATGAGGTAAACCTATTCCTGCATAAAATAAGCAGTACCCAGCAACAGGCACCGGCTGCAGGCGGCAGGCCAAGCCCGGTATCGCAGGGTAAGGAAAAACTAAAAGGCAAAAAAGTACTGGTGGTTGATGATGATATGCGTAATATCTTTGCGCTGACAAGCGCCCTGCAAACCTTTGATCTGGTGGTGGAAATAGCCAACGATGGGGAAGAGGCCATAGCTAAATTAGAGGAAAATAGTGATATAGATATTGTGCTGATGGATATCATGATGCCAAAAATGGATGGCTACGAAGCCACACGTTATATCCGCAAGCAAAACAAATGGGCTAAGCTGCCTGTAATAGCATTAACAGCAAAGGCAATGCGGGACGACCGGGAGAAATGCATTGCTGCCGGCGCCAGTGATTATATCACCAAACCGGTAGATATCGACAGGCTGATATCCCTGATGCAATTGTGGCTGGAAAAATAATATATGGATGATGCTAACCCTTACGGCAACATAACTACGCCGCAACTACTCGAACTTATTGACCTGGTAAAACGGGTGCATGGGTTCGATTTTTCTCAGTATACCAAGGCCTCGCTGAAGCGCAGGCTGGCCCGTATTATGCAGTTTAAAAAACTGTCGTTTTACGATTTGAAGCATGTGCTGGTGAACGATCAGCAGATCTTCCAGGATTTTTTGGAAGAGATCACCGTCAATGTTACCGAAATGTTCCGCGATCCATCGTTCTATAAATCGCTGAACAACCATGTGCTGCCTTATCTGTCGTCATATCAGCATATAAAAATATGGAGCGCCGGCTGCTCGTCGGGCGAAGAGGTTTACTCGCTGGCTATTTTATTGAAAGAAGCCAATTTGCGCCAAAAATCATTTATATACGGCACCGATATCAATACCGAAGTACTTAAGGAAGCGCGCATGGGGATATATAGTTTGCGCAAAATAAAAACCTATGCCGAGAATTATTCGTTTACAGGTTTGCCGGGCACGATAACCGATCATTTTACCATTATGTACGATGCGGCCAGCATCCATAGCGAGTATAAGCAAAACACGCTGTTCTCGGTACATAATTTAATATCGGATACGGTGTTTAACGAGTTTCAGCTCATCAGCTGCCGAAACGTGTTTATTTACTTCGAATCGGAGTTGCAGGAGCGCATACTGGAACTGTTTTACAAAAGCCTGTGCCCGCTGGGTTTCCTGTGCCTGGGCAGTAAAGAGGCCATACGGTCGGACTTTTTCAGGAAGCGGTTTAAAGTAATAGACCAAAAAGAGAATATATACCAAAAAATTGGCACTTAATAAAGATATCGTTCAACGCTGGCACAACTCGCAGGTTGTGCTGATCGGCGGCTCCGCCGGGTCTTTCAAACCTATATTTCGTGCTGTTAAAAATTTTACCGATAGCCTCAACAAGTCTGTAATTATCGTCATCCACCGGAAAAAGAATTTTTTTAGCGAAATAGAAAAACTGTTTGCCGAAAATAGTCGTATGTTGCTGAAGGAGATATCGGATAAAGATGTGATCAGGAATAATACCGTTTACATTGCGCCGGCTAACTATCATGTACTGATAGAAAGTGAAAAGGTGTTCAGCCTGGATGTTTCAGACGCGGTGTGGTATTCAAAACCATCGATAGATGTAACATTTGAAAGTGCCGCCGATGTTTATGGCAGTCAATGTACGGCCATACTATTATCAGGTGCTAACCAGGATGGTGCCGAAGGCTTGCTGAAGCTAAAAACTGCAGGAGCTTTAACCATAGTGCAGGATCCGGATGAAGCCGACATGGCAGAAATGCCGCTATCAGCCATTCATTTAGGTGCTGCCAGGTATATCCTGTCAAACGATGAAATATTTGAATTATTAAAAATATAATACACTTACATAGCTCAATCCTTACCTCACATTAGGAATATTCACATGGCCCCTGTTAATATTTTAATTGTGGATGATCGCGAGGAGAACATTATTGCCCTCGAGGCTTTATTGAACCGCGACGACATCCGCATGTTTTCAACCACCTCGCCCAACGATGCTTTAAAGATCGCGTGGGAGAACCCCATTGCTATCGCGCTTGTCGACGTTCAGATGCCCGAAATGGATGGCTTTGAACTGGTGGAGATGCTGAAAGCTAATCCCAAAACAAAGGATATATTGGTAATATTTGTAACCGCTATATCAAAAGAATCTAAATACGTTGTAAAGGGTTTAGGCACCGGCGCGGTAGATTACCTGTATAAACCATTAGATCCGTATATCACATCGGCCAAGGTTGATGCATTTATACAACTGGCCCGCAACCAGGCCGAGATAAAGGAAAAGAACATCGAGCTTCAGAATTTTGCCATTGTTGTAAAAAACTCGGCCGATATGATTTGCGCTATCGACGCGCAAACCCTGCGCATTGCCAGCATAAACCCCGCTATCGAAAAAATAATGGGTTTTAAGCCCGATGAGGTGATTGGCAGGGGCGTGGTGGATCTGGCAATTGACGAAGATCAGGTTCCGTTCAGGAAAAAATTGGGTGAGATCATAAAAGATAACCTGCAATTTGCGGTTTTTGAGTACCGCTTTGAAACCTTTGAAAAGCGTGTGATCTGGGCTGAGTGCCGGATGTCGTACCGTAACAAAACTATTTTCCTCAATATCAGCGATATCTCCCCGCAAAAAAGTTTCCAGGAGCAACTGATCAAATCGAAAGAAGCGGCCGAGTACGGCAAAAAAGTGAAAGAGACTTTTTTGGCCAACATGAGTCATGAATTACGTACCCCGGTAAACGGTATCATCGGTATCACCAACCTGCTGCGTAAAACCAATATCGATGAGCAGCAAAAAAGTATGCTCGATCTGCTGGAAACATCCTCACAGTCGCTTTTAGGGGTGATAAATGATGTGCTGGATATCTCGAAGATAGAGGCCGGTAAATTCAGCATTGTACGCACGCCAAATAACCTGCGCGCTATTGTAAAGGCTGTTTACGATTTGCTGAAGTTTAAAGCCGATGAACACAATATTGAGTTTTTACTGGAAATAGCCGAGGATGCGCCCCAATACATACAGGTAGATTCGCTGCGTTTGAACCAGATACTGATGAACCTGCTGAGCAATGCCATTAAGTTTACCGACAGGGGGCACGTGAAGCTGAAGGTTACGGTAATGCAAAAGCATAACAATAAGGTAAAGCTTAAATTTAGTATAGAAGATACCGGTATCGGTATCGCGTCGGACAAGATCGCTACCATATTCGAATCGTTTGAACAGGCCGAAGACGATACGACCGCTAAATATGGCGGAACGGGCCTGGGGCTAACAATTGTAAAGAAACTAATTGAGTTAAAAGGCGGCGACCTGACGGTGAGCAGCCAGGTGGGCAAGGGTAGCGTATTTAATTTTACTAACTGGTACGAAGTGGTAGACCAACCAAAGGAAAAAGCAACTGTGCGCGATGTGCCGCGGGTATTAGCGCCGTTTAAAGAGAATATAAGCGTTTTAGTGGTAGAAGATAACCTGGTGAACCAGTTTATGCTATCGAAGATATTAAAGGAGTGGAACGTTAGCGTTGATATGGTTGACAATGGCCGCAAAGCATTGGACAAACTAAAAGAAAACGATTACGACGTGGTGCTTATGGATACCCACATGCCCGAAATGAGCGGTTACCAAACTGCCAAAACCATCCGTGTTGATTTTGAGGAGCCGAAGCGTAGCGTTCCTATTATCTCGTTATCAGCCGCCTCCTACGATCATGAGCAACAGCAGGCCATATCTGCCGGTATGAATGATGTGCTGGCCAAGCCTTTTATGCCGTATGAATTGCATGAGAAGATATTGAAGCTACTTAAGTAGTGATTAATGATCAGTTAATCAGACATTAGTATCCAAATATCTGCTAATCTCTGATCACTTATTAACTTAAGTTGCGGGTTATTTAACCACAAAGTGCACAAAGATTTGCAAAATCGATTGACACAAAGGTCACAAAGAGCAAATCAATCAGCAGATTTAAGTTTTTTTAAGGGCAACAAAGCTTTGTGGTCTCTCTTTTTCTTTTGATTATCAAAGCCTCTGTGAACTTTGTGCTTCAACATCGGGCATATCTTTGTGCGCTTTGTGGTTAAATCGTCTGTTTTGTTAACCCGCAACTTGGGTTAATTAACTAATCACTAACCTAAAACAAACTCGTTTGCCCTACGCCTTGTACGCGGGCTTCCAGTTCAAGCAGGTATTGTTTGCGCCACAGGCCGCCTGCATAACCGGTAAGGCTGCCGTCTGATCCGATGACGCGGTGGCAGGGAACCACTATCCACATGCTGTTTCGGCCATTGGCCGACGCGATGGCGCGGATGGCTAACGGGTTATTCATCCGTTTGGATAAGGTAGCATAACTGATAGTCTCGGCATAGCTGATCTGGAATAGATGCTTCCAAACCTCCTGCTGAAAATCGGTACCCTTTTGTTGAAAGGGGAAATCGAATATCTTTCTTTTACCTGCGAAATATTCATCTAACTGTTTTGCCGCATCGTTAATGGCCGGTGAGGTATCAGTCGCGTCATCGACCGGTATCTCGTGCACGGTTACCGAACAGATCATGCCATCCTCGTCTTCAATGCGGGCAAGGCCAATAGGTGTGGTGTGGTAAATAACGGGCATGGGGCTAAGGTAGTGATTAGTAATCAGAGATTAGTTAATCAGTGATTAGTAACTCACCAGAGCACAATTAAAACTAATCTCTGATTAACTAATCACTAATCACTAATTTAGCGCCCAATGGGATTTATCAAACAAACACGCCACTTGCTGCAAAAGGAAATACTGATAGAATGGCGGTCGAAATATGCCTTTAACAGCGTGCTGCTGTATGTGGCTTCGACGGTGTTTGTGTGCTATATATCGTTTAAGCTGAGTCCGGGCTTTAAGGAGAGTGAGGGTTACCCGATAGTATGGAACGTATTGTTTTGGATCATCATGCTCTTCGCCGCGGTAAACGCCATCGCCAAAAGCTTCGCGACGGAAAGCAAAGGCCGGATGTTGTACTATTATGCCATCACCGATGCCCGGGCCATTATCCTATCGAAAACTATTTATAACGGGCTGCTGATGTTGATCATCAGTATCCTTACGCTTGTTATCTACCTGCTATTCTTTAATAATACTATCGGTAACCCGGTTTATTATTTTATAGCGGTATTGCTGGGCAGCATCAGCTTTTCAACGGTTTTTACCATGGTATCGGCCATCGCCTCTAAGGCGGGCAACAGCAGCGGGTTAATGGCGATATTAAGTTTCCCGGTGATCATCCCGGTTATACTGGTACTGATCAAACTGGCAAAAAACGCCATGGATGGCATAGATAACAGCTTTAATTACGAGCAGATCATTTTACTGGTGGCTATTAATGTTATTGTGGTAGCTACATCGCTGTTGCTGTTTCCCTATTTGTGGCGGGATTAACCCAAACCGTCATCCTGAGCGATAGCGAAGGATCCCCGGTAAGCAGAAACGGAATTGCTTAGTCTGGGATCCTTCGCTATCGCTCAGCATGACGATCTGATAATGAAAATAATCGTTACAGATAACACGGATTTAAAATAACCGTTATTTTTACCCATGCGTTTTTATATACCCCTGTTATTTTTACTGTTCCCGCTGATGGTGCTGGCCCAAACCGGCAGTATTACCGGTAAGGTTATCCGCATGGATAATAAAAGCCCCATGGCCAAGGCCAGCGTTTTCCTTAGCAACTCATCATACGGAACAATAACTAACGACGACGGTACTTTTACGCTTAGCGGGCTTAAACCCGGTCAGTATGAGTTGGTGGTGACATCCGTAGGCTTCGAAGATTTCAATAAAACCATTATGGTGCCGCGCGACGCGAAGGAACCGGTGCGGGTTGATGTGGAAATGATTGTTAAAACCACGCAATTGCACGAGGTGGTGATCACCACGCCCGAGAACTGGAAGCGCAACTACGAGCAGTTTGTGAAGTTGTTTTTAGGCGAATCGGCTAACGCGAAGAAGTGCAAGATCTTAAATCCGCATTCGCTTAGTTTTTTAAATCATAAGGCAAAGCAATCGCTGGAGGCATGGTCGGATGAGTTTATCGAGATAGAGAATAAAGCGCTGGGCTACAAGGTGAAGTTTTTGCTGAAGGAGTTTAATTACAATGGTATCGATAATATCATATCCTGGGAGGGAAAGATCTTGTTTAACGAGTTGCCGGGCAGTGTATCGCAAAAAAAGCAATGGGAGGAGAAGCGCAACGATATCTATTACGGATCGAACATGCACTTTTTCCGTTCGCTGCAAAACGCTAAGCTGAGTGAAGATGGCTTCGCGGTGATGATTCTGGAACGTAAGCCAAACCCAAACCGCCCGCAGCAGGAGATGCTGATGAAGAAGATAAACTTTTGGGGACAGAATAATATTGACTCGGCAAATAAATACCGGCGGCTTTATAATTTGCCTAAATACGATGAGAACCTGATCCGCCAGCCCTTAAAGGAAACCGACATTGCCCGTGCTACCGAACAACCCGGCGTGTTTGTCATCGGCTTCCCCGAGCATTTGTATGTAATGTACACCAAAAAGCGCGAGGAAGAATATATGGCCGATATTTACCGCCCGCTGGATATGCCCAATTACCAGGTAAGCATTATTACCCTGCATACCCAATATTCAATGTTTGATATGAATGGTTCGATCATATCCACACCACCGCCATTATTTGAAGGCACCTGGTCTAAAAATAAAGTGGCCGAATTGCTGCCTGTAGATTATGTTCCGGGCGAACTGGTATTAAAGGAAAAGCTGTAAGATTCAGACGTGAGCTGTTAGATATGAGATTTGAGACAGGCAGGCGTATAAAATCAGTGTAAAGTACACATTGTATCTCAAATCTCATATCTAACATCTCATATCTAATACCTAACTTTGCTTCATCAAAAAATGGCGATAATTTATAAAACGTGGTGGAAAGTGCTGGCTGTTGTACTGGTACTTTACACGTTGGTAGCCGGGATACTGATACCTGTGCCTGCCAAATACATCCTTAACGAAACGATACGCAACCTGTATTTCCACGTACCCATGTGGATGGCTATGTTTTCGGTATTTACCATATCGGTTATTTACAGCCTTAAATATTTACGATCGGGCAAGATAGAAGACGACCTGGTGGTGGTTGAATGCGTAAACACCGGCATGATGTTTTATGTGCTGGGTTTGCTAACCGGTATGCTTTGGGCCAAATACACCTGGGGCGAATATTGGAGCGGCGACCCTAAACAAAACAGCGCGGCCATTGCCTTTTTACTGTATTGTGCCTATTTGGTACTGCGCAATTCGATAGATGAGGAGCAGAAGCGGGCCAAGATATCAGCTATCTACAACATCTTCGCGTTCCCAATAATGATCGTGCTCCTGTTTGTGCTGCCGCGTATGACCGACTCGCTGCATCCCGGCAATGGTGGTAATCCTGGCTTTAACAGCTACGATCTGGATAAGAATATGCGCTTTGTGCTGTACCCCGCATTCATCGGCTGGAGTTTATTAGGGGTGTGGATAGCAACCTTACGCTACCGTATGCGTATAATAGAATATAAGAACGAATCTGTATAAGTATTTATAATGAAAAAACTGGTGTTTTTGTTGATGTGCCTTTTAAGCGGCATCGCGGCCTTTGCTCAGCAGGCTGGTCCGGGTATGGATGATACCTTCCGCAGCTCGGGTAAAATTTATGTAGTAATTACAATTATCGTAATAATCTTTGTTGGATTAGCCCTTTATTTATTTTCGATGGACAAAAGGCTTAGGAAAATTGAGAAATTTGAAAAAAATTAATAAGGCGAAAAAATAGCCCTATTGCGTTTAAACATAGATTATGGGCTGTTTGTTATGATGTGTAATTAAAACACCAACCCTTAAAGCATTTGCAACTATGGATAAAAATACCGCACATTTGCACACTTTTTCAAACCAATTATTTACATAATACTATGGCTAATACCAACAAAGCTGCTATGCAGGACGGGCATTTCTTTGCCGACGTATGCAAAAACTTCGACTATGCGGCTCAATTTACCAATCACGATGCCGGCTTATTAGATCAGATCAAATCTTGCAACAGCGTTTACCGCTTTCGCTTCCCTATCCGCAAGGGCAATGGTTTCGAGGTGATCGACGCGTGGCGTGTAGAGCACTCGCACCACCAGTCGCCAACTAAAGGCGGTATCCGCTACAGCGAAATGGTGAACGAGGACGAAGTAATGGCGCTTGCCGCGCTGATGACCTACAAATGCGCCATTGTGAATGTGCCATTTGGCGGTGCAAAAGGTGGTATCTGCATCAACCCTAAAAACTATACCGTACAGGAGTTGGAGAACATTACCCGCCGTTACACGGTAGAGCTTGTTAAAAAGAATTTCATCGGCCCAAGCATCGACGTGCCTGCACCTGATTATGGATCGGGCGAGCGCGAGATGAGCTGGATAGCCGATACCTATGCTACCATGAACCCGGGCCAACTGGATGCCATGGGCGTAGTTACCGGTAAACCACTGGCCTTACATGGTATTGCCGGCCGCCGCGAAGCTACCGGCCGTGGTGTGGCTATTGCCGCCCGCGAGTGCGTAAGCTTTGGCGAGGATATGGAAAAAATTGGTTTAACCGCCGGTTTAGCAGGCAAAAAGGTTATTGTACAGGGTTTAGGTAATGTAGGTTACTACTCTGCAAAATACCTGGCCGAATTTGGCGCTACCATTGTTGGCCTGTGCGAATACGAAGGCGCTGTTTACAATGCTGATGGTTTGGATTACGACGCGGTATTCCAGCACCGTAAAACTACCGGTTCAATACTGAACTACCCCGGTGCGCAATCATTCACCCGTTCGGGCGAAGGTTTAGAGCAGCCTTGCGATATCCTGGTACCGGCCGCGCTGGAAAACCAGATCACTATCGAGAACATCCGCAACATTAAAGCAAAAATTATAGTAGAGGGCGCTAACGGCCCAACCACCCCTGAGGCTGAAAAAGTATTTTACGAAAACGGGGGCATCATCGTTCCGGATATGTATGCCAACGCCGGCGGTGTAACCGTATCGTACTTCGAGTGGCTGAAAAACCTGTCGCACGTAGCCTTTGGCCGTATGAACAGACGCTTTGAAGAAAACTCGAATATGAACCTGGTGAACATGGTTGAAGGTATCACCGGCGTATCGCTGAACGCTCAGCAACGTGCTACCATTGTTAAAGGCGCATCAGAATTAGAACTGGTTAACTCGGGTTTAGAGGATACGATGATCCGCTCGTACCACGAGATCCGCGAAACCTATCTGACCACACCTAAAATTGATACCTTGCGTACTGCCGCGTTTGTGGGCGCCATCAACAAGATAGCTGTATCTTACTCAAACCTTGGTGTTTGGCCGTGATATATAACTAAACTAAAACTGATCTTGAAAAAGCCATCCGAAAGGGTGGCTTTTTTGTTTTTGGCTTATATTTAAGCACTGTAAATAGTAATATGAATCGGGATATCCGTCAAAAAAATGAGCGAAGAATAAAAGCGGCGAAGGAAAAGAATTTAAACTACGTTAAGAACAGCTTATATGTTCTGGGTTTTCTTTCGTTATTCTATACCTACAACGTTTATGATGCTACGTTTATTAAATGGCAAACAATATTATGTATAGGATTGATCCCCGCTTTACTATGTATTATTTTCTTTCGCATAAAGTTTAAGGAATACGGTTTTACATTATTTCTTTGGGGAAGTTTATTTGCCGGGGGATTCTTTTTCATCAATAGCTTTTCGGCGGAGCAACCTACTAACGTTAAGTTAAATATTTTTAACAGGTCGAGGCACCTAAAATCGCGTAGGCCCTATACATCTGTTGATGTAGAATACGACCGCGTTGAAAAAAGTATCGAAGTAGACAAAAATATCGGGCTAATATTTTACGAGATGCCATATCTGTCCGTTACGGTTAAAAAGGGATGTTTAGGATATTATACCATCGAAAGCCAGAAGTTGGTGATGAAGTAAAATATCGCAAGATTGCTTGCACTGGTCGAAGTTTTTAAACCTCAACCAGTTGTTCTTTATCAATAACAATTCTAAATAAGAAACATCCCTTGCAATAACCTTTATTAGCTTAACGTTTTGTATTTTTGCATCACTTTTTCATAACCAATAAAATACAATGAAAAAAAGCTCAATATTTGGTTTGGTGGTTATTGCTATCGCTATAGCGGTTATCATCAGTACCTATTCAAGTTCAAGTACTTACGGTTCGTTTAACGATGCTAAGAAAAGTGAAGCTACCCTGCAGGTAGTGGGCCACCTGAATAAGCAAAAGGAATTATATTACGATGCCACCAAGGATGCCAACTATTTCTCGTTCTACATGAAGGACAATAAGGGGCAGGAGTGCAAAGTGATCTTCACCGGCACTAAACCACAGGATTTTGAACGCTCGGAGCAGGTGGTGCTTACCGGCAAGATGGTGGGCAGCGAGTTTCACGCGTCTAAGATCTTGATGAAGTGCCCATCTAAATACACCCAGGATAAAATTGAAGTAACAGAGGTCAACGCTAAACAGGCCAGCATATAAACACTTAATGGATACAGCTTTTAAAGGTGAACACCTTGTGCCGGGCCACTTAGGCCAGTTCTTTATTATTTTGGCCTTTGGCGCCGCATTATTATCAGCCATCAGCTACTACTTCGCGGCAACCAGTACCGATAAACTCGATAAATCCTGGTTGCGGTTGGGGCGTTTAGGCTACTGGATCAATACCGCTTCTGTTATTGGTATCGGTGTCTGCCTGTTCTATATCATCTACAACCATCTTTTCGAATATCATTATGCCTACGCGCATTCATCGCGCGCGCTGCCGGTATACTATATCATTTCCAGCTACTGGGAAGGGCAGGAGGGCAGCTTTTGGCTGTGGACCTTTTGGCAGGCCGTGTTGGGGAATGTGCTGATATGGAAGGCAAAATCGTGGGAGAAGCCGGTAATGACCGTCGTTTCCCTTTCGCAGGTGTTGCTGTCATCTATGCTTATCGGTGTCGAATTATTTGGCACACGTGTGGGTAGTTCGCCATTTATTTTGCTGCGCGATGTGATGCAGGGCGCGCCAATATTCAGCCGTCCCGATTATATGGCTTATATAAAAGACGGTAACGGCCTGAACCCGCTGCTGCAAAACTACTGGATGGTGATACACCCGCCAACCCTGTTCCTGGGTTTCGCGTCGATGGTGGTGCCATTTGCTTACGCCATAGCCGGCCTTTGGCAAAAGAAATATAAAGACTGGGTAAACCCGGCCATTTCATACGCCCTGTTCGCGGTGATGGTGTTGGGTACCGGCATTATCATGGGTTCGTTCTGGGCTTACGAGTCGCTTAACTTCGGCGGCTTCTGGGCTTGGGACCCGGTAGAGAACGCCTCGCTGATCCCGTGGTTAACGCTGATTGGCGCGGTACACGTAATGATCGTGTATAAAAATACCGGCCACGCTTATTTTACCGCTCTGTTCCTTACACTCATTAGCTTTGTGCTGGTGCTTTATGCATCGTTCCTTACCCGTAGCGGTATCCTTGGCGAAACCTCTGTCCACTCTTTTACCGACGCGGGCATGTTTTGGCACCTGGTGGCCGATGTAGTGCTGTTCCTGCTTTTAGCTATCGTACTGATCGTTATCCGCTGGAAGGAATTGCCTATCAGTCAAAAGGAAGAAGAAACCTATTCGCGCGAGTTTTGGATGTTTGTGGGTTCGGTGTTTTTGGCCTTGTCATGTTTACAATTGGTGTTCGTGACCTCGATACCGGTTTGGAATGCCATGTTCGGTACCAAGATAGCGCCGCCAAATGATAAGGTTACGCTGTACAACGTATTCCAGGGCGCTTTCGCTGTAGTGATTGCATTGTTTATGGGCTTTACCCAGTTTATGAAGTATAAAAAGACGGATACCACCCGTTTCTTCATTACATCGGGCATATACCTGGTAACTTCATTGGTAATCAGTGCCATTATAATTTATATTACGGGTATTTATAAATTGCACGTAGTATATATGCTGCTGATGTTTACTGCTACTTATTCGGTAATGTCGAACGCGAAAGTACTGTCGGATGCCATCAAAGGAAAGTTTAAACTTGCCGGTTCGGCAGTGGCGCATATCGGTTTTGGTTTGTTGCTTATCGGGGCGTTGATCTCGGCCGGTACCAGCAAAGTAGTATCTGAAAATACTACGGGTGAACAGTATAGCGCCGAGTTTGCTAAAGCCAACGATCCGCGCGAGAATATCATTATGTACAAGAACCAACCGGTACAAATGGGAGGGTATGAGGTAACTTACATCGGCGACTCGATCTCGTTACCTAATCACTATTTTAAGGTTGACTACAAAAAACGCGATAAGAGCGGTAAAATTACCGAAGAGTTTGTGCTGAAGCCAAACTCGCAGGCTAACCGCAAGATGGGTTTGGTTTCATCGCCGGATACCAAGCACTATCTTTTCCACGACTTGTATACCCACGTAAGCATGGCGCCCATTAAATATGATGATGAACTGCGCGAAGAATCGATGGGGCACGAGGGTGAGGCTAATGACGATAAAAACTACGACGCGCCGGTAGCACACGCTGTACAGGTAGGGGATACCATCCGCTTTAGGGAGGGTTTTATGGTATTGAAGGCGCTTAACAAAAACGCCCACGTGCAGGATATTAAACTAAGCGGTAACGATGTTGCCATCGGTGCCGACCTGGAAATTGTATCGCACGGAAAGACCTATATGGCCGAGCCTGTTTATATGATAAAGGGCAGCAACGGTTACGATTTTGCCCGCAAGGTTGATGATGTTGGCCTGAAGCTGCGCCTATCGCAAATATTGCCTAAGGAAGGTAAAATAGAGATAACCGTTTACCAGCAACCCGAAAGCAAGAAGCCCTATATTGTAATGCGTGCTATATCGTTCCCTTATATCAACTTCTTCTGGTCGGGTACTATCATTATGGTTATCGGCTTCCTGATGTCGATATTCAGGAGGAATAAGGAGTTGAAGACAGTTTAGGGGCTTATGGAAGCCAGGCCTGTGCGATTCCCTCCCATGGGGAGGGTGTAGGGAGGGGTTATAATGGATAAGGGTTTTACCATCATAAACAATGTTTACACCGCTGCCGACGTTGAACAGATCATCAACTGTATCAATAAGGCCGATGCTGATAAGCCAACCTTCCGTAAAAGCGACGACCTGTTTGCCATCCGCCAGTTTTTAAAAGAAGTGCCGGGAGTTTTCCCGTTGATCTTTAACGACAGGCTTAAGGCAATCATTAATGAATTCGGCTCCGGCTATTTCGTTACAAAATCCATTTATTTTGATAAGCCCGGCCTATCGAATTGGTTTGTAGCGTATCACCAGGACCTGACCATCTCTGTATGTAAAAAAGCCGATATTCCCGGTTATGGGCCATGGACAGTTAAACAAAATCAGTTTGCAGTACAACCACCACTGGATATCCTGCATAAAAACTTTACGATACGCATTCACTTAGATGATACCGATCAGTATAACGGCGCGTTAAAAGTTGTTCCTGGCTCTCATCTGAAAGGAATTTATCGCCCCGAAACCATCGACTGGACAATGGAGCAGGAGCACATTTGCAAGGTAAAAGCAGGCGGTGTGATGGTTATGTCGCCATTGTTGCTACACGCGTCAAACCGTACCACCAATCAGCAAAAGCGGCGTGTTATCCATATCGAATTTAGCAATGTGGACCTTGCCGGCGGCTTAAACTGGTCGGAGCGTATAGATCTAAACTAAAGCAAATTATTTAGCTTGCAAAAAAGCCAGTATCCGTTTATTCACTATACCAGGCTGCTCAACCGATGGCAAATGGCCTGCATCGTCAACAGGGAAAAACTGAGCATTCAATACCGTGCGTATCGAATCGCTATAGCTAAACGGATCGGTGGTATCCTCACGCCCCCAAATTAATAATACAGGCTTGTGTTGGTTATTCAAACGTAAATTGCTTGCCCGGCCATCGCACTGGTAATTGTACATGGTTGATATCAATGCATTAATAAAGCCTTTATACTGCATTTGTACTTTGTATTTAGCTATCCAGTCGGGATGTCGTTCGGGATATTTAAAATCGGCCATTTGCACCTCTGCGCGTTCGCGCGGGTGTATGGTTTCGTAATAGCGGGTTACAGCCTGTGGTTTATCGGGTTCCATTTCATGGTAGCCGGGGTCAAGGAGTATTACTTTATCTACCAATGCCGGGTATTGCGAGGTGAAATCGGTAGCCAGGCGGCCGCCAAAAGATATGCCCGCCAAATGAAACGGCGTTTTTAAATGCAAGGCGCTTATTAATTGGTTGATCTGGTTAAAGTAAAAGGCCTTGTTATAAACACTGTTGGGCCTGTCTGAGTAACCGCGACCATAATAATCGTATCGTAAAACCCGGTAACCATGGCGGGCCAGGTACTCAAAAGTGCCGTCCCAGATATAGTATGGCACACTAAAGCCCGATAATAAAACCACTACTTTACCAGTATCGGGGCCTGCAAGCTGATAATGGGTAAAGCCATCCTTCAGCTTAATAAAGCTACCCGGCACATGTTGCCGTTCGGCGGCAGATAAAGTTTTTTTCTCGGTATTCCGGTATAAATAAAGGCCGCCGAGTATAACAGTGGTAATAGTTACCAAAAAAAGTATGGCAACAAAAATCAGTCGGAAATAGCGCATCCGTATAGTTTATAATTTGGTGATATAAATATATATAATTTATATCTCAATGTTTTCAAACCATTTTATACGAAATTTGAAGCTTTCTGTTAACATATGCGTATCACCCTTATCGGATCGGGCAACGTGGCCACACATTTAGGCGCGGCATTTAAAAATGCGGGCCACCAAATAGTACAGGTTTATAGTCCAAATTTGCAAAATGCCGCATTATTGGCCTATCATATCAAAGCCGAAGCTATTGACGATCTGCAACAAATTAACCCCAATACCGAAGCTTTCATTATTTCGGTAAAGGATGATGTTATTGAGGGTATCGCGCAACAATTGGCAGCACATGATAAGCTGATCCTGCATACATCAGGCAGTACAGATATCAGTGTGCTGTTGAAGTACAATGTAAAAGCAGGCGTATTTTATCCGCTGCAAACCTTCAGCCGTACTAAGGAACTTAACTTTTGGAATGTGCCGCTTTGCCTTGAGGGTGCTAACGAAAATATTTTTAAGATCATTACCGAACTGGCCCAAACCGTAAGCAACAACGTTTACCCGGTTAATTCAGCCCAGCGCAGGGTGCTGCATTTGGCGGCCGTTTTTGCCTGCAATTTCCCCAATTATCTGTACAGCATAGCACAAGGGCTACTGGCAGATAACCACTTGGAATTTGACATGCTGAAGCCGCTGATTTTGGAAACTGCCGATAAGGTACAACAGCAATTACCCGCCGCGGTGCAAACCGGCCCTGCAGTACGTAACGACGAAACAACCATGAACAGGCACCTGGAAATGCTGCAAAACCAGCCCATGTTACAGCAGATTTATCAATTGCTTAGTCAGGGTATTATCAAAATGGACAAAGGCACTAACGGCAAAGCGTAATTTTATTACTTTTGCTTTGATGAATATTTTTAAAGTTAAAATAAACTTTGAGGAAAAGGACCACGAATCGGTGGAACTACCGGGTGCCGAGGGCGAATCGGTGCTGGATATTTGCCTGGAGAACGGTATAGAACTACAGCATAACTGTGGCGGCGTTTGCGGTTGCAGCACCTGCCACGTTTACGTAAACAAGGGCGAGGACAATATCCAGGAAATATCTGACAAGGAAGAGGACTTTATCGACCGCGCGGTTAACCCCCGCATCAACAGTCGCCTGGGTTGCCAGTGTGTACTGATCGACGGCGATATCGAGATCACTATCCCGGATCAGTCGGATTTTATGGGCCATTAACAGCCGCTTACAGTTTTTAAATAAGTACATCTTACAACCTTAAAATGATACAAGACAAATTCGCGTTACCCATCCACTGGAATGACTATGAAGACATTGCCATGGGGCTTTATGAAAAGTTTGGTGATGATTTTAGCGAATCGAAAATATACCGCATCCGCTTCACCGACCTGCTGGAGTGGGTATTGAGCCTGCCCAATTTTAAAGGCACCCGCGAAGAATCGAACGAAGGCCACCTGGAGCAGATCCAAAGCGCCTGGGTATACGAATGGCGCGATAACCAATAATATTCCTGGTGAGATCAGACAAACCATTTCTCCAACAGCTTCACACCATCACCACATTTGTTTTTGATGTGGATGGCGTGCTGACGGATGGCGGTGTGTTTGTATCTGATAGCGGCGAGCGCATGCGCCAATACAATATTAAGGATGGCTATGCCCTGCAACTGGCTGTGAAATGCGGTTATAGGGTATGCGCTATATCCGGCGCCGGTTCTGAAAGCATCCGCATCCGCCTGAACGGACTTGGAATCAACGATGTTTTTATTGGCTGTAAAGATAAGGTAGCTACACTGAACGATTATTTGTCTGCCAATCAAATCGACCTGCAAACGGTTATGTTTATGGGGGATGATATTCCCGATTTGAAAATAATGCAGCAAGTTGGCCTGCCTGTTTGCCCGGCCGACGCTGTTGAAGATATCAAAGCCATCAGCACCTATATTTCGCCTATTGCAGGCGGTAAGGGCTGCGTACGCGATGTGATTGAAAAAGTGCTGAAGGTGCAGGGCAAATGGCTTAATGCCGAAGCGTATAGCTGGTGAGAAAATCCGCAAGACCGGAAGTCGGTAAGTCCGAAAGATGGTTTTAGGTAGCAAATCAATCCCAATAAGATCTTCCGGACTTCCGGTCTCTCCGACTTCCGGACTAATGACAACTGACCAATGACTAAAATCATTCTCGCATCAAAATCACCACGCCGGCAGGAACTCCTGACGCAAATGGACGTAGATTTCCGCATTGTACTGAAGGACGTTGATGAAAGCTATCCCGATGGTCTCACCCCAACCGAAATTGCTGTTTACATTGCCGAAAAGAAAGCTTTAGCTTTTGACGAAGAAGCCGGTGATGAAATTGTCATTACCGCCGACACTATTGTAGAAATTGATGGCCTGATACTGGGTAAACCCGAAACTCCCGAACATGCTGTGGAGATGTTGAAGCTATTATCGGGCAGGGTGCACCGCGTGGTGACCGGCGTTTGTTTGATGTATAAGGGCCACGTCAATAAATTCTTTGATGTATCCGAAGTGTTCTTCCGTAAGTTAACCGATGCTGAGATCGTTAATTACGTGGAGAAATACAAGCCGATGGATAAGGCCGGATCTTACGGTATCCAGGAGTGGATAGGCGTAACCGCTATCGAACGTATCAACGGTTCGTACACCAATGTAGTTGGCCTGCCTACCGAAAAGGTATATCAGCAACTACTTAAAATGGCCGCCCTGTAAGCATGAAATTTAACACCATTATTTTTGATTTGGACGGCACCTTAGCCGATACACTTCCGCTTTGTATCGCCGCTTTTAAAAAAAGTGTTGAGCCATTACTTGGAAAGGAGATAAGCGATAAGGAGATCATCGCTACTTTTGGCCCGTCTGAAGAAGGAACTATCCGTAGACTGATCCCCACGCAAGAGGAAGCAGGCGTGCAGGCTTATCTGCAACACTATGCTGATATGCACCATATGTGCCCAGCTCCATTCCCGGGTATTGCCGGTCTGCTGAAATATTTGAGGGCTAATGGCGTTCGGTTGGCCATGGTAACCGGTAAAGGTATCCACAGTACAAGGTTATCGCTTCAGCAATTCGGGTTGGCGCAATACTTCGAAGTTTTGGAAACCGGCAAGCCGGAGGGGCCTGATAAGATAAATGGCATCCGCCGCGTGCTCGCAAAATTGAATATGCCGGCTGCGGAATGCCTGTATGTAGGCGATGCGCCAAGCGATATAAAATATTGCAAGGAGGTAGGCATCCCCATAGCCGCGGTAACCTGGGCCAGCACAACAAATGCCGAGGAACTGCTGCCCTTAAATCCCGAATGGATGTTCAGTTCGGTAACGGAGTTTAAGAATTGGTTAGCTGAATAGTTTTATCGTTTAATTGCGTCTGTCGGTCACGGGATGTTATGGTGAGCCTGTCAAACCATGGTGGGCAAGCCTATCGCGCACAGTCTTCGACAAGCTCAGACTGACAGTCCACCTAACTATGACCCATTCCCCACACGCTGTATCACATCACCCGCGCTGCCATCCGATCGCTTGGAGGCCTTATAAGCCTTGCCGAAGCGATAGGTGAACGATAGGGTTACCACCCTTGTGTCCCTTGTCAGTTTAAAGTATTCGGTGGCGTTGGGGAAGGTGGTTAATCCTTCGTAAGCTACAGTGTAGAAAACATCGCGCGCAGTCAATCTCAAAGTCCCCTTCTTTTGCATTACCGGCCGGGAAATACCTAGTGATAACTGTCCTGATGGATAAACCAGTTCTTGCAGATCCACCCGCATTTTGGTGGTGTAATTGCCCGATACTTCGGCGGTATAGGTTTTGGATAAGGTGAGCTGGTTATTCAGGTTAAGGTTTAGCTGATCGATGGTGGTCGTGTAGTTGTTCCCGTTAAAACCCTTCATTTGCTTGTGGTTATAAACCGCCTGCCATGTAAACGACCACCAGTGGGCCGGCGAAGCGATAATCATGCTCGACAGCCCGAAGTTATAAGCATGCCCCACGTTACCCTGGGTGTAAAGTAATATGCCCTTGGTGGCATCTTCTAAAAATATCTGCGAAAAATAATCAGAGATATCGGCAAACGATACGGTGTTGGTCAGCCAGTTTTTGTATTGATGGCTCAGTTCAAAATTAAGGCTGTATTGCGGCAGGATGTAGGCGTTACCGGTTTGGTAAGTATACTTATTAATGATCTGGTAAAACGGGTTCAGCTTTTGAAAGGCAGGACGGTCTATGCGCCGACCGACGGTCAGCGTAAAATTATTAGCGGTATCGGCCTGATAACTCAAATAACCGCTGGGGAACAGGCTGCCGTACTTACGCGAAAATGCCGAATCTTTTTGTATGGCATTACCCAACTGGTGTGCATGGTAGCTGGTATACTCGTACCGCAAGCCAAACTGCCCGCTGAATTTCCCCTTCTTTTTATCCCATGACGCGTAGGCTGCGCTCACGTTCTCGCTGTAAATAAAATGGTTGCTGCGGTTGTTGTCAACCGTCCAGGTGCCGCCGGTAAAGTTTTGGTAATCGGCTGAGTTATCGGTACTGCTGTGCGAGGCCTTGGCGCCAAATTGCAGCGTAGTGTTGCTGTTCTGCTTCAGTGTATAATCGATCTTACCCGATGTGATATTGATGGTCGTTGGAATTTCAGATTGTGATAACTGGTTATAGCCGCCCGGTGCCAGCAGGTGATTATTGTAATCCTGGTTGGCACCTATGCTGTAGCGTAGCAGGTCAAGGTCGGCAGACAGGTCCTGCGTAGCCGATATGGTATGCCGGGCATTCAGGTTAATGAGGCCGTTTTTAAAGGTATTGTCGTTTTTATTAGTAGTGGCAATGGCCGAATCCACACCGCCGCCGCTATTTAGCCAGGTGGCGGTGGCCGTGTTATTGCCATTACGGGTATTGGTGCTGCCGGTAAGCGCTATGCCTATGGTTGTTTTTGGGGTGATATAATAATCGAGCCCGGTTTTTATGGTGTTGTTAAACAGCTTGCCTGCAAAGTACGATGGCTGATCTAAAATAGCTGTAACAGTGTTGCTGTTGTTATAATACCTGCGGTAGGCATAAATATCTGTCAGGTATTTTACGTAGCCTAAGGTATAGTTAAAAAAGGTGTTCACCTTGCCCACGCGGTAGTTCAGCACCAGGCTGTTGTTGCTTTTGGGGTAAACGCCCTGTCCTTCGGCCGTAGTGAACGAGCCGTTGAAGCCAACCTGTTTGTTCTTCTTGGTTTTAATGTTGATGATACCGGCATTGCCGCTGGCATCGTACTTGGCGGTTGGGTTAGTGATCAGCTCTATCTGCGCCACCTGTGTCGAATTCATGCCGTTCAGCATATCATTCAGGTCCGAGCCGGATAGGTAGGTAGGTTTATCGTCAATCATTACCATCACGCCCGATTTACCTTGTAGGCTGATGCCGCCATTCTTATCAACAATTACACCCGGCGATTTCTCCAATATCTCCAACACACTTAAACCGGTATTGGTAACCGACGCCTCAACATCCAGTACCACCTTACCATCTTTATGTTGAATGGGCGGGTTGCGGGTAACTACGCTCACTTCCTGCAACATGGTATTTAACGGCTGTAGCCTGATGGTGTCACGCTTTTGGCCTGATGGTAACCGGTAAACTTTAGTGGTTTGTGGTTTATAGCCTGTATGACTTATAAGGAATGTGTAATTACCGTTTTGCAGGTTTTCAAACAAGGCCATCCCCCTGGCATTGGCGGCTACGCCCTTGATGACCTGGTTATCCTTTAATAGCTTCACGGTAGCGCCATCTACGGGCTGCGATTTGTCATTTATCACCACAATAGCAAACGACACGGTGCCTGGCCGCGACCAGGAACAGTTAAAAAAAGCAAGGTGGCAAGGACGATCAGTTTAATAATGCGCATAAGGTGGCACTAATATAATTAAATATATGCAGCCGTGCTTAAAGCCTGTAAATAAGTGATTTTCGCATATTTAATACCGCGGGATTACTTATGATATTTATGGCTAATAAACTAAGCAGTATCTTAATGTGCGTGCTAATAATGCTCGTTAATATAAAGTTGCTTACGGTGTAAACTATATTAATTACACCTTTGATGATGTAATGGCTGATGTCGTAAGAATTTCTGAAAAATATTTGTGACATGAGCGCTTAAATTATCAAAAGCCATTTTAAAAAATTATCTTGGCTCTTATATCTATTAAAAAGCGCTATGCACTTCTTATACCCGGCTTTCCTGTTTGCTTTAGCGGCCCTGGCCATTCCTGTAATTGTGCATTTGTTCAATTTCCGCCGTTACCAAAAGGTTTACTTCAGCAATGTGCAGTTTCTTAAGGAATTGCAGGAGCAGCAAGCATCGCGCCGTAATTTAAAGGAGCGCCTGATACTGGCCGCGCGATTACTATCGGTATTGTTTTTAGTTTTTGCTTTTGCCAAGCCGTTTATCCCTGCAAACCAGGCCGCTGTGGTAAGCAAACAGCAGATCGTAAGCATTTTTGTAGATAATTCTTACTCCATGCAAACCCTAAGCAAGGAGGGTTCGCTGTTAGATGAAGCCAAACATCATGCTAAAGAAATAGCTGCTAACTACGGTATAAACGATCGTTTTCAACTGCTCACACAGGATTTTGAGGGGAAACATCAACGCCTTTTGAGTCGCGATGAGTTTGACGACGCGGTTGATGCCGTAAAGATCAGTCCGCAAAGCCGCAGCCTGCAACAAGTGATAGACCGGCAGCAAAGCCTCATCAAAACGCAATCGGCTACATCATCCATATACATCCTTTCCGATTACCAGGCCAATATGGGCAAGCAGCATGCGCTAAAGGTAGATTCGGCCGTATCGTTAAACCTGGTGCAATTGAAAGCCAATAAATTGCCCAATATTGCTATCGATTCGGTTTGGCTGTTAAGCGCGGTGCATCGTCCGGATGAAAATGAAAAACTGATTGTACGCCTGCATAACTACGCCGATGAAAAAGCCGAGCGTATTCCGTTGAAATTGAGCATTAATAAAGAACAAAAAGCTTTGGGTAGTTTTAGCCTTGGCCCGCGCGCGGTGCAGAATGATACGCTTTCGTTCTCGGGCTTGAAGGCCGGATGGCAATTAGGCGAATTACAATTGCAGGATAACCCGGTAACCTTTGATAACCAGTTCTATTTCACCTTTAATGTGAAAAGTCAGATGCCGGTCTTGCTGATAAACGGCGGCACTGTTAACCCATATTTAAAGGCCGCTTTCGCTACCGATCAGTTTTTTGTGGTGAATAACGTGCAGGACGGTAATGTAGATTACGCGGCCATGAACAGCTATCCGCTGATCGTTTTAAGTGATATCAAAGCCATTTCAGCCGGGTTAACCCAACAGTTAAAAACTTATGTAGATAAAGGTGGCTCGCTGATGGTATTCCAATCGCCGGATGAGGATGTGAAGACCTACCAGGCACTGCTTCAACCCCTGAACGCTGCTTATCCCGAAAAGCTGATGAACGAACCGACTAAGGTTTCGGGCATTAATGTGCAAAGCCATGTGTTTAAAAACGTGTTTGAGCAATTGCCCGATAACCCCGATCTGCCCGTGGTTAAAAAATATTACCAGCTAAATACATCCACCCGTGGCATCAGCGAGAACCTGATGCAGTTGAATGGTAACCAGCCATTTTTCGCATCATATAAAAGTGGCCGTGGGCAGGTATATGTGTGCGCTGTTCCGCTGAATGAAGATTTTAGCAATCTGCCGCGCCATGCCATGCTGTTGCCCATGATGTTCAGGATAGCATTATTAAGCGGGCACGATCAGCCTTTATTTTACACCCTCGGGCAGGATGAAACCATCGAAGCGCCGACCATTCAGCTAAACGAAAAGCAAATATTGAAGCTGGTTAAGGGTAATACCAGCATCATTCCCGATGCCCGGCAACAGGAGGGAAGCACGCTGTTGTTCGTGTCGGACCAATTAAAAGAAACCGGTAATTACGAATTGCGTAAAAAGGATAGTGTGCTGAGCGTCATCGCTTTTAATGATAACCGTAAAGAATCGGATCTGAGTTACCTAACCGAAGCCGAATTGAAGACCATGGCCCCGAAAGGTAATTTTATTAATGGTGCGACACCCTCCTTACGGTCGGAGTTAAGCAGTGTGAGCCTTGGCCTGCAATTATGGAAACTTTGCATAATTTTGGCGCTGGTATTTATTGCCGCCGAGATATTACTGGTGCGTTTTTACAAAGTTGATGTGCAGCGCGCCACAGTTCAGGTATAATGCGTACCTTTGTATCATAAAGCAACAACTATGAATTTGCTTATCACTTCTGCCACTATTATCGATCCCAATTCTCCGTTCCATCAACAAAAAGCCGATATTTTAATTGAAAATGGCGTCATCAAACAGATAGCCGCGGGTATCACCAGCGATCATGAAAAGTTTGATGGGACCGGCAAATATGTTTCTCCCGGCTTTTTCGACCTGAATTGCAACATCGGCGAACTGGGCAAAGAAACTAAAGAAGATCTGGAAACCGGCACCAGGGCCGCTGCCGCAGGTGGTTTCACCGGGCTGGCGCTGATGCCCAATGCCAATGCCGTACATTCAAAAACTGAGGTGGAATATTTGGTAAACAAAGCCAAAAACAATCTGGTTGATGTTTATCCGCTGGGTACAATTTCGCAAAAGCGCGAGGGCAAGGATTTGGCCGAAATGTATGATATGCACCTGAGCGGCGCGAAAGCTTTTACAGATGGTAACCGCCCCGTGCAGGATGCCGGCCTGATGGAACGCGCGCTGCTATATGCGCAGGGTTTTGACGGCCTGGTATTCTCGTACCCGGAGGATACCGCCATAGCTGGAAAAGCCAAGGTACATGAAGGTGAAGTAAGCACCCTGTTGGGCATGAAGGGCATCCCGTCGCTGGCCGAGGAACTGATGATAGCCCGTGATCTTTACCTGGCAGAGTACACCGGTTCGCCCATACATTTCAGTACGATATCGACAAAACGCTCGGCCGAACTGATCGGCGAAGCGAAGAAGAAGGGCTTAAAGGTAACCTGCGATGTTGCCGCTCACCACTTAACCCTTACCGATGAAGCCCTGGTTGGTTTCGATAGCCAGTATAAGGTAAAGCCACCCCTGCGTACCCAAAGTGATGTGGATGCGCTGATAGCCGGGCTAAATGACGATACCATAGACGCTATCGTATCCCAACACACCCCGCACGAAGTAGAGTTTAAAGATGTAGAGTTTGAAATAGCCGAATATGGTATGATCTCGCTGCAAACAGCATTGTCTACCATATTGCGATCCGGACTTGCTTATGAGAAGATCGTACAGAAAATGGCTGTCGCTCCACGCCAAATATTAGGAATTGAAGCTGCGGTTATAAACGAGGGGCAAAAAGCTAACCTTGTAATCGCAGATACTGCAAGCGAGTGGGCGTATAACAAAGAAGGCAATATGTCAAGATCGTACAATTCGCCGTTTATGGGGCAAACCTTAACGGGAAAAGTATTGTTGACTTGTAACAATAATCAGGTATTTAAATCTTAATAAAAACATGATCGATCCAAAGATACAGACCTCCATTGGAGCAGCGCTGAGCGCTTTTACCAAGTATGGCAGCTATAACGCGGTACCCGCCACAGATAAGCTGATCGCTGTTTTTTCTACCGATAAGCCCTTTATGGACAAGGTGGACGACCTGGACGAAGTATTTGATAACGAGCCCAAATTGGAGGAACTTCGCGAAGTGTTCTTTGATCTGTTGATGATCAACTTCTTTAGCGCTGATGCTATTAAGCTGGAAGATGACTACCTGGAAAGCCCGGAATGGGAGGCCATCGAAGAAGAAACGCTGGATAGAGGCACCGAATTGCTGAACCTGCTGTTATACCTTACCGAATGTATCGATGAAGAGATCGAACCCGAACTGGAAGATTACCTGAAAGAGTTTTTACTGGTTGATGATGACGAGTTTCAGGATGAATACAGCATTTACGAACCGGTTATCGAAAACCAGATCTTAATGGAAAGTCCGTTAGCCGAGATAACTAAGGTGGCCCAAAAGCTGCCGGCCGACGCGGAACTGAAAGCCCTTTTCTACCCGATGATGGCTTTCTTTCAGCATATCGATGCATCCGAAGAAACAGAAAAAGCGGTGGCACAGCACGCGGTGGCCAGGGATTTTGATATGGCAGTGTATGGAATTTTAATTAACTTTAAATAAAAACCACAATGAACCCATTTGACCCAAAACCTAACTCCACTAAAGTGGCCACAAAGTGGGCGCTTATTTACACCGCGGTATCTATTGTACTGACGTTCACTTTCCAATTTTTAAATGTCGATCAAACGTCGCCTATAAAATATGTGTCGTTTATACCATTTATCGCTTTCCTGGTGCTTGCCCAAACCGAGTACAAGCAGCAGCTAAAAGGTTTTATTACTTATGGTGAGGCCTTTTCTGCCGGTTTCAGGTATGCCTTATTTGCCGGCCTGATACTGGGTGTTTTTATGTACATCTATTTAGGCTTCATTAATCCAAATATGCTGGTTCAGGCAATGGAGGCTCAGCATGATAAGTATGTTGAAGCGGGTATGAGCGATGAACAGATTGAAAAAGCTACGGCAATGGGCACAAAATACGGTGCTATCTTCGGCGCTTTCGGCGCGGCTGTAGGATCAGCTATTTCAGGTGTCATCGTAAGCTTGATCTCTGCCGCGATCGTTAAAAAGGAAAAATCGCCAATGGATATTGCTGATGAGTTAGATTCGACCCCAACCGAATAATCGAAACGGAATGATATCTAAAGCATCCCCGGGGCCATCAGGCTTTTGGGGATGCTTTTTTTCTGGAGAATATTCTAAGAATCACCGGCTTGCTATCGCTTGTTGCTTCGTTAGGGTAAAGTTTCCTTACCACTACACCATTCACTACACCAAAAAACGCCATAATATATATATACAAAAGCGGTGGTAACTCGAAGTAATTAGCTAATATCAGCACAAGGAAGAAAAAGCCAAGTGAGCCGATCATAAACTTTGTCGATTTCCATCGTAGTTCATTCTCAATTTTGTCGGGGGCTACGCATAGCGTATTTTTATTTAAAACCAGGTACCTGATCAGCAGGGATTGAGTCAACGTACCTGCAAAGAAGATGGTGATATAAGTGGTCATCCCCCAGCCATATTGCACCGAACCTGGCTTAAAAGTACCGGTGATTAAAGTTACGCCAAACGGAAATAACGACACGCAGAACAAGAAGGCAAGGTTCAGCATCAGCAATTTGTTGTTATAATCCTTCAGGAAGCTGAAGATCTTCAAATGCGTCATCCAAAAGCGGGCAACTATAAAAAAGCTAACCAGGTAACCGGTAAATTTCAACACCACCTCGGCAATCGCGTGATGCAGCTCTGGGCTGTGGAGCTTCATTTCCTTTATGGTTTCGGGAAACTTCAGCTCAATCACCATAATAGTAATAATGATGGCAAAAACGGCGTCGCTAAAAAGTATAACCCGCTCTAACTGAAACTCTTTTTTAATTTCCTGTTCTTCTTCTAAATTCATAGTTCCTAATTTAATATTTTTGCACAATGGCTAACAAAAAAGAAGATTATTCCTTCTGGACCAAATACAAGCGCTTCGCCCAAAACGAATTACTGCTTTATATTGTAATGGTGGTGGGCATTATATTGGGCATAGTTATCTTCAGTTATTTTTAACCAAAGCTACCGTATAGCTATCCGCATCGGCTACGGCCTGGTAAAAATCAACCAGATCCTGGTAGTTATCCTTACTGTAAGTGCCATCGTTCATTTGTAAATGCCTTTTGTACACCAGGTGCTGTCCGTTCACCTGCATGCTCACCGTATACTTGCCAAAAGGCTTTTCAATGCTCTTATTTAACAGCGATTTATCCGAATGGTAACCGACGGGCAAGGTATAGCTGATCTCGTCTTCCTCCACATACCCGCGGTTAATATAAACATCGGTATTGCGATTGCGCACTTCATCGGGTACGTGGTTTATGCGATTGGCCAGGTTAACCTTAAAATAATACTTCCCCGAATTAAGCGAGGCAAATTCCCGGGCTTTTAGTTTAATGTTCTCGGTAGTTACAGCTTCGGTACTTTTGGCTTTGGTGAATTCCAATTTTTCGATATCGAGATTACTGATAGGGTAGGCTGCCTTGATGCCTTTTAACTGTTCGGTATAGGCCTCGTCGATAAAGCTGTCGCGGACATCATAATCCGTACCGCCAAATTTGGTGATCATGGTACCCGAAAGCTCGCCCGCCGCGTCGATATTCAGATCGGCTTTGCGGCTGGTAATGTTTGCCGCGGCTGTATATTTTGGCGTATGCATCAATTTGCCGCCGTTGGGCGTACAGGCCAATACCCAGCGGTCATCGGTAAAATCACCTAAAAAACCAAACGGGATAGTTTGGCTGGTGCACTCCAGCCAGGTAGTATCGCTTTTAAAAGGCACGCATAGTATCACATGGTCTCCCTGGTCCATGCTGGCAAAATCAGTCATAAAGCTTTTCTTTTTCGAGCCTGATTTTACCACGCAATACCACGATTCGATATCTACCGCCTTCAACAGCGCATGCGTGTAATTTACTAAAGCCTTGCAATCGCCATAACTTGACTGATCTACATCCGAAGCTAAAAAGGGTTGGTACCCGCCAATGCCCACTTGTATGCTTACATAGCGGGTTTTTTGCTGCATGTATTCGTATATCTTTTTCGCCTTTAGTTTGGGGTCGGTAATGCCGGCCGTCAGTTGCTTCATGTTTGCCACGGTCTCATCCGGTAACTTATCACGGTTTAACAATAGCTTATCGTAGATCCATTTGCCCAGTTCCTGCCAGTTGGTGAACGAACCGCCGATACCCTCATAGCTGAATTTCTCCGGCGCTATCTTTACCATGGTCAGGTATTTGGATGCATCTGGACTATAAGGCTCGTACTTAACCGATTTTAAATTGCCCAAATGCCAGGCATAGGTTTTAAGCCCCTCTTTGTTGGTGCTTATTTCAACAGGGTTAGGGCTGTTGATCTCTTTATAATTGATCTTAAAACCGGGCTTGGCGGTAAACGAGAAATAGCTTTTCTCTACCGATACGCCGGTGCCTGGGTTGGGCTCCCAATCGTAAAAGTTAAGGGTTTGTTTCGATCGTACCTCATATTCGTACTCAACTGTGTACGGATAATCAATAACAGCAGGCTGGTAATGCTTCACACGGGAATCTTCAAACAGCGAGGAGTTGCTGGCAGCGCTGGCATCCTCGAAATCCTTTTCGGCAAATTTGCCTGTTAGTTTGCCGGCCGAATTATAAACCGCGCCTTTAATATACCTGATGGTACAGCTTTTATTGTGCCAAACGCCAATTTCGGCATGCTGGTCGCCATTTTTGTTAAGGATGGTAATGGCCTCTTTGATATGATAGATCGTATTATCCAGATCCTTTACCTCAATCTCCTGGTCGCTATAACGGATCACCGCGCTTGAGTAAGCCAGCAGTGGCTGGGGGATAAGTGATGCATCATAATTTTGCTGCGCCCGTGCCGAAATAAAATACAGGCATGCGCCTGCTAATAACAAAAAGGCTCTCATCTATTTCTTCTTCAAAATAACTTCGGTGTTCTCAGCCTGGATGATCTTATTGAAAATTTCCTTCAGGTAAGGATACTCACTGGGCGAATAAATAGAGCGATTAAACTGGGTGCTATGCGAAAATGTTAAGCCATCCTCCAGTTTCTCGTACGACACAATAAAGCGGCCACCACTTAATGGCATAGACAGCGCCACATTTTGCGGCATGGTTTCCACCTCAAAATCCTTGGGGAGGTGCAGTGTTAAGATAAATTTATCATCGTACATGGCACCCCTGTCTACCGGGTAATTACGTTCCTGCAGCTTGAATGGATTCTCGCCAACACGGTCCACAATGAATGGATTAAAAGAAAAACGCGAGTTGTTCAGATCGCTATAAGCATCTATCTCGATCTCGTATTTTTCGGACAGTGGCTTATCGAGACTATCAAGGCCAATTATTTCCGATTTTAAGATCTTTATCTTCTTCAGTTTGTTATCCAGGTTCTCTACATACTCATCAACCGAGTTGAATTTTTTAATGGCCCTGCGTTTATCAAGGGCTTCGTAACCAAACGAATAATTCATCATCGTACCCTTGATCTTACCATTATCCTGCAGGGTAAGATCAAATGCATAGGTCCTTGTTTTCTTGGCCGGCGCTACCAGGTCTATCCAGTACGATGGCTTATCCATATTCATCACCCGGCCCTGGTCGTTAATACAATCCATAGGGATCAGGCCAAAGGGCAGCAGCGGATCGGTGGCATCCAACAGGTAGCTTTTATCGCCGATGTTGGCTTTTGCTATCACATAGTTAAAGTCGCTTTCCACAGGATATAGCTTGTTTACCACACCATGATCACGCGTAGACAGCAGTACCGCCTCTGTGTTGATATTGGCGGCATTTAAAGCGGCTATCAGCGATAAGTTAATATCAGCCACGCTGCCCGAGTGGCTTTCAAAAGCCTTTTTTATACCATCATCGCTGCCCCAGCCGTAAAATTTATTCCATTTGAAGTTTTTTTGCACCAATTGATAAATCGCCTGCGCTTTGGCTAAGTCGTCTTTTTTACCAGCTATTGCATCCTGTATCTTATCCTTCATAGCCCCGGTGCGCCTTACCTGGTTGCCAAAATTCTCGTCGTGCTTCATGTCATAATCAACATCTTTCCAATCTTTGGTTACCCGCATTTTCGCGCCGGTATTTAAATCGGTGTAATCAGACATTTCGAAATAAATGGCCGACATGAAATTCTTCGGCGCGGTCATATAATCCTCGGGGATAAACGCCGGGATATCGGCCATAATATAGTTGATCTTCGAACAATCGCACTTGATGCCGCCACCCGGCGAAAAGCACTCCCTTTCCAGCTCGGCTGGGTTTTTGGTGAGCTTGAGCGAGCCGCGTAACGATACATTGTAGTTGTAGATGGCCGGCAAATGCGCCTCGTACTCCGAATATATTTTGGGTATGGTAGACTGGAAGTGCCAGGTCCTGAACGTAAAGCGCAGCGGCGTTTCTAAATGATATTTGTATTCGATAATGCTACCCTTACGCAGGTTGGGCATGGTGAATTTTACGATATCCCAATACCGGTTCTCCTTAACGTGGAAGATCTGCTTCGGGTCGAGTTCGGTTTTATGTACTGCCCCGCTTTCGTCCTGGTAATAGGTTACCGCTTCAATTTGGCTGACTTCCTCGTAGCTGTTATTGTCGATCTTATAAATGGGTATTTCGATGGTCCCCTGGGCAAAGGCGGTATTGTCGAATATTTTTATCTTGCTGTGATATTCAAATACCAGCGGGATGTGTTCGCCGCTGCTGATCCATGCCTTGCCAAACTCTTTCAACACCACCGCGTGCGCTGATGTGTCTTTGGCATATTTCTGCATATTTATTTCCTCAAGACTGTATTGGCCAAATGGGAAATCCTGTGCCTTAAGCACAAAAGGGGCTGTGAATAGGAGTAATAATAGTAAAGGTTTTTTCATCAAGGTTAATATAATAACGGGTATTAAGTTATCAATTAGTTTAATCAAAATAAAAAAAAGGGAAAAATAGACACCCGTATTATGCATACTTTTGCTGACCTTTGCCATCGAATTTACTGCCTGAATGAAATTAAAACTAAAAAGACCGCTCGCGTTTTTCGATATCGAAGCAACGGGAATTAATATAGGTGCCGATCGTATTGTTGAACTGTCTGTTATTAAGCTACACCCCGATGGCAGCGAAGAGGTAAAAACCTGGCGCGTTAACCCGGGTATGCCCATCCCGCTGGAATCATCGTTGATACATGGCATTTATGATGAACATATTGCGAACGAGCAATTGTTTAAGGCCTTAGGTACCGAAATAGCCGAATTTATTGGCGATAGCGACCTTGCCGGATATAATTCAAACAAGTTTGATATCCCCATGCTGATGGAGGAGTTTATGCGTGCGGGGATTGATTTTAGTTTAGATAACCGCCATTTTGTAGATGTGCAAAACATCTTCCACCAGATGGAGCAGCGCACATTGAAGGCCGCCTACCAGTTTTATTGCCAAAAGGATATTATAAACGCCCACTCGGCCGAGGCGGATACCCGTGCCACCATGGAAGTTTTGCTGGCGCAGATAGAAAAATACGAACTGACGGAGTGGGAAGATAAACAAGGCAAACGCAGTATCCCGGTTGTAGGTGATGTGGAAGCATTGCACAAGTTCACTAACCTTAACCGCACAGTTGATTTTGCCGGCCGTATGGTTTACGACGAAGAGGGTAACGAACTCTTCAACTTCGGTAAGCACAAAGGTAAAAAGGTAGAGGAGGTGTTCAGCATCGAACCAAGTTATTACTCATGGATGATGCAGGGCGATTTTCCTTTATATACCAAAAAGCAACTGGAAGGTATTTATAACCGCTGGAACACCAAGCGCCAGGCCGAACGCCAGTCGCGCCCGGCGCAGCCACCCAAGCCATCTGCCGAAGTTCAGCAGAAAAAGGAAGCCGTAAGGGATTTTAAGAATAACAATAACTATCAGCAAAAGCCTTTTAAACGTAAGGATGACACCCCGGCCAAACCGGTTAACGACGATATGCTGGCCGCGCTAAAGGATAAGTTTAAAAAAGGTTAAGGAATTTCTTAGCCGGATAGTAAGGTTTATTGATCGGTCCCTCGTCGCTGAGGAGTACGTTGAGCGTTGGTGATGAAAGTACTTTCCGAATATCCATCTTTTTGCCGTTCACCCAAACATCGCGCTGAATGAGGCGTATGCCGTGGCTGTAATCGGCCCAGGTGTTTAAGTGTTTGGCATACACCAGCTGTATAGCCTTGCCGTTTAACCTATGCCAGCCGTATATAACTACATGATAAGCAGAGGTGTCGTTGTAGATGCGATTAGATATAATTACATCCTTTTTATCACCTGCCGTTAAATTGCCTTGTGTATACCTGTTACCCAAGCTATCCAATTGAGACCGTACCATTTGGTTGTGCCTGATAAATATCGGCATCGTTGTCATTGCCTGTGTGGGCGGAATTGGCAAAGGTGAAAGCTTAATTTGGGCATACTGATAGATCGTGTCTGAGAGTTGTCTCGTCGGCAGGCTGCACTTTAACTTATTGGCCACACGCTGCGCCAGGCCGGGCGTCATCGGGCAATAAAAGTAATCGGCATCGGTACCTATAGCAATATAATCGGGCAACACATAATAACTGATCACCATTCGCTGATAATTAACCTTCATCGAATCGGTTATTAATACCAACTTCCGGTAAAAATTGGGGATATTGCCTTGTTTGATGGCTTTGTAGATAATGTTCTCCCTATCCTTTAAACTTAACGCGGTGTCGCTTACCGACTGAGCGAACTGGCTGCCAGTCAACGCGTCAGGCCTTCTGTCCCTTATTTTTAAAACCTGGGCATTTATACAGATGGGGATAAACAGTGCGAATAGGAGCAGGCGTAACATCATTTTATAAAATCAATATTACGCTTTAATCCGGCAAATTTGGTACGCTTTACCGCCGATCCTTTAAATAACTTCTGAAAAGTTTCTTCGGTGATATCCTCCCATTCTTTTTTGCTGATGCCCAACAGATCGGGATGGGGTTTAAAAGCCGGTTCGTTATGCAATACTGAGAACTTGTTCCATGGACAAACATCCTGGCAAACATCGCACCCGAACATCCAGTCGTTGTTTTGCCCTTTAAATTCCTGTGGTAACTCGTTTTTTAATTCGATGGTGAGATAAGAGATACAGCGGCTGCCATCAACCACATAAGGCGCCACGATAGCCTCGGTAGGGCAGGCGTCGATACAGCGGGTGCAGGTACCGCAATGATCGGCGGTGGGTTCTATATCGTATTCCAGGTCAATATCTACGATCAGTTCGGCCAGGAAGAAGAACGAGCCCGAACGTTGATTGATGAGATTGGTGTTTTTGCCTATCCAACCTAAACCAGCCTTTTTGGCCCAGGCCTTATCCAACACCGGTGCCGAATCTACAAAGGCCCTGCCGCCAACCTCGCCTATATTATCCTGCATAAATTGCAGCAGTTGCTTCAGTTTGTCTTTAATAACGGTATGATAATCGGTACCGTAAGCATATTTAGATATTTTGGGTGCCGATGGATCGGCTTGCTTTTCATCAGTATAATAATTCAAAGCCATGGATATAACTGACTTTGCCCCATCAACCAGCAGGCGCGGATCGAGGCGCTTATCAAAGTAGTTTTCCATGTACTGCATCTCGCCGTGCCTGCCGGCTTTAAGCCAGGCCTCTAAGCGCGGGGCTTCGTCCTCCAAAAAGCCAGCCCTGGCAATACCGCAAAACATAAAGCCCAGGCGTTTGGCCTCGGCTTTTATTAGTTTGCTGTATTCGGCACGGTTAAGCATTGTGCAAAGATAGGGTTTAATGATTAGAGATTAGTTGGTTGAAGATCAGGTTCTACTCCAAACAAAAAAGACTTACGAAGTTTTTTAAACTTCGTAAGTCCCGAATAATTATCTACCCGTCATGTTGAGCGATAGCGAAACATCCCCGGCTGTGCAATTCCGCTCTGCTTATCGGGGATCCTTCGCTGCCGCTCAGGATGACGAACTATTGCAATAGGCCTTAAAAACTCTGCCTGATACTCGTACTCAAAGTCTTGGGGCTCCAGTAACCGCTGGTAATAATACGGCGAATGGTAAACAGCGGATCCTGAGGGTCGCGTTTATCAGCCAATGAGAATGCCGCCTTAAAGCCATGCTCCTTGATACCGGCAATAGCCGACTTGTTCCACAAACCGAACGGATAGGCGAAGTATTGCAGTTTTTTACCGGTGATCTCTTCCAGCTTTTTGGTTGGCTTATCAATTTGGGTAACCCAATCGTCGGTTGGCTTGGTAGTAACCTTGCCATTTTTGCCGATGATCTTCAATACCGAGTTGTGCGAGTATTTGGTAACCATGTGGTGGTCCCAGGTATGGCTGCCGATGATGTTACCCTCGTCAGATAGTTTTTTGACCATGTCAGGCGTCATGTAATGCGGGCGGCCTAATGATACGGTCATCACAAAATAAACCGCTTTAAAGTGGTATTTCTTCAACTCAGGATTGGCGATAGTGAATTGGTCCAGGTCGGTATCGTCAAACGTTAGCATGATGGGTTTGCTCGGTAAAGCTGCGCCGGTTGTAAGATATGCGTATAATTGATCGGGCAGGATGGTATGATAACCGCTATCGGCCAGCATTTTCATGTGCGCTTTAAAAACGCCGATAGGGCAGATATAGTCCTTAGCATTTTTTGAATCTTTAGCGGTCCAGTCGCGTATTTGGTGATAGCATAAAATAGGTACTTGTTTACGGGCCAGTATAGCAGCGGCATTTCCCTGCGCCGAAGCTGATGATACCATGCCTGAAAATAATAAACCGGCCAAAGCGGCCTTTACGGATATTTTAAACATATTATGCGGGTATTGTGATTAAACAGAGGCTAAAATAAATTTATTTAAACAGGATAAAAATTTAAGTTTTAAACAACCCATATAAATTTTTACCCTGTTTAATTGATGGCGATTACTTTTCGGTAGATAATGAATAGGGTACCGCGTTGTCCTTAATACCCCGTTGCTTATTTGGTACCGGGGCCATTTTGATGTCGATCACCGCGCCTTTTTGCAGGGCCGAATGGCTTAGCCAGGTCATATCGTAAGGTTTGCCGTTATAGGTCAGACTGCTTACATAGCGGTTGCCGGCGCTGTTAGTTGGCGAATTGATCACCACTTTTTTGCCGTTTTCTAAATTGAGCGTCGCTTTCTTAAACAGCGGTGCGCCTAATACATACTGATCGGTTGCCGGGCAAACAGGGTAGAAGCCCATAGCCGAGAATACATACCAAGCCGATGTTTGGCCATTATCTTCGTCGCCGCAATAGCCATCAGGGGTAGCTTTGTACAGGCGGTTCATGGCTTCGCGCACCCAGTATTGAGTTTTCCATGGCGCGCCGGCATAGTTATACAGGTAAAGCATATGCTGAATAGGCTGGTTACCATGCGCGTACTGGCCCATATTCATGATCTGCATCTCGCGGATCTCGTGGATCACATCGCCATAATAGCTGTCGTCAAATATCGGCGGCAGGGTGAACACCGAATCCAGTTTATTTACAAAGGCCTTTTTGCCGCCCATTAAACCGATAAGGCCGTTGATATCGTGGAAAACGCTCCAGCTATAGTGCCAGCTGTTGCCCTCGGTAAAGGCATCACCCCATTTAAACGGATTAAACGGCGACTGGAAGCTGCCATCCTTATTTTTACCGCGCATTAAACCTGTCTGCGGGTCGAACAGGTTTTTGTAGTTCATCGCGCGCTTTTTGTAGATCTCAATTTCAGACGCAGGTTTGCCCAGTTTTTTACCTAATTGGTAGATGGTAAAATCATCATAAGCATATTCCAGCGTACGGGCGGCGTTCTCATTGATCTTCACATCATAAGGCACATAACCCAGTGTGTTGTAATATTCAACACCGGTACGGCCGGTACCGCCCGGGCCAACGGCATTAGCACCGTGTATAAGCGCCTCGTAAAGTTTGTTGATATCATAGCCACGACCGCCCTTAATATAAGCGTCGGACACGATGGATGCCGAGTTGTTACCTATCATGATCGGCGCGTAACCCGGGCTGCTCCACTCGGGTAGCCAGCCGCCCTCTTTGTAATCGTTTATCAAACCTTCTTGCATCTCCTTGTTAATGGATGGATACATCAGGTTAAGGAATGGGTACAGCGCGCGGAAGGTATCCCAAAAACCGGTCCCTGCAAACATATAGCCCGGGTAGGTTTGGCCGGTGTACGGGCTCCAGTGCACGGGTTTGTTGTTCGCATCAATCTCATATAACTTGTTGGGGAAGAACAGCATGCGGTACAGGCAGCTATAAAAAGTGCGTGCCTGATCTACCGAACCACCCTCAACCTGTATGCGGCTCAGGGTTTTATTCCAGGTGGCTTTGGCGTTGGTCATGGTGGTGTTGAAGCTGTTGCTCCCGATCTCGCGTTTTAGGTTCAGTTCAGCTTGCTCAAAGCTGATGAACGATGAAGCCACACGCATGTTCACCGTTTCGCCCTTGCGCGTTTTAAAGCCGATAACCGCGCCTACGTGGTTAGCCGTTAATTCTAAGGAGTCTTTCACAATTATCGAATCCTTCCAGGCGCTGGCCAGCGTAAACGGCTTATCTACATAAATAACAAAGTAGTTTTTAAAGTTGGTTAACCTGCTGCGGGCATATTTTTTGGTATACCCGATGATCTTGTTTTCGGCCGGGATGATCTTGATATACGATCCGCGGTCTAAGGCATCGATAACGATGGTCGAATTATCACTTTTGGGATAAGTGAACCGGAATTGCGCCGCACGTTCGGTGGCGGTCATTTCGGTAGTGATATCATGATCGGCAAGGTAAACGCTGTAATAATAAGGCTTAGATACCTCGGCTTTATGACTGAACCAGCTGGCCCGCGCGTTCTCCGAAAGCTTGATGCCACCGGTAGCCGGCATAATACAAAACTGACCGTAATCATTCATCCACGGCGATGGCTGGTGGGTTTGTTTGAAGCCCTTCAGCTTGTCGGCATCGTAGGTATAGGCCCAGCCGTTACCCATTTTGCCGGTTTGCGGCGTCCAGAAATTCATGCCCCAGGGCACAGCTACAGCAGGGTAGGTGTTACCGTTAGACAGATCGGGCTTTGATGCCGAACCCATCAGCGGGTTGGCATATTCTACCGGATCAATAACCTTGTTAACCATTTGCGCTTGCGAAGCGATCGCCGCTCCGGCAAAAAGCATCGTCAATAATGTTTTTCTCATCTCAATGGATGTATTAGTCAGTAAATATAATAGTTAAGTAAATGCTAAAACAAGGTTTGGCTTGCGCCGGGTTTAAACAGGCCTAAGTGTTTATAGGCATGTTCAGTAGCTTCCCGTCCGCGCGATGTACGCATCAGGAAGCCTTCCTGTATCAAAAATGGCTCGTAAACTTCTTCAATGGTGCCCTCATCTTCACCAACGGCGGTCGCTATGGTCTTCAATCCGACAGGCCCGCCCTTAAACTTCTCGATGATGGTTGTCAGGATCTTATTGTCCATCTCATCCAGGCCATGCTCGTCTACATTCAACGCGTTCAGCGCATATTGAGCTATTTCGGTGTCGATAGTGCCGTTACCCTTTATCTGGGCAAAATCGCGGGTGCGGCGTAACAGCGCGTTGGCAATACGTGGCGTACCACGGCTGCGGCGGGCAATCTCATAAGCACCCTCATCGCTGATGGGCGTTTTCAGTATCGATGCCGACCGCAGCAAAATAGTGGTCAATAACTTAGCATCGTAATACTCTAATCGAGAATTGATGCCAAAGCGGGCACGCAGCGGGGCGGTCAACAAACCGGAGCGGGTAGTGGCACCAACCAGCGTAAACGGATTTAAGGATAATTGCACCGAGCGGGCGTTGGGGCCACTTTCCAGCATAATATCTATCTTAAAATCCTCCATAGCCGAATACAAGTATTCTTCTACCAGCGGACTTAAGCGGTGTATCTCATCAATAAAAAGGATATCGCCGGTTTCAAGGTTGGTAAGCAGGCCGGCCAGATCGCCGGGTTTGTCCAGCACGGGTCCTGAGGTGATCTTGATGCCTACGCCCATTTCGTTGGCGATGATGTGCGACAGGGTGGTTTTACCCAATCCCGGAGGGCCGTGCAGTAAAACATGGTCAAGCGCTTCGCCACGTTGGCGGGCAGCCTGAACAAACACCTTAAGATTGGCTAATATTTTATGCTGACCGGTAAAATCTTCGAAAGCCTGGGGCCGTAAAACTTTTTCTATATCATACTCTGCTGATGATAGTCGCTCACGGTCGGGATTCAAATTTTCATTCATGGATAACAAAAATAGGATTATTTATTTAGTCCGGAAGTCCGTAAGACCGAAAGTCCAAAAGAGCGGAGTGCAAATAACAAGCATTATCTTGCGGACTTTCGGTCTTACGGACTTTCCGACTAAAATCATCCTTCAGGATACTTCCTGAAAATGCTGTTGATCTTCATCTGGATAACGCCAAAAAAGGCTTCATAGAAGATACCGCCTGACATTTTGGATGTACCAACTGTGCGGTCGGTAAAAATAATAGGGATCTCTACCACGTTAAATCCATGTTTCACAGTGGTATACTTCATTTCTATCTGAAAGGCATAGCCCACAAATTTTATCTTATGCAGTTGGATGGTTTGTAAAACCTTACGCTTATAACAAACAAAACCCGCGGTAGAATCCTGGATATTAAGGCCTGTAATAAAACGCACATAAACCGATGCGAAATAACTCATCAGCACCCGGCTCATGGGCCAGTTAACTACGTTCACTCCTTTTATATAGCGTGAACCTACCGACATATCGGCCCCATCCTCACACGCATCGCGCAACCTGATCAGGTCATCGGGGTTGTGTGAGAAATCGCAGTCCATTTCAAAAATGTATTCGTATTGGCGTTCCAGGCACCAGCGGAAACCATGTATATAGGCGGTACCTAAACCTTGCTTGCCTGTCCGTTCTTCGATAAATAATCTTCCGGAAAATTCGGTCTGTAATTGTTTAACGATAGCGGCGGTGCCATCTGGTGAGCCATCGTCAATGATCAGCAGGTCAAATTCGGGAGTGAGCGACATCACCTTACGGATCATGCGCTCAACATTTTCCTTTTCGTTGTAAGTAGGTATAATAACAATGCTGTCCGACACCTGTAGAATGTAGTTTAGTAAATAAAAAGGCGAAGCTAAAGCTAATATTGCAATAAGCAAAAATAATAAATGCCATTTAACTTGTTTTAACAGTTAAATGGCATTTATGCATTAAGTATTAATTATTTTACAGTTTCTCTGTTTCTGATACTACTTTGTTTTCGTTTTCAGCGTCATCAATGTAGTTATGTTCTTTTAAACGTGGTGCTATGAACATAAACAACACAATAAACACAGCTATAAACCCTACAAAGAACCAGTAGTAATTGGCACCGGCCAAATGGGCTTCAAAATAACCGTGATTTTTGATGTTGTTGTTAACCGCGGCGGTAATCAAATTACCCAATGCCACCACCAGGAACCAAATGCCCGACATGGTACTCTTCATAGAAGCAGGCGAGTGGGTGTAGGCATACTGCAAACCGGTGATCGACACCAATACTTCAGCAGCTGAAAGTACCGCGTAAGCCAGGATTTGCCACCAGATAGATGGCGAACCGCCGTGATCGATATTGGCCTGTATCATGGCAATAATAACAAACGAAAGCGCCGTTAATATCAAACCAACACCTAATCTTCTTAAAGGAGTGGTTTTTAAGCCGATCTTATCGAAGAAAGGATAGATGCCATAATTGAATATTGGGATAAATATCAGCAGGAAGATAGTGTTTACTGTATTTACCTGTCCGGCTATCACATCAAATTTGGTGAAGCCCAGGTTAACAGACAGGTTCATTTTTGCAGCTTGCAATACCCACTCTGATAAGCACTGATCCCAAACGGCCCAAAACGCCAGCGCGAAGAAGAACACAGCCATTACACGGTAAACCGCTTTTACGCCCTCTACTTTTTCCGGATCGTACTCACCCTTGGCAACATCTAATAACGACTGGCCTGCTTTCTTTTGGCTCATATGGGTTAAAGCGTAAAACGAGATGAACACAAAATTATTTCTGTTAACGCCTTTAGGCGGAACGCGCACATATTTTTTACGACCTAGGAAGAAGATCAGCGTAGCCAAACCCATCAGGATGCCCGGGATACCGAAAGCCCATTGCGCGCCATAATATTTATACACCCATGGAATAAGCATAGTAGAAAACATGGAACCCGCGTTAATACTGAAGTAGAACCAGCCATATACCTTTGAAAGCAGGTCCTGATTGGTGGCATCAAACTGATCGCCTACGTTGGCCGATACGCAGGATTTGATACCGCCCGCGCCGATGGCAACTAAAACCAAACCCGCGATAAAGCCATTGATATTGCTATCAAATAAAGCCAGGCATAAGTGGCCAAAGCAATACACCATTGATATGTAAAGGATCAATTTGTACTTGCCGGTGAACCAGTCGGCAACTAAACCACCCACAAACGGGAGCGTATAGGCCAGCGTTACAAAAAAGTGCGTACTCTCGTTAGCATGAGCTTCGGCTACGGTTGTTAATGCCTTATCGCCGGTAGGGTTGTAAAATTGCGCCACCAAAAAGGTAACCAAAATAGAGCGCATACCATAAAAGCTGAAGCGCTCGGCGGCCTCATTACCAATGATATACGGGACGCTTTTTGGGTAACGCGGTTTCTTTTCTGCAGGAACAGTTAGTGTATCGTTTGTCATGTAATCTTAAAAAATTTTCCTAAAATACTATTAATCTTCTAAATCAGAATTTTATACTGAATTAATTGCCGTTGATAATATAAATATTGGTAAATGCTGTGTTATTGTTGTATTTTCTCAGGCGGCAGGGCTTGTTTATCAAGTTCCTTCGATTTTTTTGGGTCGTTAAATTGAGTCTCTTTGCCATCGGGTATGTTTTTCATATCCAGGTTAGATACAAATTGCCAGTGCCCGTTTTGCAGCTTATAGCCGTCGTAACTCAGATCGGGCCCAAAAGTTTGTGGTCTGTCTTTCATCTTTTTATCTGGTGGTACCAAATGATCGAAAACGATAAGGTTTTGCTCGGGCACATATCGCAGCAGCATAGATACTGTGCGGGTGTACTCAAACACCACTCGCCTGCGTGTTTTGCTGTTGCCATCAAAAACGGGCAGGCCAAACTGTGGTTTGTTATCAACAAAAGATAAAACCTCGATCACTTTTTTGGTCGATTCTACCGTATTGCCTTTCCATCCCAATAAAACATAGTAAGGCTTTTGCGCATAAACGGGGATGATCTTATAGTACTGCGCGCCAAACCACTTGCGGTTATTTACCACCGAATCTTCAGGGTTGGTTTGCAGCGGCGAATAGTCTTCCAGCCCATGCAAAACCAAAGGGCCACCGGTGTTCATTTGTATGCTGCCGTAAAAGCGGTAACTGCCGTCATCGTGCATTACATACCAGCTAAAAATGCGGAACTTGTTATCGGGCGAATTAAGAATGCTGATGGTTTTTAACGAATCGAACTTAAACAGGAATGAGTTATTGATCTTCAGCGCGCTAACCAGCGTTTTAATAAAAGCGTAATTAGCGTTTTTGCGCTCCAGTTCAATTGGCTCGTTGATCATTTTCAGGCCCAGTTTTTTCAAACTATCCTGGTAAATGTTCAGCTGTTTTACCGATGCCTGCTGCGCGAAGGCGGCATTGGCCGTTATGACTATTAAAAGTATCAGCAGTGTTTTTTTCATCACTTCAATTAACGCAAATTTTCGATAACAATTGCGCTTGCGCCGCCGCCGCCGTTGCAAATGCCCGCTACGCCATATTTACCTTTATTTTGTTGAAGTACATGTGCCAAAGTCACAATTATACGCGCGCCCGAAGCACCCAGCGGGTGGCCTAAGGAAACAGCACCGCCATTAACGTTTACCCTGGCCGGATCCAATTTTAATAGTTGATTATTGGCGAGAGCCACAACCGAGAAAGCCTCGTTGATCTCGAAGAAGTCGATATCATCGGCAGTTAGGGTTGCATTATGCAAGGCTAAAGGGATGGCTTTCGACGGCGCGGTGGTGAACCATTCCGGCGCCTGCTGCGCATCGGCATAAGCAACAACACGGGCAATAGGTTTAATACCCATTGCATCGGCCCTTTCGCGGCTCATTAAAACTAAAGCGGCAGCGCCATCATTCAGGGTTGATGCATTGGCGGCGGTAACTGTACCATCCTTTTTAAATACCGGTTTAAGGGTTGGGATCTTATCAAACTTTACAGCAGCGGCTTCTTCGTCGGTACTGAAAAAGGTAACCTCACCTTTACGGTCTTTTATTTCAACCGGGGTTATCTCAGCAGCAAATTTGCCATCGGCGATAGCCTGCTGCGAACGTTTGTACGATTCGATGGCGAATGCGTCCTGCTCTTCGCGGCTGATATTGCAATCAACAGCACACAATTCAGCTGCCGAACCCATGTGGTAATCATTATATACATCCCAAAGGCCATCTTTAACCAGGCCATCTGTAATCTGACCATGACCTAAACGGTAACCGGTACGGGCTTTATCCAAATAGTAGGGCACATTGCTCATGCTCTCCATGCCACCGGCCACAACAATATCCTGCTGACCTAAGGCAATACTTTGCGCGGCCAGCATCACGGCCTTCATTCCCGATGCACAAACTTTGTTGATGGTAGTGGCGGGCAAGTCGGGCAGACCGGCAAATTTGGCTGCCTGGGTAGCCGGCGCCTGGCCCAAATTGGCCGACATCACGTTGCCGAAATACACCTCCTGCACCTGTTCTGGCTTTAAACCAGCCTTTTCAACAACGCTTTTTATTACTACTGCGCCCAGTTGTGTGGCGCTTAACGATGCCAGCGAACCCCCGAAGCTGCCGATAGGCGTACGGGTAGCCGCAACAATAACTACTTCCTTCATAAATTTTAAATTGGTGCCGCAAAGGTAGATTTTTTTAACCGGCTTATAGTAGTAGATTTTTAACCACAGAAAAAAACACAGAGTACACAGCGTTTTCTTGTTTAGCTATCTGGTTAAAAATAACAAAACGCTGTGTACTCTGTGTTTTTTTCTCTGTGTCTTTGTGGTTAAATCACCACTAAACCCCAGCCATCTCCCACACCAAATCCAGCTTCTTAGCCGGGTAACGTTCTACATGGGCCAGCACCAGGTTGCGGATATAACCATTATCAGGGTAGGGTAAAAGAAGCGCTTTCAGCGCTTCGAAATTATCTACCTGGAAATCGTTGGTGATATAGCCCATGCCGTAAAAGCGGCCGTTCTCTATCAGCATACAGCTTTGCTCATCGTAGTTGCGGCCTTTATCGCGCAGGGCAAAGGTAGGCAGCTGCTCCTTTAAGCTGTTGATGGCGTTATCCACCTTTTGATTGTAGGCTTCGGCGTCCTCCACACCCTCGCAGGCGCATTGTTCCTTCAGGCTGCCGGTGCAGGTATCATTATTTTTTTGGATGAAGCATAGCTTGGGGCATAACTCAAACTCTTCTATCAACTGGTTAAGGATACCGTAACCTTCCAAAAGCGATTTGCAGTTATGCACGGCATCGGCATATTTGCGGTGCTTATCCACCGCCAGGCGCAGGTAGCCGCGCTGATCTTTATAGGTATACAGGCCAAAGCGATGCTCAAAGCGTTTAAGCGAGCGGTTGTATTTTGGCCACAAGCGTTTGATCTCTACCGCTTCCATCGCCAGCGACATCAGTTCGGTTCCGCATTCCTGGTAGGTAATGTGGTGGATATTGCGCAAAAACTCCTGCCGTTGCTGGTTAGGATTATTCCCGCTGAAATGGCTGCGTACCCGTTTTTTAATGTTTACGGCCTTGCCTACGTAAATCACCTTACCCTTTTGATCGTGAAAATAATATACGCCCGGCATCAGCGGCAGCGATTCAATTACGTTTTTAGGCAAATGCGGCGGCAGGTTCTGCTCCTTGCTGTTGTGTTTAAGCGATGCCAGGATATGCTTATTGGTATCGCTGCGCAACAGCAAGCCAAACAACTCTGCGGTAGCATCGGCATCGCCCCCCGCGCGGTGGCGACTGGCATTGGCGATACCTAAATGATGGCACAATTTGCCCAAACTATAGGAGGGCAGCCCCGGCAATATTTTACGCCCAAGGCGAACGGTACAAAGCTTATTGCAGTTGAGATCATACCCCGAAGCCGACAGGTGATAGCGCAGGAAAGAATAATCAAAATTGACATTATGCGCCACGAAGATCTTATCATGCAGTAACTGGTAAATCTCGTGCGCCACTTGCCCAAAGTAGGGGGCACCCTGCACCATCTCATTACTAATGCCGGTTAGGGCACGTATATAAACCGGGATGTCACGCCCGGGATTAACCAACGTTTCGTAGCGGTGCGTAACCTGCATACCATCATGAATACAGATAGCCACCTCGGTTATTCCGTTGGCGCTGGCGTGGCCGCCGGTGGTCTCTATATCTACAATCGCGTACATTGCTAACAAAGTTAGTTATTTTTGGTGATCGGAGGTTAGTTAATTAAAGATTAGTTTCAATTCCGTTTTCATCTAAAATATAGATATTGTGCTCAAAGTCTTTTAAATAGATCCTATCGTCCATTATTTCAAAGGAACTTTCTCCATCCGGGGTTGCAAATATATCCCGCGCACCGAACTGCCATTTGATATTACCATTAAAATCGATACGGCTTATTTCAAGTTCGCCATGTACCAGCATATCGTTTTTAAATGGATATATAGCAAAACAAGTTGCCGAATCTGCTTTTAATTGCCATGAAAGAGTGAGTTCGGGGATTTTCAATGCGAAAACATGGTTTGCACAACAGATGAAGATATTTTCATCACCAATTAAAAAAGAATGTTTATGTATTGTAGTTGCACCAGCGGTGCAAGCAACAATTGCACTGGATAGTTCAGTATCGTCCTTGTTTATCCTTATACCATGCTGTGATCCATACCAGGTACCAGATGCATCGTATTGAAATTTATAGTTATTTATGTTATCAGCCGAACCAAAGGTGTATCGCTGGTCATGTACCACCTCTATCACATATTCTTTGTAATACGTGGTCATTTTTTACAGGTCGTTATTGCTATTATATCCGTTCTATTATCGCTTTTTTCACCTCGGCATCGGTGGGGTTTATGGCTATTATCTTGCCATCCTTGTCCACCAACACCATCATACCTGCCCCGTTACTGATGCCGAATTTATTCCATATCTCATTTTTATCATCCATCTCTACCAAATTTATCCAGGGGTATTTTTCGCGCTTAAGGGCATTGGCAAGGTCATTGGTGCTTTTAAATTCGCGGGCTATACCAACCAGGGTAAAGCCTTTATCTTTAAACTCGTAATAAATAGGTAACATGGTACGCGTGGCCGAAATGCAGGGCCCGCACCATGATCCCCAAAGGTCGATCAGTGTTATTTTGCCTTTAGATAATTCGGATAACTGATATGATCTGCCTGAAAGATCGGAAGCTGTAAGATCCATTATTTGCTGGCCTACTTTGATCTTAAAAAGACTGTTCAACTCGTTGCCAATAATTTTTGTGTAACTATGCTGAGGGAATTTAGCGGCATAAGCAGGGTACGCTTTGTTCATTTCTTCCGCAACATCCGGCCTGTCTTTCGAATAAAAAGCATCCTGTAACATCAAATAATAAGAAAACTCGTTGAGGTTCTTATTGATATACGCATATTTCCATTTATTCACCCTGCGGGCAATGGCCTTACTTTCCAGCGATAGTAATTTACCTTTTGGTGTGTATTCATCACCTGTTTTACGCAATTCTGCCAGTTTAAGATATACCGATCTGTCTACCTTGTCATGTGATTTATTGCTTAGCGCAGCTATTACACTATCATATGCAGCGCTTCGATATTCGTGGTTCTTTGTCAGAATATCCTCTTTATCCTTTAGTACTTTATATTCAGGATCGAATGTGGTTTTCTGCATCGATAAGAAATTATAAAGCTCTTTATTCAGTTTTCCTCCGGTAACCTCGTTCTTTCCCGAGTTTTCCATATCGTAAATTTTAAACGATATACCGCCCCCTACAGGGAAAAAGATAACCGGGTGCCACGAGCCATGGTCTATCTCGTCTTTAAAGATCAATTGATAAGCTTCTGTTTCAGTAACATCAAATGTGTATTCAAAAGCATTATCTTTTATATCGATGACCTGCCTGTTGGCATCACGCGCGTCAGACGCTTTTGTGAGGTACAATACCTTGCTGTTCCGGTTTATAATGGCGCCTTTAATAGTGCATTTAAAACTTGGGTTGCCAAAGCACAGTATCGTGTTTAGCAAGATGCAAATGGTTAGTAGCTTTGTTTTCATGATATTGAATGGCAGGTTCACCGAATATACAAATTACACAAACAAAAAATGCCACGACGATCGTCGTGGCATTTTTTAGCTAAAAGCTTGTTTAGTTATTTGCCCTTTTTAGCTGCCGCTGCTTGTTGCTGGCGCATCATTTCTTCCATGCGGGCGCTAAAGCCTGATTTTTTCTTTTTCTCTTCGGGCTTCTTTTTGTTTTCCTGTATCTGGGCATGGATCTTTTTGTCATCAACCATAAATTTGATGAGATACTGCTGCAGGAAGGTCATCATGTTGGCCAGGAAGTAGTAATAATTCAGACCTGATGGATAACCATTCAGCGCGCCGAAGAAGATGATAGGGGTAATGTAGCCTATGTATTTCATCTGCCCGGTTGCGCCCGAGATCTGGTTATTGAAATAGGTGTAGATCAGCGTACTGATGGTCATCAGTAAACACATCGCGCTGATGTGATCGCCCAGTACCGGGATGCTGGTGCCAAATTTTATAACCGAATCGTAGGTAGAAAGATCGTGCATCCATAGGAAGCTTTGACCACGCAGCTCGAACAAGCTTGGGAAAAAGCGGAAGAACGCGATCACGATCGGCATTTGGATCAGCAATGGTAAACAGCCCCCCAGCGGGTTAACGCCGGCTTTTTTGTACAGCTTCAGGTATTCCTGTTGCAGCAGGGTAGGGTTGTCTTCGCCAACCTTGGCTTTTATCTCGTCCATTTCCGGCTTCAGCACACGCATTTTAGCCATCGACAGGTACGATTTGTAGGTAAGTGGCGATAACACCAATTTCAATATCAGCGTTAACAGCAGGATGATGATACCATAGTTCCAGTTAAACTTATCGAAGAACGAAAACACCGGTAACACCGCGAAGCGGTTGATGTATTTTAACGGTCCCCAGCCCAGGTCAACCTGTTTTTCAAGGTCGTAGCCTTGCAGTTGCAGGGTAGAGAAGCGGTTAGGGCCAAAGTAAAACTCCAGCGGGTAGTTGCCTGTGTTGTCCTTGTTCAGCACCACATCGGCCTTCATGGCTTTTACAATGCTGGTATCGGCGGCATCGGTAGCTACTGAAAGGTTTGCATTGCTGAAACCCTGCTTAGAGATGATCACGTTAGAGAAGAAGTGCTGTTTGAACGAGAACCATTGCAGTTTTTTATCGCTAATAGTTTTCTGCTCGTCAGAACTGGTGCTCAGGTTGTAAACATCATTATCGGCGTTCTTGTAGTACACGGTCGAATACTGGCGCTCCAGCTTCATGTCCTTTTCCTGCTTTTGCAGGTTGGCGCTCCATTGCAGGTTTAGGGTGTTGCCCATCACGTTATCCAAACCGGTAGGCTTAATTACCAGGTCAACCTTGTTGCTAACACCTTTTATGCTGTACACGTAATCGATGTATTGCGTAGGGCTATAGCTTAAGCGCATGGTAAGCGATGCCGAATCTTTATCGGCAACTACTACGCTTGGCGCGCTGGCTTTAAAGTAGTAATTGTTGGTATTGATGGTTTTATCGCCGGCTTTAAAATTTAAGCCAAACTGGTTGCCATTACCCTGGAAAAGGATCAGCGGCTTCTTATCGAAAGTCTTCTGGTCCTTTAACTCAACCGAGTAGATGCGGCCGCCTTTAGCGCTGATCTTTACGCGCAGGTCGCGGTTCTCTAAAGTTGCCAGTTCATCAACACCGGCAGTTGCCGCGCCGAATGGCGTTTTTAATATCGCCGAATCGGTAACAACCGTTTTTTTAGTAGTATCAAATTTGGCGGCAGCCGCGGCAGGTTTTATTAAACCGGCCTTTTTCATTGAGTCAAGGTGATTGCGCTCCTGCTCTTTTTTGATATCCGCGTCCGATGGCTTCATTAAAAAGAACGATCCCACCAGGATGATCATGATCAGGAATAACCCTGTAAACGTATTTCTATCCATTATTTCTTAAAGTACATTAATTCTTGCGGGCGTAAGCCAGCGAAGCGGCGACAAAGTTAACAAAAAGTGGATGAGGATTTGCAACAGTTGATTTTAATTCGGGGTGAAATTGCGCGCCGATGAAGAACGGATGGTTTTTCAGCTCTACGATCTCCACCAAACCGTTATCCGGGTTCATGCCCGATGGGGTCATGCCGCCCTCTTTGTAAGCCTTAAGATACTCGTTATTAAACTCATAGCGATGGCGGTGGCGTTCGCTGATATGGGTTTTGCCGTAAATGGCGGCAGCCTTACTGCCGGCTTTCAGATCGCAGGCGTAGGCGCCTAAACGCATGGTACCGCCCATATTTTTGATATTTTTCTGATCTTCCATCATGGCGATAACCGGGTGCGGGGTCTCCGGGTTCATCTCGGTACTGCTGGCATTGGTTAAACCAAGCACGTTGCGGCCGTATTCAACCACGGCACACTGCATCCCTAAACAAATGCCAAAAAACGGGATATTATTTTCGCGCACGTATTTAATAGCGGCTATTTTACCTTCAAAACCACGCTGACCGAAGCCCGGCGCAACCAGTACACCATGCAGGCCCTTCAGCTTTTCAACAGCGTTTTCCGGTGTCATATGTTCTGATTGGATGGTTATCACCTTAACCTTGCACTCGTTTTTAGCACCGGCGTGTACAAATGATTCGATGATGGATTTGTAAGCATCGGGCAATTCCACGTATTTACCTACCAGGCCGATGCGTATCTCGGATAATGGATTTTTAAGGCGACCAAGGAAATCCTTCCAGTTTTCCAGGTTAGGCTCATTCTTGTTAGGCAGCTTTAATTTGGTCAGTACGGTTTTATCCAACTGCTCTTTCAGCATCAGCAGGGGTACATCGTAAATGGTTGATGCGTCTATCGATTCGATAACCGCGTTGATGTTTACGTTACAGAACAGGGCTATCTTTTTGCGCACATCCTGGTTAATGTGATGCTCGGTACGGCAAACCAAAATATCAGGCTGGATACCATACTCCAGCAACATTTTAACCGAGTGTTGGGTTGGCTTGGTCTTCAACTCGCCGGCGGCAGCCAGGTAAGGGATCAGCGTAAGGTGGATCACCAGCGCATTGCCCGAACCTACTTCCCATTTAAACTGGCGCACAGCTTCTACAAACGGCAGCGATTCGATATCGCCAACAGTGCCGCCAATTTCGGTAATAACAATATCGTATTCGCCGTTTTCGCCCAGCATACGGAAATTGCGTTTGATCTCGTCGGTAATGTGGGGTACCACCTGTACGGTTTTACCCAAAAATGCGCCCTCACGCTCGCGATTGATCACATTTTGGTAGATGCGGCCGGTAGTGATATTGTTTGATTGCGAAGTTGGGGTATTTAAAAATCGCTCATAGTGGCCCAGGTCAAGGTCGGTTTCAGCGCCGTCCTCGGTAACATAGCATTCGCCATGCTCGTAAGGGTTAAGCGTTCCCGGGTCGATATTAATGTAAGGATCGAACTTTTGAATAGTTACGCGGTAACCACGCGCCTGAAGGAGTTTTGCCAGCGATGCTGATATAATTCCCTTTCCTAACGACGAAGTAACGCCGCCCGTAACAAAGATGTATTTAGTCATGGAGTTTGTTTGTGTACGGGATACAAAAGTAAGAAAAATTGCGGGATTTGGCAGTGATATTTACAATTGTGGAAAAGCTTTACTTAATAACAACCTAATTGGTTGGTATCCATATGCAAATACTGTCTCTGGTAAATTAAACAGTACAAATACATTTATCCACATGAAATTCTTTAAAACAAGATCTTACCCCATTTTTACCCTGATCGGCTTGCTAACTGCTGGTGTAACGGCAAACGCGCAAACTAAACCGGTTTACCACATTTATGCCGGCAGTACACATGCGCATACCTCGTACACCGAATCGCACGGGGCGCAATGGAATCAAATTCCGAACATGAAGCCCTATCAGTCGGTTGACTCTAACGGTGTACAGCACCCCGAGCATAGCACTATGAAGCCCGATGCTGCTAAATTCCAGGGGCCACCATCTGTGCATTACGCCATTGCTAAGGCCAACGGCTACGATTTTTACATCACCACCGACCACTCGCAGGAGCCGATATTTTACCCGGTTAGGCCCGATAACGCGGCATGGGTAGGCGTGCATCAGCAGGCAGCGGCCGCTACCGATAAAAGCTTTGTAGCCATTGCCGGTTACGAACATTCTGAAAACAACGGCCCCGGCGCTACAGGGCACCTGAACGTGATCAATACCAGGCCATATTTAAGCGCGCTGGCAAAGGGCATCGATATTAAATACCTGTACAAATGGCTGGATACCGTTTCGGCTTACGGTGATGGACCTGTTGTAGCTACCTTTAACCATCCCACCGCGAAAGCTTATGATAACTGGGCTTATCGCGATCCGAAGGTAACCGACGTGATCACCATGCTGGAAATGATCAACTCTAACACCAATATTCATTACGATGCCTTTATCGGCGCGCTGGACGCCGGCTGGAAAGTTGCGCCGGTTTGCGGTAACGATAATCATGGTACGATGGGCATTGCCAGCCAGAAATCGCGCACGTTTGTGCTGGCTACGGCTAAAACCAAGGCCGCTATTTTAGATGCCATGAAGAACCGCCGCGTTTATGCCTCGATGGATAATAATATCCAATGCCGCTATACCGTAAACGGCGAGATCATGGGTTCGACGCTGAAAGGCAACGGGACTTACAAATTCGATATCGACATTAACGATCCCGATACCGGCAACCCCGACGATAAGATCACCAAAATAGATATTGTAAAAGATGGGGGACAGGTAGTGCAAACCTACGATGTAAAGATCCCGGTCTTTGCTGTTAAATGGTCGCCGGAGATAAAGGACGCGACTGCCAAATACTTCTTCATTCGTATATGGAGCGTTGGTGGTGGCGATGCGCCCAAAGCTAAGTTAACACCCGATAAGCCGATGACCTGGCTGGCGCCGGTTTGGACGGGAAGGTAGGGTGAAGGCCACCTTGTCGAACGAACCGGAAAGGCCGCGGGGATGGGTGAGAAAGAAACCTTATACGTGCGATCAGTTACGTCGTATAAGGTTTTTTTCACTTCATTCAAGAGATAAGTTCTCTTTCGCCCTTTTGCTCATTCCAACCTTGCTCTAAAAGAAATGACAAATTGTATGAAAATTTAAAGGCGAATATAAAACTAAATTTTTAGTTTTATATTCGCCTTATGAGAACGGCTTTTACCATATCAATCATATCGATATTATTAATTGCAGGCCTGAACACCTGTGCACAAGACAGGATGCCGGGCACAGCCCTTAGCCTTAAAGGAGAAACCGCTACAACCGTATTTAAAAATGCCACTAAAGATACCCTAAAGATAAGGGGCATGTTATTTAATTGGCTGCCCTATAATGAGAACAACTTTAGTTTGAACATAGCACCGGGAGCAAAGGATAGCGTTACGTTGCCATTCAATTATCCTGACCTGATCTACATAAACGATAACTTCAGGGTATTGAACGCGCCGGGCAAGCGGGTGATTTGTACCATACGAAGCATTAAACCTAAAGCTACGGATGCCGACTTTGACGGCGATCTGAAAATAGAGAACACTTATTATTTAAGCTACAGCAACTTTTTAGGTAACCCCGACCAGGAAAGCCGCGCCTTTTATACCATTGGCGAAAAGTTGACCGACTTTAATTTATTCCCCGCCATTGCCGATTCGATCACTAATGTACGACTGAGTTTTTTAGAGCGGTACAACCAGCTTTTAGCACCCTGGTTTAAAAAATATGAGTACGCACGCCTGGTACATAATGGTATGATGCGGAAAGATAATGTGCTGATCAGCAAGCGTTTTTATGGCGGCAAACCCATCCCGGTGAATGATCATTATTACGATTTTGAAAAGTCCCTTAACCTGGCCGATACCACGCAACTGCTATCGACAGAATATTTATGGGCAGCTGATAATGTGATCTACCACCAGGCACAGCGATCTAAAAAACCTATGCCCCAAGTGCTGTTATATGCAATGGATAGCCTTGCCGGCAATACGGTGCTGACCGATGTATTTAAGACCCGTAAGCTGGGCATGCTTTATACCAATAAACGTGAGGATTACAATACCAACCTGGCTTTAATGAAGTTTACCACAGCCGATACTAAAGCGATGGTCGATTCGATGATACAGGCCAGGCTCGGCTATCCTAAGCTTGGCAAAAAAGCACCCGAAATGGTGCTGAAAGATATCGATGGCAACACGGTTAGCCTTAGTTCGTTCGGAGGGCGACCTGTCATCGTTAACTTTTGGGCCGAGTGGTGCGGCCCTTGCAAAGCCGAGTTCCCTTTCGAAAATAAATTATACCAGCGGTATAAAGACAAAGGCCTGGTGGTCATCAACGTGTGTGTAGAGACCGATGCCGAACATTGGAAGATCATCACCAAAAGAGATAATTTACAGATGGTCAACCTGTTCGCCAATGCCGAGGTTTATAAAAAGATAAAGGCGGCCTATAATATCGGCGCTTTGCCGCGCAGCATACTGATCACTAAAGAGCATAAAGTAGCCGATAACTACTACCAGCGCGCCAGCAGGTTGACCGATAAGGATGTTGCAGCGCTGTTGAATAATTAATACTTCAGCTTTTCCAGATCAGCCGGTATATCTACCGCGTGGCTCTCCATTTCGGTTACGGCCACTTTTATGCGATAACCGTTCTCTACCCAGCGCAATTGCTCCAGGCTTTCGGCTTTTTCAAGCGATGATACTGGTAATTGGGTAATCTGCTGCAATACATCGCTTTTGTAGCCGTAAATACCAATGTGCTTATAATAGGTATTATGGTACAACCAATGCTGAGGTTCCTGCCCACGCACATGGGGGATGGGCGAGCGGGAGAAGTAGATCGCCTCGCTATTGGTATTGATGATCACCTTCGGCGTGGCAAAGTTGTACAACTCGTCGGTATGGTGGATCTGTTTGATGAGTGTAGCCAGTTGTGTGCCCGGTTCATTGAAGCAGCCAGCCACCTTGGTTATCTGTTCGGGGTCAATAAATGGTTCATCGCCCTGGATGTTGATCACTACATCGTACTCGGGATGCAGGCGGGCCACCTCAGCGCAACGGTCGGTACCGCTGGGGTGTTCGGATGAGGTTATCACCACCTTGCCGCCAAAAGCCTCAACATGCGTAAATATGCGGTCGTCATCGGTCGCAACAAAAACATCGGCCAGGGCGGTGCATTTTTTGGCCTGCTCGTAAACACGTTGTATCATGCTTTTGCCGCCAATATCAACCAATGGCTTACCCGGGAAACGGGTAGAGGCGTAACGCGCGGGGATGAGGCCGAGTATTTTCATGAACTTATTTATAAATTGTCATTGCGAGCGATAGCGCGGCAATCCCATAGGACACGCAACGCGGACCTGCCTATGGGGTTGCCGCGTCGCTACGCTTCTCGCAATGACAAGTTGGTTTATTTTGATGGTTAAAACAACCCGTTTATCTCCCGCTCAATCAAATTGATAATGGTACCCAGGTCTTCGGGGTTATTGGTGAAATCAAGGTTATCCTTATCCAGTACCAGTAGTTTGCCTAATTCGTAGCCTTTTATCCACTTGTCGTACTTCTCGTTCAGTTTAGACAGGTAATCAATACGGATGCCTATCTCGTACTCGCGGCCACGGCGCTGGATATTGCTTACCAGTGTCGGTACCGATGCTTTCAGGTAAATGAGCAGATCGGGCGGTTTGATGAACGAAGTGATATTGTCGAATATGGCGCGGTAGTTCTCGTAGTCGCGACTGGTCATCAGGCCCATATCGTGCAGGTTCTCGGCAAAAATGAACGCATCCTCGTATATGGTACGGTCCTGCAAAATGTTGCGGTTACTTTTCTGTATATCAACTATTTGGCGGAAACGGCTGTTAAGGAAATAGATCTGCAGGTTAAAGCTCCAGCGTTTCATATCGCTGTAAAAATCCTCCAGATAGGGGTTGTTGTCAACAGCCTCGTACAAAGGCTCCCATCCGTAATTTTTGGCCAGCAGTTCGGTTAAAGTGGTCTTTCCGGCGCCTATATTTCCTACGATAGCTATGTGCATATAGTTTATTGTCTGTGATCAGAATTTTCACAATTTACAGAATTCGCAGAATTATGGAAACGTTTTATACAAATTCTGAAAATCTTAGAATTCTGAAAATTCTGATCCCCGATATTAAAAATTCCTGAACCCGATGATCTCCCTAACATCCTTAATGGTTTGGGCAGCGCTTTCGCGGGCCTTCACGGCACCGTAGCGGGCTACCTGGCGCAGGTAAGGCGCGTCGGCAGCAATGTCGTTTATCTTTTCGCGGATAGGGGCGGTAGCAATGATCATATCCTCGGCCAGTTGTTTTTTCAGGTCGCCGTAACGGATCTGTACGTTGTTATACAGGTTATCAAAATGAGTATAAGTATCGGGGGTAGATACCACTTTCATCAGATCGAACAGGTTCTGTATCTCGGTCGGTTTTTCCTGGTTTTCGGTGGTCGGGCCACCATCGGTAACGGCGCGCATCACCTTTTTACGGATCACCTCCGGGCTATCCGACAGATATACGGCGTTAGCCTCACCCTCAGATTTTCCCATTTTACCCTTGCCGTCCAGTCCGGGGATTTTCACCAAACTCTCGCCAAAGCTAAAGGCATAAGGTTCGGGGAAGTAATCGTTATTGTACAGGCGGTTAAAGCGGTTGCCAAAGGTGCGGGCCATCTCCAGGTGTTGCTCCTGATCCTTACCTACAGGCACTTTGGTGGCCTTGTGGATCAAAATATCGGCTGCCATTAAAACCGGGTAGGTAAGCAGGCCGGCGTTCACGTTATCGGGGTTGGCGCGCACTTTATCTTTGAACGATGTGCTGCGTTCCAGTTCGCCCATGTAGGCGTTCATGTTCATGTACAGGTATAGCTCGGCTATTTCGGGTACATCGCTTTGGATATAGATGGTGGCTTTTTCAGGGTCGATACCAGCAGCCAGGTACTCTACCAATACCTGTTTCACGTTGCCGTGCAGGTTATCGGGGGTAGGGTGCGTGGTCAGCGAGTGCAGGTCGGCTATAAAGAAATAGCATTTATACTCGTGCTGCATTTTTACGAAGTTTTGAATAGCCCCGTAGTAATTGCCTAAATGTAATTTTCCGGTCGACCGGATACCACTAACAACAGTTTCCATAATGTGGCGAAAGTAAGGAATTTTTATATTTTTGGTAAAGATGAAATTGATATTAAAAAAGGTGCACGTGTACCTGTACGCCGCATCGGTGGCTTTACTGTACTTTATTTTATGGCCCTTTTTCTATTTCCTTTCGCGTAAACCAAGCCGTTATTACGCGCTGGATAAACTGCGGGCATTTTGGGGATTGGTTAGTTCGGCGATAGCGGGTTTTTTCTACCGGTTTGAGTATGAAGAAGCTATAGACTGGAGTCGCAACTATATCATTTGCCCTAACCACACCTCAAACCTTGATATCACTGCCATGTGCATACTGACAAAGAACGAGCATTGCTTTATGGGTAAAGAGGAATTGCTGGATAGCTTTGTTACCCGGCTGTTTTTTAAAACGGTGGATATCCCGGTAAACCGCGAAAGTAAAATGTCATCGTACCGGGCATTTAAAAAAGCAACCGAGCGGATAAAAGAGGGTATCAGCCTCATCATCTTTCCCGAGGGCGCTATCCCGCCGCATTACCCACCTAAACTGATCGAATTTAAGAACGGGCCGTTCCGGCTGGCCATAGAACAACAGGTGCCTATTATCCCGGTAAGCAGCATAAACGCCTGGAAGTTGCTTTGGGATAATGGTGTTAAATACGGCACGCATCCCGGCATCGTGCGATTTTATGTGCATAAGCCAATTGACACCGCTGGGATGACGGTTGATGATGCCGATGCTTTGCGGGATAGGGTTTATGAGATGATCCGGGCGAAAACGGAGGGGGAACCTCACCCTGCCCTCTCCAAAGGAGAGGGTTTTAAAACTTCTGAAGTCCTCTCCTCTGGAGAGGACTTAGGTGAGGCTTCTAAAACTAGTGAGGCTAATCCAAACTCTGCCACCGCGTAATTCCGTATATCTCCTAAAATCTCTATGATCAAACTACTCCGAAAGATACACCGCTATTTCCTTGTCTTCAGCATGGCGCTGTTTTTCTTCTTGCTTTGGCCGCCGCTTAAATATTTTTCGCTAAAGCCCGGCCGGTATCGCGGCATGATCTGGCTGCGCAAGTGGTGGGCGTTTTGCAGTTCGGCGCTGGCGGGGATATTTTACCGTTTTACTTATGAAGAAAAGATCGACTGGAGCCGCACCTATATCATTTGCCCGAACCATGCGTCTAACCTGGATATTTCGGCTATGAGTATAATGCTGGGGCATACCAACTGCTGCTTTATGGGCAAAGCTAATTTAAAGGATAACCTGATCACCGGCATCTACTTCCGCACGGTAGATCTGCCGGTTGATCGCGACAGCAAGATCTCATCGTACCGGGCGTTTAAGGCTGCTGCCGAAAAATTGCAGAATGGCATCAACATGATCCTTTTCCCCGAGGGGGGGACTGCAGATATTTATCCGCCTACGGTTACCGAATTTAAAAACGGGCCGTTCAGATTAGCTATAGAGTTGAAGATCCAGATAATTCCTGTAACTTCGCTAAATACATGGCAGGTACTTTGGGATGATGGCGCCATACACGGTAGCCGCCCGGGCATTTGCGATGTTTACGTGCATAAACCTATAGAAACAGCGCATTTATCGGTTGATGATGCCGATATGCTGAAAGACCGGGTCTTTGATATCATTAATAACAAAATGCAGCAGGGGTAAAAAACAGATCGTGCCGTTAAAATACATTAAATATTTCCTGCTACTGCTTATCCCTTTAATGCTTATTTTTAAGCTTTGGAGGCTTGATCGGATAAATTTTGATCCGGACGTTTTGAACGAACAGTTACAGCCGATAAAAAAATGCATTAAACCCGGTTCTGAAATAGGCGTTTACTCAAACGGGAATAATGCCGACCTGGTTGTTCAATTACAATATGCCTTAGCACCCATAATAATTACAAACCAACCAACTGCCGATACTTTATTGCATATTTTGCCTGAAGGGCAGCCATTAATAGTACCCCAAAACTATAAAGTGCTAAAGCAATGCCGGCATCACCAAATGGTCATATCGCTTATAATTAAAGCTAATTAATATGCTGTTGTCATTATTGGCCATTTTTAATGTTCTGTTACTGTGGTTCAATAGTTATGCTGTTGTGAAAAAAAGCATGGCGGCAAGCACAAAGCCCCTGCGCTTTATAACCTCGGGTTTATTGTTACTGCTGGTGCTTAGCTATTGTTATTACCTGATGCTGTTAGGTATGCAAAGTTTCCCCGTTTTGAAAGGATGCTTAACTGTAATTAACGCTTTAGGTATTTACCTGAACGGTAATGAATGGTTGCAGGCCATATCGTGGCAGCGTATTAAAGCAATTAACGCGACAGGCTTTATAGTAATAGCCGGCGTATTGTTATTAACCATATACTTTGTATTACACGCGCCCAAATATGGCAGTTGGGATGCTATCGCCATATGGAACATCCATGCAAAGTTCGCTTACTATCCACATGCGTTCAGTCAGGTATACAAAAATGCCGGGGCATACCCCCACCTCGATTACCCTTTAATGTTACCGGGAGCTATCGCTTTCCTTTGGCACACCTTCGGGCAAATATCGATCACTGTCCCCGTATTATTGTCGTATACTTTTTTTATAGCTGTGCCGCTTTTGGTTTATTACGCGCTAAAAGGCGCGGGATTGCCGGTAGCAGGTATGGTAACATTGGTGATATTTATTATCGATGGTAATTTTAAGGAAATAGCCATATCGCAATGTGCCGATACTATACTCTCGGCATTGATTTTAACGGTGTTTATATTATATCAAAACAAGGCCGCACGACAGCGTGAAAACCACACCTGGTTGTTGGGTTTTATTTGCGCATCCTGCGGTTGGGTAAAAAATGATGGTTTGCTATTTTGTCTGGTGTTCAGCGTGTTTTTTATATTGCTTAATTATAAAAATATAGCTGTAATATTAAGGTATGTCGCCGGGCTTGCTATCCCACTGCTCATCATAGGTTCATTTAAGATCTACTACGCCCCACCAAGCGACCTGATATCTGCCCAGAACAAACAATTCAGTTCGCTTTATTCGGTACTGACAGATGCTGACCGTTATCTCATCATTGCAAAATATTTCATCTCTACGGTCTTTACTAATTATGCTTATGCGTTAATAGTGATATTCGGGTTGCTGGTGTATAACCGGAGGGCTTTTTTAAAATTTCCTTTTGCTATTATCGGTGCAATGCTGGCAGCTTTTTTTGCTGTTTACCTGGTTAGTCCGTACGAACTTAAATGGCATTTGTATACTTCGCTTTACCGTGTGTACCAGCAATTATACCCGGCATTAATTTACCTGTTAATGTTGTCGTTTGGGAATAGGCCGACTGGCGCATCTAAGAGTAAAAGCTTAATTATTTAAGTGTCGCTTTAATTGCAAATTATAATTATACCTGTAACTTCGTTTCTGCGGACCGGCGTTAGCTTGCGTCCGGTAAATATTATACCACATGACCATAGATCAGGATACCGTTGATAAGATAGCCCACCTGGCCCGTTTAGAACTATCGGATGCTGAAAAGCAGGAAACTATACAAGATATGAACCGCATTTTAACCTTTATGGATAAACTGAATGAGGTGGATACATCGGCCGTAGAGCCATTGGTTTATATGAATACTGATGTGAATGTGCTACGTGAAGATGTAGTTAGGCAAGATATCACCCACGAAGAAGCCCTGCTAAATGCGCCGGAAAAAGACGAGAACTTTTTCCATGTAGCTAAAGTGATAGGGTAGATGTTAGTTCGGAAGACCGGAAGCCGGCAAGTCCGAAAGACGGATCTGCACTGTGATATCTTCCGGACTTGCGGCCTTTCCCAACTTTCGGACTTTTTTCCAAACGATTGTAACATTTAGTACCTTACCTTAGTCAAAGCAAACAAAAACCCATCAATGGAGCCATTAGCAGCAAAACCTTTAATTACCATAAAAGATATCGGGCGTAAATATGTGATCGGCACGGAGGTGATCCACGCGTTGAAATCGGTTTCCTTAACGATAAATAAAGGCGAATTTGTAGCGCTGATGGGGCCATCCGGTTCGGGCAAATCAACCCTGATGAATATTTTAGGCTGCCTGGATACGCCGACCAAAGGTCAGTACGTGCTGAATGGCATAGACGTAAGCCACATGACCGATAACCAGTTGGCCGAGGTGCGTAATGAAGAGATCGGCTTCGTATTCCAAACGTTTAACCTGCTACCCCGTAATACCGCTTTGGATAATGTGGCCCTGCCGCTCATTTATTCGGGAACCAATAAGGAAGACCGTAAAAAGCGTGCTGAAGCGGCCTTGAAAAATGTTGGTCTTGCCAATCGTATGGACCACAAGCCTAACGAACTTTCAGGCGGCCAGCGCCAGCGTGTGGCCGTAGCCCGCGCCCTGATCAATGATCCTTCTATCATCCTTGCCGACGAACCCACAGGTAACCTGGATACCAAAACATCTATAGAAATTATGGGCCTGCTGGAAGACATTCACGCCAAAGGCAACACCATTATATTAGTAACCCACGAAGAGGATATCGCCCAGCACGCCCACCGCATTGTCCGCATGCGCGACGGTTTGGTAGAGAATGATTACATGAACCCGGATGTGCATACGGTGAAAAGGGATACGGCAGAGTTGTAAACGATGTGCAAGATCAACCACCATGTCATCTCTCGACGAATATGGGCGGGGAAAGAGCGTGGGCGTGAGGGGAGATCTTATACGTGCGATAAGTAAGCAACCAAGCTAACACAACCTGTCATCTCGACGAGCCTGGGATGGGGCAAGAGCGCAAGCGCGAGGAGAGATCTTATACATGCGACAGGCAACCCACCAAGCTAACCAACTTGTCATTACGAACGAAGCTGGGGAGGGTAAAGCGCAGTTGTGAGGAGAAATCTTGTGCGTGCGATAAGCTTCGTATTTAAACCTCGTCGTTCAAAAACCGCCACTCAGGATTAAATGATTCTATCAATGCTATTTTCTTTTCCCTGCGCCACTTCTTAATCTCTTTTTCACGCGCAATGGCGTGTTCAATGTGATGGAAATGCTCGTAGTAAACTAAATTGTAGCAATAATACTTTCCTGCAAAACTGCTTTTGCTACCCCGATTCTCATGATGCTGTAATGGTCTTATCCTGATATCATTAGTTACGCCGACATATAATACTTTCTTTTCTGGATTAGTTGTGATGTAAACATAATAGTTGTAATTCCACATGCTGTTGTTTTTACCTATCGCGCGTATAAGATTTCTCTTTCGCCCCACTTCACTTCCCCGCCCTGGCTCTATCGAAATGACATCGACACTAAGTGATATGGGCTGCTACCTCCCCAACGCCCGCCTCACCAACACCCCCGACATTGCCGACATGCCACCCACCAAACCGCCGATCAGCGCGGTAAGGATCAGCAGTATCGACCAGCCCGGCAGATGGAATAGCACCGCTACGCGACTGGCCAGTACATGGTTATTAGGGATACTTTTAACTAAGGCCAGCACCACCCACACAATAAACACAGCGGCAAAGCCCGACAGAAACGCTTGCCCAGGCCTTTTACCAGCATAAAATGCCATTACAAAGGCAATAATGGCCGCCACCCACCATGGGGTAATGAAACCGGCTATTAATGAGAGGATAAGTATCAAGATGAATAACATATTATTTGCTGCTAAGGGTAATAGTTGATTGAATACGGGTTGACGACTCGGTTGGCGATTGCAGAAAAAGGAGGGGCTTCAACTCGCCGTTTTGCCAGGTCTTCAGCATATCATCATAATATAAGCTGCCCGGGTTGCCCGACTGCCCGCCGGGGAAGATGCCGTAGCCCTGCACCTTTGGCCCCATTTGCACCACCATGCGCCACGATGGGCCATGACCATTGATCAGCGCGTTAACGGTAGTACCGGTACCGTCGGCAATAAACTGGCCGGCGCCAAAGCCGTCAAGGTTGGCTAAGTGGTTTATGTGCGTGTTTTTGGCCCGGCCCCATTCCCAGGCCTTGCCCGGCTCACCGAATTTGCGCATAAGCGAATCCACCGTGCCAGTAAACGATTCGGTGACGATATCCCGGCAGGTTTCCACCGCTTTAGTTTTAATGTTATCAAACCATTTGGATTGTGGCTCTTTTAACAATAGCTTCACCGTGCGGTCTTGCGATGGCAGCATCATTTCGCCAGTATCCCCAAATTCATCAAACCAAACCGCGCCGTAAAACTTAACCCACCAGGTGTTAAATATGGTAGCGCCAATGGAGTTGGCATCGAAGTGCTTATCCCAGCGTTGTATCAGTTTCAGTACCTTTTGCTGATTGCCATTTAACCTGCCCATATCCACATTGCTTAGCAAAGCAGGCAGGGCGTCCTGCGCGCGGATGCTGTAGGTATCGTTCTGCAGGTCGCGCATGCTGTCTACCGTAGCCTTTTGCATGGCGGCCAGGCGGTCGTTTATACGCTTGCCGCGTTCGTATGGGCCAAAGCTCCAGTTAATATAATAAGGATAGCTTGGGTCGGTTGATGATTGGTTGGCCGAACTCAGGAAGCCGCGCGCCGGGTTTTTGGCCGATGGGTTTTGGTCGGTAGGGATCCAGCCCTGCCAGTCGTTGGCCGGGTCGCTGCCATCCAGGATAAATTTGCCCTGATCTTTAAATTTTAGCGGTAGCTTACCGTTAACGGTGATGGCGATATCCTTATCCGCGGAAGCAAAAATGAAGTTTTGAGCCGGCGCGGTATAGTGGCTCAGCGCCTCGCGGTAATCGGCATAGTTTTTAGCCCTGTTAAGCAGGTAGAAGGTCAGGATATCCTCCGACCGGTCGTGCGCTATCCATCGCGCGGCGGCGCTCACCGGCACATCAGCCCGCGATGCAGGTCTTTTGGCGGCACTTTCATAAACCACCGGGCCGTGATGCGTATAATAAACGGTATCCACCAAATCCTGTTGTCCGCGTATTTTAATTACCTCAACACGCTTATTGGTGTTTTTCCATTGGTTGTTGTACCAGTATTGGGCGTGGCTGCCGTCCTTAAATTTAATGGTATAATAATCCAGCACATCGGCGGCCACATTGGTTTCGCCCCAACTAATGCGGTTATTGTAGCCTATAATTACGCAGGGTGTGCCAGGTATGGTAACCCCGTAGGTATTGATGCCAGGTGCCGAAAGCTGCGCCTGGTACCAGATGGATGGGAAGGTAAGGTTAAGGTGCGGGTCGTTAGCCAAAATAGGATAGCCGCTGGCCGTTTTGCTGCCGGCTATAGCCCAGTTATTACTGCCAATGCCCTCCACCCGTTCCTGGTGTTTTAGGGGTTCGGTTATGCTGTTAATAAAATCGGCCGATGCCTTGGGAAGGGGCAGGGCTTTAAAATCCCACTTGGTACCGGCGGGGATGATCGGTTCCTCGCGCATGGGGTAATCAGGGAACAGATCGTTGGTGATGGCCGGGCCAAACTTCTTCAGCACGTTGGTCATGCCGGGGGCGTCGGTGCCGCCGGCTAAGGTTTCCGACATCAGTTTTAACAACAAGGCGCAGTTGATGGGCTTCCAATCCTCTGGTTCATAATCCAGTAATTTAAATTCGATGGGGTAGTCCCGTTTCCAAAGGCCGTGGATATAAGTGTTGATCCCCTCGGTATAAGCATTCACCATGGTGGCTATCCGCGGGTCTTTCATCATTTCGTTCAGCGAGTTTTCGGCCCCGTACACCATACCCATGCGGCGGTGAAAGCGATCTACTTCCAATGCCTTTGGCCCCACAATTTCCGAGAGCCGTCCCGACGCGCTGCGGGTTTGGATATCCATTTGCCAAAGGCGGTCGCTGGCGGTTACGTAGCCTTGCGCGAAGTACAGGTCGTGGTCGTTTTCAGCAAAAATGTGCGGCACCATATTTTCATCGTACCGGATGATGACCTTACCTTGCAGGCCTTTCATCTTTAGT